>PSRI01000215.1 GCA_003175935.1 Bacteroidota bacterium
TACGATTTTCTATGATGAAAATACAATTAAGGGAGACCGTAAGACCGAATCCTTGTTAGCGCATGAGATTGCTCACCAGTGGTTTGGAAATTCTGCTTCGGAAACACATTTCAGCCATTTGTGGTTAAGCGAAGGTTTCGCAACATATATGACCGATGCCTATTTGGAAAGTCATTATGGAACTGATACATTAAAGAGTGAATTGAAAGCTCAGCGTAAACAGGTTTTTTCATATGAGCAAAAAAGGTACGCGCCAATTATAGACACATCCACTACTAATTATATGATCATGCTAAACCCAAATAGCTATGAAAAGGGTGGATGGGTATTGCATATGCTTCGCGGAAAATTAGGCGATAGCATATTCTGGAAAGGAATCAGAACCTATTATGGAAAATTCGCCGGGAAAAACGCATCAACTGAAGATCTGCAAAAAGTTTTTGAATCAGTGAGTGGCCAAAATTTGGGTCAATATTTCAGGCAGTGGCTCTATCAACCCGGTCATCCACAATTAAAAATTACCTGGACTTACAATAATCAATCAAAATCGATTCAACTAAATATTCAGCAAACGCAAAAATCCGATTTTGAATTTCCACTTGAACTTGGAATAATTAACGGTTCGCAGAACGAGATAAAAACGATACAGGTAAAAGAAAAAAACAGTTCCATTCAAATTCCCGTATCAGCAAAACCAGAGCGAATCATTTTGGACCCCAATACAAACTTACTGGCAGAGGGAACCATTGATGAAAAGCCCTGAGTTTTTGCGCTTTTTTATCATTAATGTCTGGTATTAATACAGACAAACTCCACAGGTAGCGTGTTGTGAAATAACTAATTTCATACTGCTAACCTTTGTCCCATGTTGATCAAAACCTTTGGTAGTGCGGTTTTCGGCGTAGAAGCAATTCCTATTTCGATTGAAGTGAATCATCTTGCTACTGGTGCCAAGACAGTGCTGGTTGGCCTGCCTGATAATGCTGTTAAAGAAAGTATTCAAAGAATAGAAAGTGCCATTAAATCAAACGGCTACCGGATGCCCAGGACCAGACTGGTAATTAGTCTGGCGCCTGCAGATATTCGAAAATCGGGCAGTGCTTTCGATCTTGCTATCGCATTGGGAATTCTCGCCGCCAGTGAGCAAATGCACGGTTTTGACGTAATAGAGAATTATATGATTATGGGCGAATTGGGATTGGATGGTACCATTCAACCCATTCGGGGAGCTTTACCCATAGCCATAACCGCAAAACGTGAAGGTTTCCAGGGATTGATTGTTCCAGGTCAAAATTCCCGTGAAGCTGGAATGGTATCCGGCATTGATGTTTATGGAGTAAGTCATATTTCGCAGGTGATTTCATTTTTTAATAATCCCGGATTTCTGCAGCCGGTTACAGTAGATGCAGAAGAGGAATTTTTCCATTCTCAATACGATTTTGATTTTGATTTCAGCGAAGTAAAAGGCCAGGAAAATATTAAGCGGGCGCTGGAAATAGCAGCTGCCGGTGGTCACAATGCAATATTAATAGGTCCGCCCGGAGCAGGAAAAACGATGTTAGCCAAAAGGCTCCCAACAATTTTACCACCATTAAGTTTACCCGAAGCACTTGAAACAACCAAGATCCATAGTGTTGCCGGCAAGCTACCCGAAAATGCAACGCTAATCAGTAAACGACCTTTCCGTTCACCTCACCACACTATCAGTGATGTGGCCCTGGTTGGAGGAGGGGGCATTCCCCAGCCCGGGGAAATTTCTTTGGCTCATCATGGCGTTTTGTTTCTCGATGAATTACCCGAATTTAAAAGATCAGTACTGGAAGTGATGAGACAGCCCATGGAAGAAAGAAAAGTGTCCATTTCCAGGGCAAAACTTGCAGTCGACTTTCCGGCAAATTTTATGTTAATCGCTTCCATGAATCCATGTCCCTGTGGTTATTACAATCATCCTGAAAAGGAATGCACCTGTGCTCCGGGGATGGTGCAGAAATACCTGAACAAAATTTCAGGTCCATTACTAGACAGAATAGACCTTCATGTTGAAGTTACACCTGTGCCATTTTCAGAATTGTCAAACTACATACAGGCTGAAGCGAGTTCTGTGATCAGGGAAAGAGTAATAATAGCAAGAGCTTCCCAAACTGAGCGATTTAGATTTCAATCCGGCGTTTTTTGTAATGCACAGATGAATATTAGAATTCTAAAAGAAGTTTGCGTAATTAATAAAGCGGGAGAAAATCTCTTGAAAACAGCGATGCAAAAATTAAATCTTTCAGCCAGGGCTTATGAAAGAATATTAAAAGTTTCCAGAACTATTGCTGATTTAGGGAACAGTGAGGATATAAAGCCAGAACATCTGGCGGAAGCCATCCAATACAGAAGCCTTGATAGAGAAGGATGGGCCGGTTAGTTTATTATAGGAAGGTGTTCATTCTCTCCCGGGCCTGTAAAAGAAATCTGCGATAAAATCTTTCCTGTTCTTCTTCGTGAGAATCTTTCTTGGGGAGAAAAGATTTGAAAATGAAAGAAATTGTTTGACCAGCTGTTTTTCTGATTATACGCAGATCAAACCAAAAATTTGAATTGCGAACATAAAAAGCGTCCCATTGGTAACGTCTGAAAATACTTTCAAAATCTTTTGCCGGCCCCCTGTATCCTTTTACTTGTGCCAACCCTGTTATTCCAGGTTTGGACAAATTTCTGAAACGATAATTCTCAATTACTGCAGAGAATTCGGAGCAATCTTTATACATATGGGGTCTGGGGCCTACAATACTCATATCGCCCGCTAGAACATTCAAAAACTGGGGAAATTCATCCAGATTGGATAATCGAAGAAATTTTCCAATCCTCGTAATTCGGGGATCATTGTCTACGGCCTGCTTGGAATGAGCCTCATTATTGATCACCATTGTTCTGAACTTCAGACAATTGAATGATCTACCAAGGAAGCCTACCCGCTTTTGAACAAAAAATACCGGACCGCGCGAACTTATTTTTATGAGAATAGCTACTACAGGAATAAGCCAGCTAAGAATGAATATAGTTGCTAGAAGAGAAAAGATTATGTCGAAGAATCGTTTTGAACTCAAATAATACTTCCTGTTCTGGATATAGTTTCTCAGATACGCTCCATTCTTCAATTCAGAATTTGGCCTGTAGGATAAAGTTTTCGTTCCACTAGTAAGCATTGCCGTTTGTTTTTTATAGGTCTAAGGGCCAATCAATCGTATCCGGTGAACTATAGCAAGATATTAGTAGCAAACCTCGTGCAAAGAACGCCTATTTTCACAAAAAAAATCCTCGAACTACTGTTAATTAGAAGATTTAAGAAAATATTTAAAGAAATGTGAAGGTCCCAATACCCTTTTTTTAGTCTGACCTCGCGTGCGCATACAACGTTGCTTTATAAAATAAATTTTCTCGAATCAGGATTAATTAGCAATTTTTTTTAAGTGGTAAGGGTAAACTTTTAACCCTCCTTTTCATGAAGTATCTTTAGACTAAAATCAACGTGACCTAACATTCGTCGTCATTGAATTTTGGCTCGATTATTCCATATACCTAGCGGGTATTCCTTACTTTTGCGGCTCTAAATCGAATGCTGATTAACGTTATTGGTAAAACGAAAATCCACCACCTTTCTCTATGCCTGAACACAATAATCAAAACAATGACTTCATATCATTAAATGATGTCAGGAATGCCGTGTTGGATTTTTTTGTATTCGTCTATAAAAGCTTCGCATTCCTCTGGAAATCTTTGAAAAAAAGTGCAGCAATTGTATTTCTCTTTGCTTTGTTGGGCACTGCTGGCGGAGTTGGATATTTCATCTTGCATCCGGGAAATTACCAGGCACAAATGATTCTAAAATCCAATGACCTTACGAAGAGGACTTATTATGAAATTATAAATAATTTGAACAGCCTGCTAAAATCAAAATCCTACGCCAGGCTCGCTTACACCTTAAAAGTTCAGGAACATTCTATCAGGGATATTATTCGATTGGAAACAACGAATATTCAGGACGAGCCTCTCGAAAAAGACACTTCAACTTTGCTGGGGCAACCTTTTAAGATCATAGTATATCTCCGCGATAACCAGGTAATGGATACATTACAGAATGCCCTGTTCGGTTACCTTAACAGCAACGCCTACCTGAAAAAAAAGAAACAAGACAAGAAAGCCTTTTATGAGTCACAGCTTGAGCATATAGAAATGGAAGAAAAAAGGCTGGACACTATAAAAGAGAATTATAGTAAATCCTTGATAAGTGCGAAAACGGCTACTACTTTTTATAATAATGCAACAAATCCCGCTGACCTGTTTGAACAGTCAGCCAATCTGTCGAAACAAAAAGAAAAAGTGGTGGACTGGTTAAACAACGAATCCGAGCCTGTAACTCTCATTGATGGATTTAAGGCAGCGGAGAAACCTGAAGAAATGTCCCTGAAATTTCCTGTTGCAATTGGCCTCGGAATCGGACTTCTTACTGGACTTTTAATTGCATTACTGCGGTCCATAAAAGTGCAGGCATTCAACCGATGATGCCTCACGAAATTGAAATGAAATCCATTAAATCATCTATGAAATATCTGGGAAGCTAAGAATCATGAAGGCAATTGTTAATAGGATTGTATCAAACTGGACCGGACAGTATAGAAATAATCTGCTCTTAAAAAGGCTTACCACCATCCTCGGAATTGATATCCTTGTAAAAGCCTCAGGGTTCATCCTTCTTCCTATTTATTTGCGATTGATGACCCAGGAAGAATACGGGCTTTATAATTACCTGCTTTCTATCATAACAACTTTTGCCATTGTTTTGAATTTTGGTCTGTATGTTCCGCTTAGCAAATTCTACCATGATTGCAAAACAGAAAAAGAAAAAGGAACACTCCTATTCACCATTTTTTCATTACTGATAGTTTTGCTCATATTAATTGTTGCGCCTGTTTATCTATTTAGACTGGATTTTCCACTCACGCTTATACTTTTTAAAAACTCAATTCAATATAACAGTTATAGAATTATTGTACTCCTCGCACTGTTAATGACGGTGTTTAGTTTTATGCTCACTAACTTTTTTTACACCAGCGAAAAAATTACTATCGTAAAACGCTATAACCTCACCAGGATTATCGGCATCAATCTAATTACTCTCGCCGCATTGATTTATATTGATAAAGATGCCGTACAAACCAGAATCCAATTCACTTATCTTTCAGAGTTGCTCATATTCCTGGTATTTGTTGGATCTTTAATCCGCGAATTTTACAATCATTTCGATTCGAAACTGGCACTCACGGCACTTAGGATGGGATTGCCAATCATGATATCTGCCATATTTGGAATCATTATCAATTTCAGCGATAAATTCTTTCTTGAAAAGTATGGATCACTGAGGGAGCTTTCTAATTATTATCTGGCATTTTCTTTTGCAAGCATTATTCCTACCATTTTTGCTTCACTTCAAAATGTATGGGTGCCTTTATTTATGAAAGAAAAAGATTTGAGGGTGAATCTTCAAAAGACAAACAGACTTGTGTTTCGGCTTACCTGGATATTTCTCATAATCGGGGTTGCAATGTGGGTTTGTTTCAGGATACTCCTGATAACTGGAATAATCCCCCGGAAATACGCTGAGGTAAGTTATATTTTGCCAATACTGCTCATAACTCAAATCATCGCCTCACTGGCACCTCTTTTTAGCAATTACCTTATCTATTTCCATAAAACCTTTTCGGTTTCTGTTGCCGGCTTAGTAGCCTGTGGAATAAGTGTTGGGCTGGGATTGATTTTGGTACCAGCCTGGGGCGTTTATGGTGCAGCGTTAGTGAATCTGTCCTCAAACCTTTTTTACTTAATTGTTTTCTATTTACTGGTGAAGTATTATGCAAACAGACATTTGATAAATTTAAATTCAGAAATAGTCCAGGCCTGATATGGGAGCACTTCAAAAATCAATATTGTACTTAAAGTTTTCAGTCAAAACATTTCTGAAATATCCAGGATTAAAAACCATCTGGGAACCAGTGAAATATTTTTCACCCTGGATCAGGTCTATGTCTCCCGGAAGAAATTCGGTAGTTGATAAAAGGCCCTGGATCACTTTTCCATCCATAGCTTTTTTGGAAAATATTCTCAGGCCGGATATGACAATATTCGAATATGGTTCCGGCGGGTCAACTCTTTATTGGATTTCTCATGTTAAAAAAGTAATTTCTGTAGAGCACGATCGCGAATGGTACCACCTTTTAAAATCCGAATTCGAAAAAAAGGGAATTAGTAATGTCGATTACAGGCTTACAGAAGCAGTTCCTGATGATGCCTTTGATAAAAAAGATTTTGCAAACCCCGATCATTATATCTCTTCCGATGAAAATTATAAGGGCAGAAATTTTGAGAACTATGTAAAACAGATCGACCAGTTCCCGGATTCTTACTTCGATATAATTATGGTTGATGGTAGAGCGAGGCCATCCTGCATTGCCCATGCAACTGCTAAAATCAAGAATGGAGGATATATTATAATAGACAATTCTGACAGGGAGTATTATTTTGAAAAAACAAATTTCAAAAATGGAAACTGGAAGAGAATAGATTTTCCCGGGCCAATTCCATATACTTATAACTTTTCGAAAACTTCTCTCATCCAAAAAATTAAATGAATTCTCCCGCACCGATAGCGCTTTTTGCTTATAACCGGCCAGACCATCTGCAGCGGTGTATAGAAGCTTTGCAAAAAAATGAATTGTCCCCTGATTCTGATTTGATTCTTTTTTGTGATGGGCCCAAAAATGAAGAGGCCAGGAAAGAAGCCGAAACTGTTAGACAATACGCGAAGTCTATTTCGGGGTTTAAATCCATAAGAATTGTGGAAAGGGATGAAAATTATGGCTTGAGTAAAAATATCATCGATGGTGTAACGTCTACTGTCAACACATATGGTTCAGTAATTGTTATTGAAGATGATCTTGTGTGTTCGCCTCACTTTCTTGATTTCATGAACCAGGGGTTAAATAAATTCCAGGGCTGTAATGATGTTATCTCGATCCATGGATATTGCCCTCCAATTTCAATTGATGATCCGGTATTTTTTTTAAGAGGAGCTGATTGCTGGGGCTGGGCCACATGGAAAAGAGGGTGGCAACTTTTTAATCCGGATGGAAAAGAGCTTATGAAGAAACTACGGGATTCAGGTAAGCTTTATGATTTTGACTTTGAAGGAAGCTATGATTATTCAGGGATGCTGCAGAAACAAATAGAAGGAAAAGTGAATTCCTGGGCTATTCGTTGGTATGCTTCAGCATATTTGCAGGATAAACTGACTTTATATCCATCAAAATCACTTGTGATAAATATTGGTAGTGATGGAAGCGGAACACACCAACAATCAGAAAGTGAAACCAGGACTGATTTATATACTGAAAAAATTATTATTCCGGATATACCGATCCAGGAGTCACCAGTTGCCCGAAAAGACCTGGCGAAATATTTTTATTCGCATCTGGGAATTAAGGGCAGGCTTAGAAAATTATTGAAATGGGGATATTAAAATGAGTCTGATAGAAAACGCTAAAATATTAGTTCGAAAATGGCTTCCTTCCAGGTATGGCTGGAGTGGGGACTACAATAACTGGACGGAGGCGATGAGTCATTGTGTTGGTTATTCGGACAATTTGATTCTTGAAAAAGTGAAAGCGTCTACCCTGAAAGTGAAAGAAGGAAAAGCCGTGTTCGAAAGGGATTCTGTTATATTCGATCATATTGAATATTCATGGCCCCTGCTCTCCTCACTCCTATGGGTAAGCGCTCAGAATAATAGCACCATTAAGGTCCTTGATTTTGGCGGGTCCCTTGGAACTTCCTTTTTCCAGAATAAACTTTTTTTAGACAAATTGAAGAGCGTGAAATGGGGTGTTGTTGAACAGGAAAATTTTGTTAAGTGTGGAAAGGAATTTATTGAAAATGAACAATTGAAATTTTATTATTCAATTGAAGAATACATCCATGAAAATGGTTTGCCCGATCTACTTGTTTTAGGTTGCACTATTCCTTACCTGCAGAACCCTTACGATTTGTTGGACGAATTGAAATCATATGGGATCCCGTATATTATCATTGACGATACACCATTTAATTACGAAAATAGGGATCGGCTTACTGTACAAAAAGTGCCGCCTTCTATATACGAAGCATCTTATCCCTGCTGGTTTCTTGACTATGGAAAAGTAATATCGGCGATCAGACCCTATGAAATTGTTCTGGAATTCTTAAATGAGTCCAGGATATTTCTCGATGGTCGGCCGATCAGGTACAGGGGTATGCTTGCCAAATTCAAATCCAATTAAATGAAGATCATAAAAACCATACTGGAATCTGAAATATTTTCCAATCAACCCCCCGTGCTTTTCGATATTGGTGCGTCGGGAGAAATTAATCAAAAATGGAAAAGTATTGCACCTTATTCTATTTGCGTTGCCTTTGATGCTGATGACCGCGAATTCAAAATCACAGAACAAACAGGAAGCGGTTACAAAAAATTGTATTCTTTTAATAGAATCGTTACAATTGATAACTCCGGGAACGCTCCATTTCATTTAACCTCGTCACCTTTTTGCTCGAGTCTTCTTGAACCAGATCCGGAAAAATTGAAACCCTGGATTTTTAATAAGCTCTTCCAGGTTGAAAAAACGATCATTTTGCCATCAATGACAATCGCTCAGGCATTGGATCAATTAAAACTGAATTATGTTGATTGGTTTAAAACAGATACACAGGGTACCGACCTTAGACTTTTCAGGAATTTATCTTCAAATATTTCAGATAATATTTTGGCTGCAGAATTCGAACCGGGAATTATCGATGCATATAAAGACGAGGATAAATTATTCAGACTAATGGAAGAAATGCAGGGAAAGCAATTCTGGCTATCATCTATGGACGTTAAAGGTGTTCAAAGAATAAGTCCGGAATATGCAGATCAAATTGGGGGTAAGTTTACAAAAAGAATCATCAGGAAGTCACCAGGATGGGCAGAGGTAACTTATTTACGCTCAACGGGCAGGGATAAGCGACAACTGCTGCTGCTTACTATTTTTGCATTGATTGAAGCCCAATATGGTTTTGCTTTGGAACTTGCTGACCAGGGAATCCAGCGATATAAAGATGATTTATTCAGTGAATGCAAAAAAGCAATCTGGAGTAAGATAAATTCCGAAAAACCAAAAACTCCACTTGTTATTTTAAAACGCCAATTCAACAAACTCTTTTCAAAAATCAATGATTAATTTTTGCACTTTATTTGATTCCAATTATCTCACCCGTGGCCTCGCACTTTACAGGTCCCTGGAAAGAGTTTCACCAGCATTCCATTTGTATGTTGTCACCTTCGACGATCAAAGTTTTGAATACTTATCATCTTTAAGACTTGAATCATTAACTCCGATTTCGTTGAAGGAATTTGAAGATCAGGAATTGCTAAAGGTTAAACCTACCCGTTCAGTGGCTGAATATTGCTGGACCTGTACACCATCAATCATACTTTACTGCATTCAAAAATATCATTTGCCTTCATGTACCTATGTAGATGCAGATATGATTTTCTATAATGATCCACAATTACTGCTCGACGAGATGGATGGAGAATCTGTATTGATCACCTCACACAGGTTTACGAGCGAATATGATCAGACAGACCACGGCATTTATTGCGTGCAATTCATGTTTTTCAAAAATGACAGGGACGGGCTAACAGTTTTAAATTGGTGGAGGCAAAAATGTATAGAATGGTGCTATGCCAGGTTGGAAGATGGTAAATTCGGAGATCAAAAATACCTGGATGACTGGCCCATTCGATTCAAAGGCGTTCATGTACTCGAACAGCCTGGAGGTGGTGTGGCACCCTGGAATGTACAGCAGTATGAGTTTCATTATGAAGAAAAAGTTTTAAAGCTTCGATATCAAAAAGCAGGAGCGTCATTTCCAGTAGTATTTTTCCATTTTCATGGTATGAAAATTTATACAGATAATGCTTTTGCCTGTACCGGAACTCTATATGATCTCGATGAAACTGTAAAAGAAATATTTTATTTCCCATATGCTGAGGAACTTTCAAAAATTGCGTCAACGATACCGGAAACTTATGTAAAAATCAAAAAGCAGGGTGCGAAGGACCATTCACCTTCAAGAAAGAAATTATTATTGAGCTACCTGAGGGAAAGACTGGTATTGATGTGGTTGGGAAAATCAGGTCCATTTAATCGAAACAATTTCAATTTCAAACGACATTATCATATTCACCATTTCTCAAAAAAATAGAAACATTGCATGGCAAAATTGCTCGATTTGAAAACGTTTACGGATAAGCGCGGCAATCTCACGGTAATTGAGAAAGTAATTCCTTTTGACATAAAACGGATTTTTTATATCTATGGAGTAGATGATTCTGTGCGTGGTGGTCATCGTCATAAAACAACTATCCAGGCGGCAATTTGCATTAAGGGTACCTGCCATATTCATAATGACGACGGTACAACTCATGAAGAATTTGTACTTGACCAGCCCAACAAATGTTTAATACTGGAAACAAGGGACTGGCATACTATGGACCATTTTAGTAAGGACGCAATATTAATGGTACTTGCATCAGAGTACTTTGACGAGAACGATTATATATTTGAACCGTATAAAAGATGATTGAATACGAAAATTTGGGTAGGGCAAATGCGCCATTTTTCGAGGATTACCGAAAATCATTTGAGTCGGTTCTTGAAAGTGGATGGTATATCCTTGGCAAAGAAGTTCAGCAATTCGAAAAGGACTTTGCCAATTATTGTAGTGTGAGTTACTGTGCCGGCGTGGCAAACGGACTTGATGCATTGATTCTCGCATTAAGGTACTTTGATCTTAAAGAAGGTGATGAAGTAATCGTTCCATCAAATACTTACATCGCCACCATCCTCGCCATCGTTCATAATAAGCTCGTACCGGTTTTGGTTGAACCTGATATTCACACTTATAATATTGATCCCGATTTAATTGAAGCGAAGGTCACTAAGCGAACCAAAGCAATTTTGGTTGTGCACCTTTATGGCAAAGTTTGCGAAATGGACAAGATCATTGCCATTGCTAAAAAACATGATTTGCAAATAATAGAAGATTGTGCACAGGCGCATGGAGCGAGTTATAAAGGAATAAAAGCAGGAGCTTTTGGTCAGTTTGGAGCATTTAGTTTTTATCCAACCAAAAACCTGGGAGCTTTAGCAGATGGAGGAGCCATCACAACAAATGATGAGCAAAGTCACCGTACAGTCACGGCTATGCGCAATTATGGCTCTGGTAAAAAATACTATAATGAAATTATCGGGTTCAATTCGCGTTTGGATGAACTTCAGGCAGCATTTCTTTCGATTAAATTGAAAAAGCTGGATGAAATAACATTGCATAAAAGAACACTCGCAAAATTATATGTTGAAGGTTTAAAAGAAGATTTCATAAAACCTGTTGTTGATCCTGATTATTTTGACGTCTATCATATTTTCAATATTCGACACCCGAAACGTGATGATCTGAAAAACTATTTACTTAAAAATGAAATTAAGACGGAAATCCATTATCCAGTACCGCCCAACAAACAAAGAGCAATGGTTGGAATCATTGATGACCAACCCACGCCTATCTCCGAAATAATTCATAATACGACATTAAGTCTGCCAATATCATATTTTCATTCTCAAAACGATATTGAAAAAGTAATTGAAACAATAAATAAATTTTAGGGTTCTCTTTTTAAGGGATGCCAGAAATAGATTCTAAATATGGACGACCAAAGAAAAATAAATAAATTTCTTCCAGTCGGGATTCTTTATTTTTTCTTCAACAGCTTCCTGCTGCCGCAGGGAATGTTATATACAACTATCCTTACACCCCTATTTCTAATCTGGTTGTATCGCTATCCCATTTTTAATTATGTCTGGCTATTTTTTATAGTTTCAGTTCCATTCATGATAGTTCATTTACTGAATGGAGTCAATTTTGTATATTATTTCAGGTCGTATTTCTTACTTTTTTCAGTATTTGTTTTTGGAATGGCCTTTTATCAATTTCTCAAAAATTGCAAAAATCTGCCATCTATTTTTGAAGCTCTGCTTATCATAAATATTTTCTTGTTAGGCCTCGCAGTTATTGCACTTCCTATTCCATCTTTGGTAGACAGATTTTGGTATACAAGTCCAATTACCACTGGCATAAATGAATCCCTCCGTCTAAAATTGCTTACCTATGAACCTTCCTATTATTCCATTTTATTCGTGCCAATAGCTATTTATTATTATCTCAAAATGCTGCTGATAAAGGCAAAAGGCGGGTTCCTGATTTTTTTCCTGGTAACACTGCCACTGATTCTATCATTGTCTTTCGGAATAATTATGGGACTTATTTTGAGTATTTGTTTCTTATATCTGTCAGATGTTAGATTATTTACTTTAAAAAGGAATTTTCCGAAATACCTGCTTTCAGTGTTCCTGTTAGCATTGTTTGTTTTTGCAATGCTGGTTGTATTTTATCCCGATAATATATTGTTTCATCGATTGTCGAATGTATTTATCGGGAAAGACACTTCTTTCAAAGGCAGAACATTTGATTCTTTCTATCTCGGATGGCAAATCGCCTCATATAAGAGTATTCTTTTTGGAAGTGGGCCTGGCCAAACGAAATTGCTGGGACTTCAACTTTTCATAGATTTTTATGAAACACCAACTTTTACCCAGGACCAGGTGACGATCCCCAATAGTTTGGGAGATATACTTGCAACGTATGGCATATTGGGAGTTGTCATAAAGCTCATGGTCGAAATCTATCTTTTTTTTAAAACAAAGGTTTATTCGAATTTATATCGGCTATGCCTCTTTCTTTTTGTAATGATTTATCAATTCACGGGAAGTTATATTACCAATATTGCAGAATATGTAATCTGGATCATGGCTTTCAGCTCATGGATCTTCACTGAATTTGATAAGAGCAAAATTTTTGGGAAAAGACTTTCTCCGATAGATTCCACTTCACCAGCCCTGACAAATTGATTCACCAGAAAAAATTTCCAGTTGAAGATTTTATTTATTTCAAGATCGGGTTTATTCAGGGACAAAGGAGGCGACACAGTGCAATTGTTGCAAACAGCCGCATCTCTGAGGGAGCTCGGTGTTGACGTAGATGTAAGACTATGCGATGAAATAATTGATTATGCGCCGTATGATCTTTTGCATTTTTTCAATATTATTCGCCCAGCCGATATTTTACTTCATATTCGTAAATCGAAAAAGCCATATTTAGTTTCAACCATCTTTGTCGATTATGGCGAATATGAAAAGAAAGTAAGAAAGGGAATAGTTGGCATGTTTTTTAAATACATTTCTTCAGATGCAATTGAATATGCCAAAGTATTAGCACGATACTTTTTGAAAGGAGAGAAAATTATTAGCAGGGAGTATATATGGTTGGGCCAAAAAAGAGCAGTAAAAAAAATTATGTCCAACGCCTCAATGCTGCTCCCAAATTCCCATAGCGAGTATAAAAGACTGATTGCTCACTATCATTGTAGTGCAGGCTACAGGGTAATTCCAAATGCGATTGACCCCCAATTATTCAAAAACGTGAATAATGAAAAAATAAGGGATGAAAATTTTGTGATTTGTGTGGGCAGAATTGAAGGAAGAAAGAATCAGTTGAATCTTATAAAATCAGTTCAGGGTTCAAGGTTTAGATTGACACTAATTGGATCACCCGCAGCCAATCAGGCGTCATATTTCGAAGCATGCAAAATTGCCGCGGGAACGAATGTTGAGTTCATAGATAATTTGCCACAGGAGCAGCTTCTTCAATACTATAGCCAGGCTTCAATTCATGTATTACCAAGTTGGTTTGAAACAACGGGCCTGAGTTCGCTTGAAGCTGCAGCAATGGGATGCAGGGTGGTAATTACTGATAAAGGAGATACAAAGGAATATTTTGAAGATCTTGCATTTTATTGCGAGCCAGGTTCGACTGATTCAATAAGGGAGGCGATAGAACGCGCGTCTGAAGCGGGCTTTAGCGATACACTTCAAAAGAAAATTTTAAGGGAATATACCTGGCAAATTGCTGCATTCAAAACTTTGGACGCATACAAAATAGTTTTATCGAATAAAGGATTATGAAAATAGGGATCATTGGCACCAGAGGAATTCCAAATCAATATGGCGGTTTTGAACAATTCGCTGAATTTGTTGCGCCGGCACTTGTTGAAAGAGGTCATGAAGTGTCTGTATACAATTCTTCTCTTCATCCCTATAAAGAAAAAAACTGGAAGGGTGCGTCCATCATCAGATGCTTTGATCCCGAAAATTCTGTAGGAACTGTCGGTCAATTTCTTTATGATTTCAATTGCATTGTAGATTCCAGAAAAAGAAAATTTGACATCATCCTCCAATTAGGTTATACGAGTAGTAGTGTTTGGTCCTTCCTCTTTCCAAAACATTCACTTCTAATTACAAATATGGACGGACTGGAATGGAAGCGGAGCAAATATTCACCCCTTGTTCAAAATTTTTTGCAACGGGCAGAAAAATGGGCCGCACTTCATAGCGATTATCTAATTGCAGATTCCAAAGGCATTCAAAATTATCTTCTTGAAAAGTATAATAAACAGTCAAACTTTATTGCGTATGGGGCGGACCTTGCAACTAACCCTGACGACACTAATATCAGGCAATGGGATATGCAGCATCACGGATACGATTTGTTGATTGCCAGAATGGAACCCGAAAATAATATTGAAACTATTATCAAAGGACACCTCCTTGCAGCTTCAAAAACCGTATTGATCATTATAGGAGGCACAAATAATAAATACGGGAAATACTTGAAAAGAAAATATGCATCAAGACAAATTCAATTCCTTGGAACTGTTTACGATATCCAGGCATTAAATAGTTTGAGGTATTATTCCAGATTCTATTTTCATGGACATTCAGTTGGAGGAACGAACCCTTCATTGCTTGAAGCTATGGCATCCTACGCTCTTATTGTGGCAAACGACAATGTCTTTAATAGGTCTGTTCTTGAATCTGATGCATTTTATTTTACAACTTCGGAAGATATTGCAAGGATTATCGACAGGAAAATTAATCGTGACGACTATAGGTACATGTTAGAAAATAATGCTGATAAGATTTCACGGGATTACAGCTGGGACCATATTGTAAATTTGTTGGAAAATTATTTATTGCATGCAATGGAAGAATCCGCTCGCCAAAAATAGTTTTTACGATCTGGTTGTTTATTACCTGCTATTCCTGGTTTTGATTACCATGGGTTGTTCATTCAGGTATGGGAATAGCGTTAGCCTGATCTTACTGGTCGGAATTCCTTTGGTAAGTCCCAGAAATACCACCTATCTCAAAAATGCATTTCGTTCTGTCCATTTTCTCGCGTGCCTCGCTTTAGTACTAATTTCATTAGCAGGCCTGCTTTATACAAATTTTCCGCAGGATAATTGGACAAGGGCTACAAGGGAAGCGGGCATCCTTGCTGCACCATTTCTTTTCTCTACTTATGCGTCTCTTAACGATACAAAAAGAAAATTTCTCATTAAATGGTTTGGAATTGCGCTTGCCCTGGTGTCAATTATTTCTCTTGGATATGCATCCTGGCAATACGGTCAATTTCATGATTCGTCTGTATTTTTTTATCATGATTTATTAAAGCTTTTTTCTCAGCACGCAGTCCATTTTTCATTTTTCTTATTCATTTGCATTGTGTGTTGGATGGAGCATGATATTGCAACCTCAAAATCTAAGACTGAAAAATATTTGCTGATTCTACTTACAGCTTTCTTTTCCTTCATGATGTTCATGCTTTCATCAAAAACTTTAATTGTCATTACTGTATGTTATTTTATTTATTTTTTAGGCAGACAGTTCTTTTCTAAAAATTCAATGTCGCGCAGATGGATGATTGGAGCGCTTTTCGTTGCACTCACCTCTATCGTGGTCTTCACAAATAATCCCATTAAAAAGAGGTTTTTGGATGTAAGCGACAGGAGGACAATGCTATTCGAGCAGGATCATTTTAACCAGGGAATTTATTTTAATGGGGTACAGTTTAGGTTATTACTCTGGAGATTTTCTTATCAAATACTCAACAAGCACCATGCGTGGGTATTTGGGGTTAGTCCGGGCGACGGTCAGCATGAGCTGAATCAGAGAATGATTGATTCAAACATGTACCAGGGAGATGGAGATTTCAATAAAGGATATCTCGGTTATAATTGCCATAACCAGTACGTGCAAACGACGCTTCAATCAGGGATCATAGGACTTGTTTTTTTTCTAATCGCAATTGGAAGTTTATTCGTTATGTCTGTGAGGCAAAGAAATTCTTCGGCGGCCATTATTGTTTGCGGACTAATAATTTTCTGTTTTACTGAAGCTATTCTGGAGGCACAATATGGACTTGTAATTTTTAATTTTGTTCCACTTCTTCTGCTTGCTTCAGAAAAAAAGAAATCAGGAAAAAATCTACTCGTATAATTTTTTGATTGGCGACAAATGACTGCGATACAATTTCACCAGGGCTCCAAGTTTCAGATATTGAAGTGATTTACCAATGGCAATGGCCGCGATATGTTTGGCAAAATACATGCGGTTAAGCCAGTGTCTTTGTGGCATGTATTTATTTTTAATAAAGAGTGATTCCCTGCACGCACGATACCAGTACTTATCGCTAACTCCGCCCCACCGCATGTTGGAAAGGACAGAAGGCACATAAGCAAATTTGCATCCGTTAACCCGAAGCCTCAGCAATAAATCGTAGTCCATAGCATAACGAAAATCCATGCTGAATCCGCCGTATTTCTCATAACATTTTCTTCTCACAAAAACCGTAGGATGATTGATGGTCATTTCCCGGGTTAAATAATCATGATCCCCTTTGAAAATGGCATCTGGTTTTTCATCTTTCCATAAACGGAGGTCACCATATACAACGTCATTATCTCCGAGATTTGTAACTACTTTTTCAAGACCGTCGAGTTCATACCAGTCATCAGCATTCAGGATGCCAACAATTTCACCTTTAGCTTGTTTTAGCCCTTTATTAAATGCATCGCTGATTCCATTATCGCGTTCAGAAATGAAAACGGCAATATGATCCTTATACCTATTAATAATATTAATAGTATTGTCCGTTGACCCACCATCGATAACAATGTATTGAATATTGGTGTATGACTGGTTAATGACACTTTGAATGGCTCCTTCTATAAATTGTTCGCCATTGTAAACCACAGTTATTATAGAGACTAAAGGCTTAAGCACTAATCATTTATTTTTTCAGGATGCAAATGTATCGATATAATTAACCGGAATGACTTCATCAGCAAAAGTTCCGTTGCTTTTGCCTCTAACGCACTGTTACGCAATCTTGTCATATATCCGATATTTGTATGTAATTTGATAGATAGACCGATAATGAATTATTAGAAAATGTATGAAAACTCTATTTACTTATCTCAAACCTTATAAATGGCTGGTGGGTCTGGTACTTTTCCTCGCTGCTGTTAATATTGGCTTTTCGTTAATTGATCCCATCATCTTCGGTAAGGTGATCAACTTCGCATACAAGTATTGGAAAGATCCCAAACCATATCAACCGTTCTTCTGGAATTTTACCGGACCGGTTGCGCTTCTATTGGGTGCATCTATTGGAGTAGCCATGGTGAGCCGTATTGCCAAAGCCTTTCAGGATTACTGCCTCAACCTGGTTACTCAAAAATTTGGTGCCACCGTATTTACAGACGGTTTGCAACACGCGATGAAGCTACCCTATCAGGAATTTGAGGATCAAAGAAGCGGTGAAACATTGAGCATTCTTACCAAGGTTCGGACCGATACTGAAAAATTTATCTCCAGTTTTATAAACGTTTTATTCCCGGTATTGGTTGGGATCATTTTCGTTGCAGTATATGCAGTAACAATACATCCTTTATTGCCTTTGATTTATTTTGGGGGAATCTTCCTCCTCACTATTGTTTCCAACCTGCTGAGTAAAAAAGTGAAGGTTATCCAAAAAGAAATTGTAAGTAAAACAACTTCCCTGGCCGGCGCAACCACAGAATCTCTTAGAAATATTGAACTGGTAAAGAGCCTTGGATTAACCCACCAGGAAGTTCAACGTTTGAATAAAAACACATTTAAAATTTTAGGTCTTGAGCTTACTAAAGTAAAAAGGATCAGGAGCATCAGTTTTATTCAGGGCACATTTGTGAACACGCTTAGGCAGGTGATTTTATTTATGCTGCTGTGGATGGTGTTTCAGCATCGCATGGATCCAGGCCAGCTCGTAACTATGCAGTTCTTTTCTTTTTTTGTATTTAGTCCTTTACAGGAAATTGGAAATATTATTCTCTCCTATCGCGAAGCAGAAGTATCGCTTAACAATTTTGAGACCCTGATGAAAAAACCACCGGAGCCACAGCCGCAACATCCGCTGCACCTTGGAGAAATTAAAAAACTGGATTTCAAACATGTTAGCTTCAAACATCAAACCGCACAACAAAAAGCTATAGATGACATTAGTTTCTCCATACAAACCGGAGAAACTATTGCCTTTGTCGGGCCTTCCGGTTCGGGTAAATCTACATTAATGAAATTGCTGGTTGGACTTTACCGACCACAACAGGGGAAAATTCTTTACAACGGACTGGATGAAACCTCGATCAATTTTGAGGACCTTAGAAATCAAATTGGATTCGTTACCCAGGACACTCAACTTTTTTCGGGTAGCATAAAGGAAAATATTTCGTTTGTATACCCATCAGCAACGGACGAACAACTGCGCGATGTTTTACATAAGGCTTCCTGTGATGGTTTGCTAAGTCGGGCTGAAAAAGGGCTAGACACAATGATTGGAGAAGGGGGACTAAAACTTTCAGGTGGAGAAAAGCAAAGATTATCCATTGCAAGGGCATTGATTCGTCAGCCTCGTCTTTTAATATTCGACGAAGCCACTTCCTCACTGGATTCAATAACCGAAGAAGAAGTGACCGAAACAATTCGCGAAGTTTCATCGCACAGAAATCAAATCACCATACTCATTGCGCATCGACTTTCCACGATCATGCATGCCGATAGAATTTATGTGCTTGAAAAAGGTGAAGTCGTGGAAACAGGAACTCATGAATCTCTTGTAGAAGAAAAGGGACTTTACTATGCAATGTGGAGACAACAAATTGGTGAAAGAAAGAAATTGCTCAGAGAAAATGTAGCAGGCTAAGTTCAATCTGATTATTTTCTCAAAATTACTGTGAACAGACTTCCATGACCGGGTTCACTTTCACATTGGATATTTCCATTGAGTTCTTCAACGAGCCTTTTCACTATCGAAAGTCCTAAACCTGTCGAGGCTTCTCCTTCAGTAGGTTTTGAAGAGATATTACTGTATTTGGAGAAGAGTTTGGGTAATTCTTCTCGTGGAATCCCAACTCCTTCGTCTCTAAATTTGATGTGCGCAGCATCTTTCGCATCACTAACTCCAATCCAAACAGTTTTTCCTCTGGGGGTAAATTTGATCGCATTTGAAAGCAGGTTTTCACAAATCCTGTTCACCAGGTGGCGATCACTCATAATATAAACTGATTTGTCACCTGCTTCATACATCAGACTAATATCCTTTTGTTTCGCCTCAGGAATATGGGCATTAATAACATCTTCAATAAAAATTTTCAGATCAAAATTTTCAAGGCTGATTTTGTGCCTGTTCGTTTCCGCTTTTTCCACGTCCAAAATGTTCCTGATCAACTTTTCTCCATTTTCTGCCGATGATTCAATCCTCGCAAGCGCTTTCAGCTGCTCGCTGCTTAAATTAGAAACATCCGATTGAAGTATTTGGTTCCACATTTTAATGCTGGTAAACGGACCATTTAAATCGTGAGAAACCACGCTAATCAATGAGTTTTTCTCAGCATTCAGCTCAGAAAGTTTTTCATTCTGCTTTTGAATAAGTTCATTCTGCTCTTCGAGTTTTTGATTTTTCCTCCTGATCAAAATGAATGAAAAAGCTACGCCTATCGCAAAGAGTCCAACGCCAACAGCAGCAATCGTTACATTTCTACTTCGCAAAATTTGCTTTTCAACCTGGGCCTCAAGCAAAGCATTTTGTTGAACCTTCTCTTTAACATTGAATCTTTCCTGCAGGTCTGTAATCTGTTGCTGAGTTTCTTCGTTTACCCGCGCAGCATCCAGGTCCCGCCATTTTTCAAAATAAGCGTAACCTGTTTTGTAGTCGCCTTTTCGCGAATAATATTTCGCATATAAGGCAGTAACATCCGCCTGTTTGCTCTTTGATTCCATTTCCATCGCAAGATCTCTCGACAAATCGAGATATTTCATTGCAGAATCGAATCGAACTTTTTCAATGTAAACATCTGCCATGTTCAAACAGTCATACCAAAGCATATCGCGGTTTCCATCCGCAAGGTTGTGGACATAATTTCTTTGGAAAAAAGATAAAGCCTTGTCCCACTGCTTCTTTGCGAAATAAGCGTTCCCAAAATTATTGTACATGGAACTCAGGTCCATTTTGTCTGCATAAGGCTTTGAAACTTCTTCGGCTTTTTGCAGGAAATACAATGCACTGTCGGGTTGATGCAACTTGTTATAGATGCCTCCCAGGTTGTTGAAATTTCTTTCAATGGAAATTATTTCTCTTCCACTCATGTCAATACCCGCAGCCTGCAAATAGAATTCTTTTGCCTTTTGGGGATTGTTTGTATTTACATAAAGGAAGCCAAGATCAGTAAGCGCGGAAGATTCGTAGATGTTGCTTTTTAAGGCTCGTGCCAGTTCAAGACATTTAAGATATTGTTTGATGGCAGTTTCAAAATCGCCTTTTAATTCCGCAGAAATTCCGCGAAGCCTCTCTGAAAGAACAGCTCCTTTGTCAAAATGTAATTTTTCTGATTGGGTTTGAATATAATCTGCGAAGTAAAGGATAGAGTCTGCCTTTGTTTCCGGCATATCTATGGCTCGATCATAGATTTTTTTAAGTGCATTCGTATCTATCTGCGCACAAATCTTCAGGGCAGCCAATGAAAACACCAAAAGCAGCAGAGGTTTAGTCAATCTCATCAGGGAAGTAAATCGCGTTTGATATTAATTTATATAGGTGCTCATTCTAAAAGTCCGTTTTTGACTGCAAATTTTACAAGGCCCACGGTATTGTTTACACCCAATTTTGCAATCAAATTTTTCCGATGCGTTTCAACAGTTCCGATGCTAAGAAATAATTGCTCAGCGATTTGAGCGTTGCTATATTCTTTACATACCAATCTAAGGATTTCCATTTCCCTTTTTGTGAGTATTTCCCCTATTCTTTTTTCGTCAACAGTCACGGTATTGCGAAAATCTTCATCTTTTGGATTAATATCAATATCCTTACTGAAATACGTGCCACCCGCAGCAACGGTTTTCACTGCATCCATTAATTCTTCCAATTTGGCGCTTTTCAGAAGATACCCCTGTATATTATACTTCGTGAGGCGGTGCACGAAACGGGTTCCCCTCATAAGTGTGAGAAAGATAATCTTGAGATCAGGCCGGGCATTCCTCACGGAACTCACCATTTCTTCCGGCTCTATATCCGGCAATTGAATATCTAATAACAAAACATCGGCATCCAAACCAGGTAAAGCATCCAGCAACGATTTGCCATCCTTGCAACTACCGGAGATCCTGATTCCTTCCTGTTTTCCCAACAGCAGGATCAACCCTTCGAGGTACAGTTCATGGTCTTCGGTTATATAGATTTTAATCATAGATAAGGACGCACATGGAAAGATTACACATAAAGGTAATGGAAATCAAAATATCCAGACAAGCAATAAGAAAGCCCCTCACAAAGGGGCTTCCGCAATATCTGAATATGATAAATATTTATCTCACTTTTAAAGAAGGCTTTACCTGCTGGGTCGATCCATTCTGCAGCCTCAAATAATAAACTCCTGATGGCAATCCCTTCCCGTCGAATGGTATGGTATAGGTACCCTGGCTGTAGTCCTGATCTACCGGAGTGCTCACTACTCTCCCGAGGCAATCCATTACCTGAACCAGTGTATGCCCACCCTTGGTTTTAAAAGTAATACTGGTTTGATCAGAGAAAGGATTGGGATAATTACTGATGAGATTATTGCCTGCATTATTTAGATCATCGATAGAATTTGGACAGGATCCGGCTTTTATGATGGGCAGCGTTTGAAAATTCGACATCAGCACGGTTTGTAAATCTGTGGGATTTGAACAGAACCAATCCTGTAACACCGAAGCATAAACACTCCGATAATCATATTGATGAGGAATATTATCATTCACATTTGCACCGGAGGGAATTGCAGGGTTTTGTCCGAGCACACCTGCCTGAACCTTGCTTCCAAATAATAACATTGGTGCCGCAGCTCCGTGATCCGTACCCAAACTACTGTTGGATTTAATCCTCCTGCCAAATTCAGAAAAGGTAAGACCAATTACCCGGTCTTCAATTTGTAGAAATGCCAGGTCATCCTGAAAAGCTTTGATAGCGTCCGAAAGTTGCTTTAAAAGATTCGCATGTGAACCGGTAGTTGTGTCGGCTGCAGTTTGCACGGAATGCGTATCAAATCCGCCCATTCCAACCATATAAATTCTTGTCTTTAATCCCCCCTTCACCAATCTTGCAACAATTTTCAATTGATCTGCTAATTCATTATTATCAGGATAAGCAAGTTGTTGTGAGGACGCGTTCGCAGCATCCTTAATTGAAGCCGCAAATGCCTCAGTTTGTCTTGCAATAGTTCGAATATATGTTAGCTCCTTACCAGCATGCGTAGCCGGAGCTGGATCCTGAATTCCATTAATTAAATTATAAAAGCTTGTTGGATTCGTAATGCTCATTGCCATATTAATAGCAGGTCCCTGAAATGTGAGAGATGAGATTGAGCCAATTTGAATCGCCAGTGGATCCGGCATACTGGGATTCGGATATCCATCAGGAAAATTCGGATACTCAACATTTAAATAACGACCGGCCCAACCGCTGTTCAGCACAGTATCACTTCCTGATCCACTCATCCAAATGTCAGTCGCTCTAAAATGTGAAAAGTTAGGCTGAGGGTAACCTACAGATTGCACTGCAATTGCTTTTCCATTATTGAACAACTGTTGAATACCCGTCATTGATGGATGCAAGCCAGTTGCACTGTTACCAGCGATGCTTAATATTTTGTCTTCCGGAATAGCAATATTACTTCTCGAATTGTAGTAGGCGGCATATTGATCTTTTGGTATGATCATATTCAATCCATCATTACCACCACTCAATTGAATAATTACTAAAACGTGATCTGTATCTGTGGTAAAATTGATCAGTTTATTCAAAATGGGCGAAGGTCCTAATGCACGAACAGTATATCCATTTAAGAAAGATGGAAATATGGCAGCGGGCATGGTGCTGAGTAAAAAATCTCTACGCTTCATGGGTTTGAAATTTATCAGGACAGATGATATTCTGCCAGGTTCATAAAATATTTGTACAAATCGCGCAGCCTCGTGTACACTGCCTGGAGTGCCATCATATCGGACGGATTCGCGATATAGGCGTTCCATGCGTTCGTCCAGTAATAATCATTTGTTTGACCAGAAAGAAGTATATCTGTTTTCACCTGATTTTTTGCAGCCTGGGAAAATGGAATCCTGTACAAAACACCGAGCGCTTCATCAATGAGCACATTAGGATCACCAGGATTTGTAAGGGTTTTTGTAAATGCTACCGGATCGATGATCAGGGTTTGTCCGGCCCTTGTATATCCCAAATACACGAGCGTATCGGAAAACTGATTCCGCTTCGGGTAGGTATCACTGTTAATCCATATCTCATGGAACATGGGAATCTGATAATATGCCGGCCATCCTGAAACGTTTGGAGGATCACCAACATCCTGCTGCAGTACCCGAACCCAGTTCAAAATAAAATCCCACATACCGTATTGTTTTGAGGGATCCGACGAATCGGGAAATTGGATTTGGAATTCCCTGCACAGACCTATAGCGAAATCAACCGGACTCTTAATTAAACAGCCCTGGTTTAGCACATCAAAGAAATGTTCACTTTTGAAGAGTGCATCTAACACAGGTTTGATATCCCAATTGTTCGATTGAAAAAGCGCGGCAAGTGGAGCAATAACATTTGCTTCAGCTGCAGCATCGATATCATAATAAACAAACCATCGATATATTTTTCTAACAATAAATGTTGATACCTCTGGCCCTTTTGAAAAAATCATATCCATCAATGCATCCAGCTCAAGATCACCTGCGTTTGCACCGCTTTGTCCGGTTATAGTTGTTCCAGAGTAGAAAGATGAAAATGTTTTATCCTGTGTATCGTGCTTCGATAAATCAAAATAAGAACTAAGTGTCGCTGTGTCAATTCTCCAGCCAGTCAACACCCGGGCTGCTGTTTGAACATCTGCTTCAGTATAATTCGGATTATTTTCTTTTCCTATTGTGAAAAGCTCCTGAAGTTCTCTCGCATAGTTTTCATCAGGAGCACCCTTTGTGTTTAGCTGACCATTGAGATAGTCGAGCATATTAGGGTCGATGGTTATAGCTCTTACTAGGCTCTTGAAATTTCCGAGACAATTTGTACGTAATAAATTATAATGCTTATAAAGAAGTGCTGCATTTGCAACTGTTTCAGTTTGCGTTGAAAAATGATTATGCCAGAAAAGTGTGAGCTTCTCGCGAATACTTCTATCCTGGCTCAACATAACGCCCATCCACCAACTTTTAAGTGAATCTTTTCTTGAATTATTTACATTACCATCTGCGTTAGGATCATTAACCCAGGTGGTACCCATTGCAATATTTGTATCGGGAGTTGTTGCGCCTGTTGGTGTATATTCTTTTAATGGTGGTGCAGGCATTGGAGCTACAGGGTTCAAAAGCTCGTCAACTGCCTGGCTCATTGATCTTCCGGAGAAATAAACAATATCTGCTTTTGTTGCTCCAAACATGGTGCGCTTCAGCAGGTGAGCCACCTCGTTAGCCGTCCAGGGACCAGTATATGGATTCAGTCCTGAACTTGTTCTTCCCACGGGAGCGGATGGTGCGGAAATCTTGTTTTTTTTCCGGGTTGCGGATAAAAATTCTCTTCTGTCCATAGCAATTATTTTGGGATGCAGATTGGAGAGACTTTAAAAAAAATTGTCGCGGATCCAATATTGCAAACGCAGCCTTTGAGAAACAAAAATGCTGCCACACAACTCTGTCATTGGAAAATCTGAACACATTAAGTAAAAATCCACTCAGGGGTTTAGTAGAATTACCATATGATAATTTTGTACGAAATAAAAAGCCCCGCCGTTGGGCGAGGCCTGTAATAGGGAACGAGCTAACTTCTTAATTAATGTTCTCGATAATGCCTGCAATGCCTTGTCCACCTCCTACACAGGCAGTTACAATTCCATATTTTTTATTGAGCCTTTTCAAATCATTTGTAATTTGAATGGTGAGTTTGCAACCTGTGCAACCAAGAGGATGTCCCAATGCAATTGCTCCACCATTTATATTTACAATTTCAGGATTCATTTCCAGTTTGCGAATAACAGCAAGCGCTTGCGATGCAAATGCTTCATTTAATTCCACTAAATCAATGTCAGATTGTTTCATTCCTGCAATCCTCAACGCTTTTGGAACGGCTTCAACCGGACCGATACCCATAATACGGGGATGCACACCCGCAGACGCACTTGCAACTAATCTTGCGATTGGTTTAAGATTTAATTCTTTCACCATTCGCTCACTCATTACAATTACAAATGCAGCTCCATCACTTGTTTGAGAAGAATTACCTGCAGTCACAGATCCACCCGCAGCAAAAACAGGTTTCAATTTTGCAAGAGCATCCAATGAAGTATCCTGCCTGGGACCCTCATCAGTATCCACTACAAAATTTCTCTTTTGTTTCTTTCCACTTTCATCTACATATACCTCTTCAACATTTATTGGAAGAATTCCTGATTTAAAATATCCATTCTTTATGGCATTAATAGCTTTTTGATGCGATTGAAATGCAAATGCATCCTGGTCCTCCCGATTTACATTATATTCCTTTGCTACTGCTTCCGCAGTTAATCCCATACTTAAATAATAGTCGGGTTCATCCTTAGCAATAGAATATGCCGGTACTGTTTTCCACCCTGCTGTTGGAACCATACTCATACTTTCAGTACCACCTGCAACAATACATTCAGCCTGACCGCTGCGAATCTTTGCAGTTGCAATTGAAATGGTTTCAAGTCCGGATGCACAATAACGATTCACAGTCATTCCCGGAATATCAAATCCTAATGCTCTCGCAGCAATGATTCTTCCAACCTGTAATCCCTGCTCCGCCTCCGGAACCGCATTTCCTACAATCAAATCATCTACTCTTTTCGCTTCCAACTGCGGCACAGTAGCCATTAACCCTTTAATTACTTCTATTGCAAGATCATCAGGTCTTGTAAATCGAAACCCCCCGCGTTTGGATTTTCCGACAGCCGTTCTATATCCTGCAACTATATAAGCTTCCTGCATATGTTATTTTTTAAATAAACGAATTCGATTTCTTACCAGCATTTTTTTTGGTTGTTTATGCAACTTTCCAATCTCAAATTTAAGAATTTCCTTCGACACAGCCATATCCAACCAGGCAGCAGTTTAGGCAGGAGTTTAATTATCTTCGCGCCAGTTATGTATCAACTCCTCCGCCGATTTTTCTTTCTTTTCTCTCCGGAATGGATCCATTATTTCGCAATGAATTGTTTTCGACTTCTTTGTTCAATTCCTCTACTCGGGAATTTGATTTCTTATATATTCAGTCCGAAACAGTCGACAGTTCTTTCAACAGAATTATTTGGGATAAAGTTTCGCAACCCTGTCGGACTTGCTGCCGGTTTTGATAAGAACGCAAAATACCTTCACGAATTGAAAAGTCTTGGATTTGGTTTTGTGGAAATTGGAACAGTCACGCCCAAACCCCAGGCGGGAAACGACAAACCCCGTTTATTTAGATTGCCTGCCGATAATGCCTTGCTGAACAGAATGGGATTTAATAATGATGGCGTGGAAATGGTAGCTGCAAGATTAAAGAAATGGAAGGAAAAAAATGATAGCAAATCGGGTTTTGTAGTTGGAGGAAATATTGGCAAGAATAAATCGACACCCAATGAGGATGCCTGGAAAGACTATGAAATCTGTTTCAGGTCGCTTTTTGAATTTGTCGATTATTTCGTTGTAAACGTGAGTTCACCAAATACCCCGGGATTGAGAGAATTGCAGGAAAAAGATTCTCTCAGGAAAATACTTACAAACCTTCAAAGGATCAATCGCGAACAAACTCAATCAAAGCCCATCTTATTGAAGATAGCTCCTGACCTTTCTGAAGAAGCATTGAGCGAAATTGTTGGGCTCGCACTTGAAATCAACCTTGATGGAATTGTTGCCGCAAACACAACACTCGATAGAAATATTTTGAGTGACAGTTCTCGAAAGTTGTGTGAATCTTATGGTGCAGGTGGCCTGAGTGGACTTCCCCTTGCATCTAAATCAACTCATATTATTGACTTCATAAGCAGGAAAACTTTAAATAAGATTCCAATTATTGGTTCCGGTGGAATTTTTGATACGGAAAAAGCTCTTGAAAAAATAAACGCAGGGGCATCTTTGATTCAGGTGTGGACAGGATTCATTTACATAGGACCTTCCATAACAAAAAAAATTTGCAATGGAATAATCAGGTTTAGGAATAAGGAATCGAAAAATTGAATTACTTGCAAGATTAACTGACCAATATGGACCAATTACTTACCTGGGATTCACTCATCAGCTTATTTACCCTCGCCACTTTGGAAATTGTACTGGGCATTGACAACGTAATTTTTGTTTCAATTCTAATGGCCCCATTAGATAAGAAACATAAATTAAGAGCAAGAAGGATCTGGATGTTCGGAGGAATTGCTGTAAGAATACTGTTGCTCCTCGGATTAGGCTGGCTGGTGAAAAATGGCAGTAAAGAAGTATTTGGATTCAATTGGAATGACTCACACATAGGATTCAATCTTCGTAATATCATTTTATTTGTGGGAGGTTTATTTCTTCTCTATAAAACCGTAAAAGAAATCCATAACAAATTGGAAGGAAGCGATAGTGAGCTGGAATTAGGCACCAATAAACGTGCGGCTTCTTTTGGAGCCGCCATGGGCCAAATAATTCTGGTCGACATGATTTTTTCATTTGACAGTATCATCACTGCTGTTGGACTGGCAAAACATATTGAAGTGATGATAGTGGCCGTTGTCATTGCTATGATCATCATGTTTTGGTTCAGTGAAAACATTTCCAATTTTATTCACAAGCATCCAACGCTAAAAATGCTTGCTCTTGCATTTTTGTTGATGGTAGGATTTAGTTTATTTTTTGAAGGCCTCGAACCATTGCACGGGTCATACATTGATAAACGCTATATCTATTTTGCAATGGCTTTTTCTTTCGGAGTAGAAATGTTGAATATGTGGATGAGGAGAAAAGAAAAACATAAAACGGTTGAACTACTGAGTCCGACAGTCAAGAAGACTGAAGAGTCTGAAACTAAGTCCTAGTTTTTCAGGAATTAGACCTGGGATGAGTTAGACATTTCTCAAAATAAATTTTCGGTTGAGGTTGACCGTTATAAATGAGTTAGTTTATTGCGGTATGGGCAAATAATTCCACGATGCATGCACACGCAAACATCATACTAAATATCTTGAAATAAGTATTAATTCTTAACCAGCCCTTTTTGGTAGGAATTGTTCACTACATTTTTACTTTCATCATGTTTTTTCTTGAGATCCAGCGCGTGTAATATGGCAACTGCGAGCAAAAGCAGGCAGAGCAATACTCCGTTTTTCGAGAGCATCCGTTTCATACAAATCCATTAAGGTTAACTGATGGAGGTTTTTCAGGATAGGAAATTTAATGCTGCGTTAAATACAGGGTAGGCAATGTGCTAAAGTAAGGCCGGGGTTGTAAATATACGAGTAATCCCATGACGAAACCAAAAATTGCACCAGTTTCTTTTGTTATCGAATTATTATTTTCATCTGAGAAAACTCTTTCACATTCTG
This sequence comes from Bacteroidota bacterium, assembly GCA_003175935.1. GTDB lineage: Bacteria > Bacteroidota > Bacteroidia > Chitinophagales > Chitinophagaceae > PSRI01. Next base: position 29,219 of record PSRI01000215.1, read on the forward strand.
ATCTGAATCCCTTGGCAATACCAGCATATCATTAATGCATGAATTCAGTTATACTATCCCGATAGTAGTCAAGTCAACGGGCTAATATTTAATTAATCACGATTAAATTTTCTTAAAGCAGATCACACTTCTAATTCCGGATCAGTTTAAGAATTTTTGTCTGGTCATCTTTTACTAAGATCATCCAATAAACTCCCGCTGGATATTTACCCAAATCAATTGTAAATACTTCCTGGTTGATTCCCGTTCTTCTAAAATATTCTCTGCCCAGAACATCCAGGAATCTTAATTCAGCACCGAGATAATTTTTTGGAACACTAACTGTAATGGATCCTGAAGCCGGATTGGGATAAACACTGAACCGGTCAAACTGAGAAGCTTCGTCGATCCTGATGATGGAAGAATACCGGAATGCTCCATCGATATCCTGCATTTTCAACCTGTAGAAATTATTTCCGCTAAGCGGATGTTGATCTATGAAAGAATAGGAAGTATTTCCAGAACTATTTCCTGCAGCATTAACAGTTCCCAATTCAAAAAAGTTTTTCCCTTCACTTGCCCGTTCGATGAGAAAATGTTTCGTATTCACTTCATGTGCCGTCAGCCAATTCAAAGTAATTTCTCCATTCGAAGCATCCGCGCCAAATGAGAGCAATGTGAGCGGCAAAGCCACTTTTGTGAGCACCACAGAAGTTGAATTGTATGAAATACTGTATCCGCTGGGAAGATTAGTTGTTGCGAACGTTCCTGAAATAGTTCCTGAACTGAGGCTGAGAATGGTGTAACCTCCGAGGGGAACTGAACCGGTTTCCACAGCGTTCAATGTTCCGGCAAGGGTGATACTCCCATTTCTTTGTAGTTGATCGTTACCTGTACCTGGTCCTGATCCATCAAACAATTCAATATCCAGTGAACTGTTGGAAGAAAAAGGCTGGGCACCATTGAAGGCTAGTATTCCTGGCGACAATCCAGGTGCTATGGTTCCTGTATTTGTGAAAGATCCATTGAATTGAAATGTACCTATCCCCTGCATCAATCCGCTATTGTTGAAATTCGTATTGACCATAGTAGTTCCTGAGCTTGTTCCGGATTTCTTGAACGTACCACTGTTGGAAATGGCCCCACCCGAAGAATTTGCAATTAATCCATCGAATGCGCAGTCGAAAGTCTGGGCATTGGAAAATGAGCTTCCTGCGTTGAACTGAAGAGAGCCGGCACTCCAGGTAATGCCACCATTGTTTGTAAATGAATTTGCCAGTGTCTTGGTTGAGCCTGAAATGAAAGTAGCAGTTCCATTATTGATAACTGATGAACTGATCGTTCCTCCAGACCAATTAAAAGTTCCGTTAAGAGTGAAACCCGATGGCCCCTGCATTGCACCGGTGATTTTATTGAGCGTAAGTGTATTTGGCGTACTCACAGGCGTATTAATATTTTCAGTTCCCCCAAAGCTTATAGTGCCCGTTCCTGTAAGTAGTGTCCCGGAATTTAAACTCAATGTACCTGTGCTTGAAAAAACTCCGGGCGAATTTGCATTAATCTCTTTATTATTTGTTGAAGTTCCTGCACTTAAGAGAGTGCCACTCAAAGCCTCAATCACCCCATCATTGGTAATATTCACATTTACCGTTGTGGTTGCTGCTCCCGCACTTTTTCTAAATGTTCCGCTCGCTGCATTGTGAAAGGGTCCTCCACTTGCAACACTCATTAACAAATCAACCGTATTATCAAATAGGCCGTTATTTTCAAAAACACCGCCACTATTAAATTGGATACTTCCACCGCTCCAGGTTACTGTGCCGTTATTGGTCATGGTTCCTCCCAAAAGCTTTGTGCTGCCACCCGATATGTTGCCAGTTCCGTTTGAAAAAAATGGATTATTGATCGTACCACCAGTCCAGTTGAAAGTGCCAGCAACCGTAAAGCTGCTCGCACCCGCC
>PSRI01000171.1 GCA_003175935.1 Bacteroidota bacterium
TCCTGGCTGCTTGCCCGGATCGGTCTACTTACACCGGGATTTCTTAGAACTTACAGGAAATATGCTTATGTTGCATTGCTGGTAATAGCAGCAGTAATTACACCTTCTCCCGATTGGGGAAGCCAGGTTGTAGTATGCGTTCCGCTGATTATTCTATATGAAATCAGTATTTTGATCGCAGCACGCGTGTACAAAAAGGAAAAGAAGAAATGGGAAGAGTGGAGCTAATTTGAGTTGATTTATCCCTCACAAATTCGATTGCTTCAGCCATTAACACTGATAGGTATTGATTACCTTTACAGTGAAGTTTTATATCATTCTATTCAACAATATTTATGCAGACTATCCATTCACAATTTAACCTCTTCCAGCCTATTGCTATAGGGTGTGATCATGCAGGATTCGACTATAAAGAAGAAATAGTTAAGCTGCTTCGCTCTGAAGGATTTAATGTGGAGGACTTTGGTACCACGTCCAAAGATTCGGTGGATTATCCTGATTTTGCACATCCGGTTGCAGAGGCCATAGAAAAAGGTCAGGCCGCATTTGGAATTCTTTTATGCGGAAGTGGAAATGGTGTAGCAATCACTGCAAACAAACATCAAAATATTCGAGCTGCTATTTGCTGGAGCGTAAATGTTTCCAAGTTGGCACGCTTGCATAATGATGCTAATATCATTTGTATTCCCGCCCGATTTGTTTCGCTGGACCTCGCTCAGGAAATGATTTGGAAATTTCTTCAGACTGAATTTGAAGGGGGAAGGCATGCAGATCGGGTTCACAAGATCGCATGTGCGTAAGCGAAAGAAAAGTTTTACCACTTATCATAAGCTCCTTGGCTCGAACGTATTTTAAATTAAGTTTGAGCCAATTTTTTAAAAACCATCCAGACATGAGAAGAATTTTTCTCGCAGCTTTTCTGCTGCCTGCGCTTTATGCTGGTGCGCAAAAAAAATCCAACCCGCAACCATTTGCAAAATCAATCACGGCTGAAAATCTTAAAAAGCAACTCTACATTGTAGCGAGTGCTGATATGGAGGGCCGCGAAACCGCAACTGAAGGGCAACGTAAAGCTGCAGCTTATATTGAAAGTCAGTTTAAAAGTTTAGGATTATTGCCTGGCAATAATGGAAGTTATCAAATGACTTACCCTGTTTATCGTGACAGTTTGCTTAATACTTCAATAGAGGTAAATGGCACTTCTTTCTCTCCGGGAAAAGATTTTTATGTTCCCGTAAATACAAATCACAGCGCTTCTTATCGTTTTGGTGAAGTTGTATTTGCAGGATATGGATTCAGTGATTCTACACGTGATGATTACAAAGGGCTTGACGTAAGAGGAAAGCTTGTAATTGTTATTGCCGAAAATGCACCAGGACGTAAAGAGCCAACAGGCAACAGAAGATTTTTTAATCCTTATGTGAAGCAGGATGCCGCAATGAAAAATGGCGCGGCAGCATTGTTGATTGTTGACAACCACATTAACCCAATTATTCCGAAAGGAAATATGTATGTTAATGGATACCCGAAAACAATCAGATTAAATTCATTTTATATTTCCGAAAAAGTAGCCGAAGCAATTTTAGGAGAAAATTTTGCCAATGGTAAAAGAGCACTCACCGATAGTTCTTTCCAGGGGAAAAATTATCCAGCAGAAATTTCATTGAATTTTAGCAAGACTACTTTGAACCTCCAAAGCAGCAATGTTTTGGGCCTTATGGAAGGAACTGATTTGAAAGATGAATATGTGTTGGTTACTGCACACTACGATCATCTCGGGAAAAAGGACACTACAATTTGGTATGGTGCTGACGATGACGGTTCAGGAACAGTGAGTGTACTGGAAATCGCATCTGCATTTGCAAGAGCGAAAGCGGCAGGAAAAGGACCAAGAAGAAGTATTTTGTTTATGACTGTGAGCGGAGAAGAAAAAGGATTGTGGGGTTCTGATTATTATACTCAGCATCCGGTTTACAAACTTGACAAGACCTCTGTTGATTTGAATATTGACATGGTCGGAAGAATTGATCCAGGCAGAAAGATTGGTGATTCTACAAATTATATTTATATCGTTGGGGATGATAAATTGAGCACAGACCTTAGGACAATCAGCGAAGCTGTAAATAATAAAGAGCCCAAATTAGAACTGGATTACAAATACAACGATCCCCGCGACTCTGAATTTATCTACTATCGAAGCGACCATTTCAATTTTGCCAAAAATGGTGTTCCCATCATTTTCTATTTCAGTGGCCTGCATAGAGACTATCACAGACCCACAGATACGCCTGATAAAATTAATTATGATATAATGAAGAAAAGAGCAACGCTGGTATTCTACACGGCCTGGGAAATGGCTAATAGAGACGCCATGCTTAAAAGGGATAAACCGCTTGAGATACCGGCAGGTATGCGTTAATTTCTTGTATATAAAAACCTCCGGATAAGAAACCGGAGGTTTTTCTTTTTGCCTAATTTGTTGCAAAAATGGAAGAAAGCCCAAATCAAGCCGAAGGAATGCCAGGGGATCCGGATCCCGGGAATGCTTCCAATGGATCAGAACGACACGAAACAGGAGCTTATAAAGCTGCGAATGCCCTATTCGTAGCCGCGGCACTGATATTTGTTTGGTCCACTATTGCCATTATCACCAATAACAGTTATGGTCCACAGGTAATGATGCTTCATTTACTTGAAGCGGGCATGCTGGTGCTTCTGGCGTTTCTCTCCAGAAAAAAACCATTCACATCTTTAATTGTGGGATTAGTTTTATTTATCGCCTTGTGGGTGGTAACGGCGGCTATGGACAAGGCCAATTTGTATAGCGGAATAATCGTAAAAATATTCGTGGTTATCTATATGGTTCGCGCTATTCCTGATGCCAGGAGATTTGAGCGCAATCATTAGCCATTCCCCGCTCAAGAAAATCTGTATAAAATTTACCAGCCGAGCAACCAAGCGAAAATCAGAGGAGCCACGATTGTAGCGTCACTTTCTATGATGTGCTTTGGTGTATGAATATCCAACTTACCCCAGGTAATTTTCTCATTCGGAACTGCGCCGCTATATGATCCAAAAGATGTAGTGGAATCAGAAATCTGGCAGAAATAACTCCAAAATGGAACGTCGTGCCATTCCAGATCCTGGTACATCATGGGCACAACGCAAATAGGAAAATCTCCTGCGATTCCACCTCCGATTTGAAAAAATCCTACGCCTTTTCCTCCACTGTTTTTGCGATACCAGTCACTCAACCAAACCATGTATTCGATCCCGCTCTTCATTGTAGTGGGTTTGATTTCGCCTTTAATCACGTAAGAAGCGAATATATTTCCCATGGTACTGTCTTCCCATCCGCCAACAATAATCGGCAAGTTTTTTTCAGCAGCAGCAATCATCCAGCTATCCTTAGGATCAATTTCATAATCCTTTTCCATCACCTTGCTCAGCAAAAGTTTATACATGAACTCGTGTGGCAAAAAGCGCTCTCCTTTCTCATCTGCATCTTTCCAAAGTTTTACAATGTTGTGCTGAATTTTTCTGAACGCTTCCTCCTCTGGAATGCAGGTATCGGTAACACGATTCAACCCTTTTTCAAGTAATGCCCATTCCTCCTGGGGTGTGAGGTCCCTGTAGTTCGGAATTCTTTTATAGTGAGAATGCGCAACCAGGTTCATAATATCTTCTTCCAAATTTGCTCCTGTGCAGGAAATAATATGAACCTTATCCTGCCTGATCATTTCAGCCAGAGAAACCCCAAGCTCGCCGGTACTCATAGCACCAGCCAGCGTGATCATCATTTTTCCACCTTCATTGAGATGCGCCTCATAACCTTTCGCAGCGTCCACCAAAGCAGCCGCATTAAAATGCCTGTAATGATGCTCAATAAATTTAGAAACCGGGCCTCTATTCATAGCTGAAATATTTTAAATATTTTCAAGTGGCGCAAAGTTAAGGGAATTGAATTTACCCTCATTTTCATTGTATCTTTGTGGTCTCAAATTTTGGGTATGAAGCGCAGGGCTTTGGTCATCGCAATCTTTACAATGCTTTCTTTTTGTGCCGGAAATTCTTTTGGCCAATGTTCCATTTGCACTAAAACAGTTCAGCAAATGGGAGAAAAACCTGCGCGTGGCCTTAATACCGGAATCGTATACCTGATGTTGGCACCTTTTGCTATTGTTGGCTATGTGGGCTACAGATGGTGGCGATCAAACAGAGATTAGTCTAAATATCCTCCGGCTCATTTAATTTTTTCAGTCCAATTACTTATCTTAGGAACCTGTTTACTTTTCAATCAATGCATTTTGTATTATGTTTTGATTACATTACGCAGGATGACATTCTCGAAAAGTAAAAAAATGTACTTTTCCGGGTTAGTTTCTTCCAGCACTCAGGAAAAACCAGCATCACCCTTGGTAGTCAGATTATTTCTACATCCATCCGATTGAAAGATTAAAAATTCATAACCTACCTCTGATTCAACATTCGTTTTGCAATTGAACCTGTAAAATGAATGATATAGCTTGTTTACTGCTTACTGATATAAATAATTAATAGTGTAGTTATGAAAATTAGTTTTAATCTTCTCATTAGAATTGTCTGCCAAATTCTTCTTGTTTCTGTGCTTGCTAATGTGAACGCTTATTCACAGTTGAGCATGACGATACATCACAATGACCTGAATAGAACCGGTGCCAACCTTTCTGAAACTGTTCTAAATGCTTCAAACGTAAATCAAACGACTTTCGGGAGGCTCTGGTCATATCCTGTTGGCGGACATGTTTACGCCCAACCTTTAGTCGTTTCAGGAGTAAATATTCCGGGTCACGGAACGAAGAATGTAGTCTACATTGTAGACATGCATAACAGCATTTTTGCTTACGATGCAGATGATCCGGCACAAGCAAATACCCCTTACTGGAGAGTTGATTATGGAAAATCAGTTGCTCTTCCTGATCCCAATATTGCGTTACCCAATTACAATGATATCCATGTTGAAATTGGAATCATGAGCACGCCAGCAATTGATGTAAATACAAATACCATCTATTTTGTAACTAAGACAAAAACGGGGTCCGTTTATGCTGACAGTCTTCATGCTCTGGATCTCAGTACCGGCTTACCCAAATTTGGTGGATCGCAAATAGTATCAAAGACGATCCCGGGAACTGGCGAAGGTGGAAGTACCATAACTTTTAAAAGTAATAAACAAAATCAAAGATGTGCGCTAACGCTTTCCAATGGGATTGTGTACCTAACCTATGCCAGCTATGGTGATGCTTTACCTTACCATGGATGGATATTCGGCTATAGTGCAAACAATATCAACAACCAGGCAATTTCATATTGTCTGAACCCGAATACAGTGTACGACGGAATATGGATGTCTGGAGAAGGTCTTTCAGTTGACGCGTCAGGAAATTTGTACGGGGTTGTTGGTACCGGTGATCCCGGAGCAGGAGGGTTTGGAGAAAGCTTTTTGAAATATTCACCTAATCTTGGCACTGGTACCCTTGATTTGGTCGATTTCTTTACGCCATATAATAAAGACAGTCTCGATGCGGCGGACGCGGACCTCGGATCAAGTGGATTGTTGATGATTCCCGGCTCAAATGTTATGACCAGTGCGGGTAAGGCTGGGGTACTTTATGTATTGGACCAAAACAATCTTGGACAATTTCATAGTGGTACAAATCCCAGCGCAGATCAGGTGCTGCAGGAATGGAAAGCATTCTTTGATTTTTTAATGATGACAGGTGTTTTCTGGGGCGACAGTGCATCAAATCCTAACACCGGCCTCGCCTACTTTTGGGCATCGAATGAATCATTAAGAGCTTATCGATTTAACTATTTAACCAATAGATTTAATACCACGCCCTGGGCCATGGCCTCCACCAGTAACAAACCAGAAAGGCCCGGCGCTATGATGTCACTTTCTGCAAATGGTCATACGGCGGGATCAGGTGTTTTGTGGGCGAGTTTTCCAAAGGGACCTGCCATAGTGCAAACGGTGAGCGGTAACCTCAGAGCATTTAATGCGAATAACCTCACTGAAATTTGGAACTCGGCCCAGGTACCCAATCGGGATTCCGTAGGAAATTTTGCAAAATTTGTACCTCCTACAGTTATTAATGGTAAGGTGTACCTCGCCACTTTCTCAGGTTTGGTTCATGTATACGGTTTATTGTCTTCTCTCCCCGTTGTATATACTGATTTTAATGCAGTGAGGGTAAATAATTCCGTTCACCTTACGTGGGTTACCAATTTCGAACAAAACAATGATCACTACGAAGTGCTTAGAAGTACAAATGGACGTGACTTTACTAAAATAGGAGAAGTCCAGAGCAAAGGAAATTCAAATAGTGAACAGGATTATTTTTTTGACGATAATACCCCGGTAAACGGAACGAATTTTTACAGGTTGAGACAGGTAGATATTGATGGCAAATTTCATCTTTCTAATATTATTACCATCAATATTGACTTAATAAAAAATATTTATTTCCAGATCTATCCGAACCCAGGACATAGTAATATAACCGTTGCATGTAACGGTCTTAATGTCGGCGACCAGGTATTCCTTGAAATGTACAATTCAGGAGGATCATTGGTTTATAAAAAGCAGGCGGTGATAGACGCAAATGCAAAAGTTTCCATCGCCAGAAGTTCATCGATGGTAGGAGGAGTGTATTACATGAGATTCACATTGCCTTCAGGACAAACAATGCAGGAAAGGTTTATTTGGGGATATTAAAATTATAGGCGCCCTATTTACGCTATGAAATTTTTTTCTTAGAAGTATTTTGGGCGCTTCTTCTTTTTTTTACAGTTCGCTTTTTTGAAGTCTTATTTTTAGTTGTTTTTTTTGCAACTACTTTCTTATTTGTATTTTTTCGCGGAGCTGATTTTGTTTTTTTCTTTTGCTTCTTCTCACCAACTACGGGGGTATTGTCTTTGTATCCCCACAAATACAAACAGGCATATGTCCGATAAGGCGACCAGTTATTTGAAATTCTCACAAGGGCCTGCCGGAATTTTTTTTTGTCTTTCATGTTGAGTTTGTACAAACTCTTCATTGCATTTTGAATTCCGAGATCATCAATCGCAAAAACATCCTCTTTTGCCAGTGCGAACATCAGGATCATTTCTGCAGTCCACCTGCCAACGCCCTTTATTTGGGTGAGATGTTCGATTAATTCTTCCTCATTCATTGCCTGCAATAACGCCAATTCAAGTTTCTTTTCTGCGGCAAACTTTGAAACATTATGAACGTATATTGATTTAGCATTAGAAAGTCCGATAGATCTTAAAGTTTCATGAGAAGTATTGAGCACTTGTTCAGGTTCAGGTTCTCTTCCACCATATAAGTTGAGGAAACGCTGATGGATAACAGCAGCAACTTTTGTAGATAGCTGCTGGCTCATAATGGAACCAATTAATTGTAGGAAAACATTTTCCCTGATAGCAAGCTCGGGTGCTTTCTGCTTTTCAACGAGTTCTGATAATTGTTTGTCCCTGCTGAATGTCTCTTTGTATTTCATATGCCAAATTTAAATCCCGTCCAGAGAGTCTTCAGTTTTGGTGAGTTTAGTTCATGCTCCAGCTAACATTTCCATCTTTATCATCTTTAAGCATGATACCGAGTGTTTGCAATTCGTTCCTGATTTTATCTGATGTTGCAAAATCTTTCCGGGCTCTTGCATCCTTTCTTATCTGTACAAGCAATTGCAATACAGAGTCCAGTTTGTCGAATTGCTCTCCTTTATCGTCGCGCATTCCAAAAACATCCACCAAATATGTGGTAAATTGATTTTGAAGAGTTTGAAATGTTTTTTTACTGATGGATTCAAGTTTCAACTGTCCGCCTTTGAAAGAATTAATTATTGGTGCCAGCTCAAACATATTTGCCAGAACCTTTGCAGTGTTGAAATCATCATTCATAAACTCATCAAAATCTTCTACGAGTTTTGAAATCTTAGAATCTAATTCTGCATCACTTGCAGTTGTAGGTAATTTTTCTCCATCCAGTTTTTTCAAAACTTCAAATGCCTCCCATAATCTTTTCAACCCCTTTTCTGCACCCTGCAATGCGTCATTGCTAAAATCAAGCGTGCTTCTGTAATGTGTTTGCAAAATGAAAAATCTTATGATCATCGGCCCATAAGCCTGAGCAAGTGCAGGGTGGTTGCCGGTAAATAATTCACTTAGGCGAATCACGTTGTTGTAACTCTTGCCCATTTTCTTTCCGTTAATCGTGATCATATTGTTATGCAACCAGTATCGGGCAGGAATGGCGTTATTGCAAACTACGCTTTGAGCAATTTCGCATTCATGATGCGGAAACTGCAAATCCATGCCTCCACCGTGAATATCAAATTGATCCCCGAGATATTTTGAACTCATCGCAGAGCATTCAATATGCCAGCCCGGAAAACCTTCACCCCATGGGCTGGTCCATCGCATGATATGTTCAGCAGGAGCATTTTTCCAGAGTGCGAAATCTGCCTTATTCCTCTTTTCTTCCTGATTATCGAGCGTGCGGGTTGTTTCGAGCATTTCCTCCAAAACTCTTCCACTCAATATTCCGTATGGAATGCCCTGTTTTGCAAAATCTTCATTGTATTTATCCACATCAAAATATACCGAGCCATTCACCACGTAAGCATAACCATCCTTAATGATCTGCTCAATCATGTTTATCTGCTCCACAATATGACCTGTAGCAGTGGGTTCAATACTTGGTTCCAGGTTATTAAATTGATGCATTGCCCAATGGAACATATTGGTATATTTCTGCACCAGCTCCATGGGTTCTAATTTTTCGAGAACCGCTTTTTTTGAAATCTTATCTTCTGCTTCCCTTCCTTCTTCTTCAAAATGTCCCGCATCCGTAATATTTCTAACGTAGCGTACTTTATATTTTAGATGCTTGAGATAACGAAAAATAATATCGAAGGTGATAAATGGCCTTGCATGACCCAAATGACTCTCACCGCTAACAGTCGGACCGCACACATACATGCCCACATGCCCTGGGGTTATTGAAGTGAAAACTTCCTTTTGCCTGCTAATTGAATTATAAACTTTCAAATCCGACATAAATCAAAATAGATGAACTACAAATATAAATGCGTCTTAGCGAACCTTTGCGCCTTCGCGTGAAATCTATTTGGCTTTCCAACTAAAATCCGCAACTACGGGATAATGATCCGACATCACCCTTGCAATCCGGTGGGCCTGTTCCACATTGAATCCGGGATCGGCGAAGATATAATCTATTCGCAGGGTAGGAATTTTTCTCATTAGGCCCGATGAAAAACTGTAATAGGTTCTTCCAAACCCAAAGCCTTTTGATAAGAATGCATCTTTCTTCTTTCCTTTTACAGTGAAATAAGTATATGAATTGGGCACATCATTCAGGTCGCCACAAAATATTTCCGGGTAAGGACTCTGGTCCAGTTTGTTTTTTACAAAATCTGCCTGAATTCCTCTTCGTTTGAAAGCCTCGCGCATTTTGCGAAAAATACTTTTTGATGCAGTGAGCGAAGTTGAATCCTGATTTCTTATGCTCGAAAGATCATGATAATCTTTTCTAAGAAATCCAAATGATTGCAGGTGACCCGTGTAAATCCGGAATGTGTCGATACCTATCAAAATATCTGCGTAGATCATGCTTTCTACGCCAGTTCCCAATGATTTTGCAAGATTGATTTTTGATGAGTCAATGATTGGAAATTTTGAAAAAATTACAGTGCCGCTATGGTATACATTAACGCGGCTCCAATCATTTGAAAAATAGTAGTAGGTATATCCGAGGTCTTTGGAAAAGTATTTGATATTATCGGCATATTTACCATCATCAGCCGTATAAAATTCCTGGAAGCAAATAATATCCGGGTTTTGATTTTTAATGAGGTCTATCATTTTCTGTTCATTGGGATGTATACCTGGTTCAAAAACTTCTGAAAAGGGCCTGATAAATCTCCTGACGTTCCAGGTCATTACCCTGATTGTGTTTCCTGATTTTTCAGTTTTGAAATCGCTGGCAATATGAAATGCAAATACAGCACTGATGCTTTTCCATCCAATGATTAATGCAATAAGTGAAAGAAGGCTCCATTTTCTGTTTACAAAGAGCCAGAATATCATGTATGCAAAAACGAAAAAAAGCAGGAATGGAAAAATTAGTCCAAGGAAACCGAAAAACCACCAGGTAGATGGATTTAAAAAAGGGGAGAGACAACCCAGGAGAAATAATCCTACAATAGCAATGTTGGATACGATTAAAAATCGTTTGCTGAATCTGCGAAATTTTCCAGGCATGCGTTAAAGTTACAAATCTTCCTCGCTCGCCCTGCGAAGCAAATCCTTTTCCTCCTCAGATAAATGATCATAACCTTTTTGATTGATCTTATCCAGCAATTCGTCTATTTTTTGTTGGGTGAGATTGGGTGTTTTCTTGAATGGTTGTTTCCCTTTTGTGTTATAGAAAACATCTTTGCGTACGGATCTGGACTTATATTTTTTGCCTGGTGTGAACAGGTTGAAGAACCAGTCATAAGCTTTACCCATCCATTCGCCCCAATCCTGACCGTTTTGAATGCGGTTTGCAAAAAGAAAGCCCATACCGGCTCCTGCAACATGTGCAATGATCGTCGGCGGATAGCCGCCAGCGTTACCAGCAAAATTTATTATCACAAATATTGCCGTAAGGATCCAAAGAGGAATACCTCCGTTAATCATTGGAAAGATCCGGTAAGATGGCGCGAATATGGTTGCTGCTACTGCTATCGCCATCACTGAAGCATTAGCTCCCACCAGGCCTGCATTGTCAAGATTTTGAGAAAAAGAGGGAAATATATGAGCAGATAATTCAAAAAATAAAAAACCTGCAAATCCACCCAGGATGTAAATGGGCGCTATTCTTCTGTTCCCTGTCAGATCCTGGAGAATATATCCGAAAGCCCAAAGCCAAAGCATATTTCCAATAAGTCCCCAAATGGTGAGATGGGTGAACATAAATGAAATGATGGTCCATGGCCGGGTTGCTAATTTGCCCCAATCTGCGGGCGCTACAAACCAGTCTGTAATTTGACTGGTAAATTCACTAAGCGGAATGGAAGAGAACTGATAGATAAATCTTATAAAAAAAATTGCAGCGGTGATGATGCAATTCAGGATGATTAGCATCACCAGCGCATCATTATCTGATCCGAATAAAGTTTTGCTCCCTCTTTTTTGTTCCAATACACTCATCGGGATGGCGGATTTACTTTTTCGCTGCTCCAGAGGAGCAAATTTATTAATAAAACGTTTTGCGATTCGATTTGTTCCAGATCCACACAAGTATTATTCCGGTTACAGCACCTCCAAGGTGCGCAAAATGTGCCACATTATCACTTGCGCTATTCGATAGTCCCCCAAATAAATCAAGCGCCATCAAACCAATGACAGCCCATTTTGCTTTTATAGGAATAGGAATAGGAAAAAATATCAATAAGTTATTAGGGAAAAGATATCCAAATGCGGCAAATACACCCATAATTGCGCCTGATGCACCAACAGCATATCCTACAGGCGCCATAAACAAAAGTTCTGCTACTCCCGCAGCAACACCGCATATCAAATAGAATATGATAAACCTCTTGGGTCCCCAGAAATTTTCAAGCTGCGTTCCAAACATCCACAATGCAAACATGTTGAAAATAAGGTGACCCCATCCACCGTGTAAAAACATGTAGGTGAATAACTGATAGGGTTTGAATAATTCTGAATTTAAAGGGAACAGGGCAAATTTCATGGTTATCTCAAAAGAAGAATCCAATGTAAACTGAGCGAGATAAACAAGTGTGTTAATGATGAGAAGATTCTTAATAACGATCGGTAAGGCCTGAAAATTTCTTGATCTGAATTCTGTCATTTCTTAGCTGATTAATTCATACGAAATTAGAACATGTCAATTATTCAAAAGGTTAAATTCTTTTCAATTTCAATTGCGCAACATTTTCGATATGATGAGTGTGCGGAAACATATCAACCGGCCTGATTCGCGTAACCTCGTATTTTTCGGCCAGTCCGTTTAAATCCCTGGCCTGTGTAGCTGGATTACAACTTACATATACAATCGTTGGCGCTTCAATTTGCAATAGTTTTTTTACCAGTTTTTCATGCATACCTGCACGCGGGGGATCTGTAATAATCACATCAGGTTTGCCATGCTGTCCGAAAAATTCATCCGTGCAAATATCATTCACATCCCCTGAAAAAAACGCTGCTCCTTCAATACTATTCAAAGCCGCATTTTCTCTTGCATCTCCAATCGCCTCTTCAATAGTTTCTACACCCACTAATTTCCCTGCAAGATTTCCAAGAAAAATACCAATACTTCCGGTACCGCAATACAGATCATAAACAGTTTCTTTCCCACTCAATTCTGCGAATTCTCTCGCCACCTGATACAGCTTTTCTCCCTGCCTGGTATTGGTCTGAAAAAAAGATTTGGGTCCTACTTTAAATTTGAATTCCTCCAGTTTTTCAATAACATATCCTTTACCAGAAAAAATCCGGGGTTCCAAATCATACAGGCTGTCATTTTTCTTGTTATTGATTGTATAAAGCAGCGTGGTAATCTGAGGAAATGACTTTGCTACAAACTCCAGCAAATGCAACAGAACCTGCTTTTCAATTTCTCCAACCACGATATTTACCATTATTTCACCCGTTGTGCAGATCCGGAGCTGAATAGTTCTTAGTGATCCCTGGTGCTGTCTGATATCGTAAAAACTGATACCATTTTCGAGGGCATAGTTCCTGATAGCCTTCCTGATATCGTTGCTTGGTTCTTCCTGCAACCAGCAAATATCAATATCAACAATCTTATCAAACAAACCTTTTGCATGAAAACCAGCTACGGGTTGATCGGTCTTAATATCTTCCCTGTTTAGTTCTCCTGGTAAAAGAAAACGACGGGTACCAAAAGTGTATTCCATTTTATTGCGGTAACGGACAGGCATATCCGCACCAGCAATAGGTTCCATCTCAGGCAAAGGCAACTTACCAATCCTTTGGAGCACATCCAATACCTGCTTTTGCTTATAAAATAATTGCTTTTCGTAAGGGAGCATTTGCCACTGGCAACCACCACAAACTCCAAAATGACTGCAAAACGGCTGAATCCTGTCGGCCGAATATTCCTTAAACTCAATTGCATGTCCCTCGGCCCAGTCTTTTTTATTCTTGCTGAGCCTGATATCCACTATATCCCCGGGAATGGCATTATCCACGAATATTACCTTGCCATCAATCTTAGCGAGGGACTTGCCTTCTGCAGCGTAATCTGCAATAGTTACATTCTCCAGAACTATATTTTTCTTCCTGACACGCATAGCGGGCAAAATTAGGAAAGGAAGGGGAGCATTCCATAAGCCTTTGACTTGTAAAAACTTTAAAAATCCTTATGAATTCCGTTACGCTCTTTACCCTAGATTTGCTCTATAAACTTGCTTAATGAAAAACCGCATCCTATTATTGGCTCTTTTGGTATCCAGTTCCGTATCCTTTGGTCAGGGCTATAATATTAAAGTGACCCTACAACCCTTTACCGGAGGTTGGTTATATCTTGGTTATCACCTCGGACCAAAACAATATCTCATTGATTCTTCCAGATTAAATGCAAAATCTGAAGCCGTTTTTAGCGGAAAAGAAAAGCTCCAGGGCGGTGTATACCTTGTTGTTTTTCCCAAAAAGAATGGGTGGTTTGAGATACTGGTAGACAAACAGCAGAATTTTAGCGTAAGTGCCGATACCAGTGATCTCATGAATAAAACTACTTTTGTCAATTCTTTCGACAATCAGCAATTCAAATCTTACCAAAAATACATCCAGGAAAAAGGAAGAAATATTACCGCTCTTCAAAAACAATTAAAAGAAACTAAATCAAAAACGGATTCTGCTTCAATCTCTGCACAAATTGTAAGTCTCAACAAAGAAATAGCCGCTTTCCGCGAAAATTTTATCAAATCAAATCCCAATAATTTACTCACTGCGATTTTCAAAGTATTGCAGGAGCCAAAAGTTCCACCTGCTGATAAACAACCCGGAGGTAAATATGATTCACTCTTTGCTTATCAGTATTACAAACAGCACTATTGGGATGGAGTTTCGTTTACGGATGAACGTTTGATCCGTACGCCTGTTTTTGAACCCAAGCTCCAAAGATATTTCGGTAGTGTTTTGATGCAGCAACCAGACACGCTCATTAAAGAAGCAAACAAAATCATAGATGCGGCAAGTCCAAATAAGGAGATGTTTAAATACATATTATCAGTACTTACCGACAAATATGTGAACCCAACTTATATGGGCCAGGATGCTGTTTTTGTGGACCTCTTTGAGAGGTATTATGTAACAGGGAAGTCTGATTATTGGCTCACTGAGAAATACAGGAAATTCATTTTCGATCGCGGCTACAGTTTGATGGCTAATCAAATTGGCGAAAAAGCTGCGAACCTTGATCTAACTGATACCACAGGCAAAAATGTTCAACTCTATAACCTCACATCCAACTATATCGTAATCTGTTTTTGGGATCCAACCTGCAGCCATTGTCAGATTGAAGTACCCAAACTGGATTCCATGTTCAGGAATAAATGGAAACAGGA
>PSRI01000110.1 GCA_003175935.1 Bacteroidota bacterium
AATACAGTCAATCAGCTGCAATCGAAGGATGGGATAATTTTTAATATGTTAGTAGAAAATCAAAAACCAGAAATCAGAGTTTTAAAATTGAATAACGGTGAAGAAGTTATTGCTCAGGTAAAAAGTCGTAGTGATAGCGGCCTATCTGTTGAAAAACCATATATTTTGGTTGCAACGCAAAAAGGTGCTCAGTTTTCTCCATTTTTATTGATGGGCGATTTAGATGCTTCAGTTCTAATATATACTCGTAATATTATTGCAGAATGCAGACCATCTAAAGATTTCTTAGAAGGATATGAGAGAGCAATTTCGCCAATTGTATTGGCACCACCGGGGATGAAAGTATAAATGGCAAAAAAAGTAGCATTTGTTGGAAGTAAGATGAGTAATGGAGCGACTATTATTGGTCCTGGAATACCTACAGTAAGAGTGAATGGACATCCAATATCAGTGCTGGGGGATAAGGTATCAGATGGACATACAATAACACAGATAATAGGAAACCAAACTGTTCGGGCAGGAGGGAAACTCATTGCCCGTTTCGGTGATAAAGATTCAAAAGGACATACAATTGCAACCAATGTTAGTCCGAATATTTCGATATAACCTTTATGGCATGTACCGCACCAACTATTACTGTAGGTGGAGTTGAATTATCAACAAGCACTTCTGAAAATGCACAGGCGTTGATAAATGATTCTGGAGATGATAATAGTGATGTAACTCAAGATGAATTTGAAAGTAGTGTTGCTGGTGGAAATAATGATGCTGGCACTACTGGAATACAAATTCCTCCTCCAACACAAACATCTCCTCCCCCTCCGATAAGTGAAACTCCTAAAGATACGAACGATACCCCTCCACCAAATAAAAATAGTCCACCAACTACCTGTCAACCTTGGGATGGCCAGAATTATGATTTTCAGATTAGTCCCAATTTTATTCTAAGATATTTTACCATAGGATTTGGAACAAATAATCCTTCAAACGCACAGCGTGGCTGTATGTTTCCAAATCAACTTACCGATGTTGAAGGATTTGATAAACAAACTAGATTTTGTAATCTGATGGCTCTTTCACAACATGTTTGTGAACCCCTGTTCGCTAAATTTCCAAACATGAGAATAAATTCAGCAATTAGAAATCAAAATTCTGTAAGTCATGGAGTTAGTCAGCATGTGAAAGGCGAAGCATGCGATATTCAAATGACAGGATGGACATACCAGCAGTATTGGGATAATGCTGACTGGGTAAAAAATAATATTGATTTTGATCAGTTCATTTTTGAACATAGTGAGAAATCAGGACTTGCGTGGTATCATCTAAGTTTTAGCCAAGCCAAAAATAGAGGCATGCTTTTGACAATGTTCAGGAATCAATATAGTCCTGGACTCAAGAAGATGTTTTGACTTCACAACAGATACGCTATACAATTGTATAGCGCAAGTTCATAAATTTGTGCAATTGTATTTTATTACAAACACAAGGAGTTATAAATGAAGACGACCAACAAAACACCATACGAAATTCGACTGGATCTGTTGCAACTTGCCTTTGATATTCTTCAATCAAAGGCGCATGCGGACGCTGGTAGCCGTGCATTGGCAGCTAATTCTGCCGGTAATGCACAAGATGTAATCCTTACTAGTTCTCCGTCAACCGAAGATGTTATCCGCGAAGCAGAAAAGCTCAATATTTTTGTTTCTAAGGCAGCTCATAGTTAATGATGAATTTTTTGGTAGTGAAATGGAAGAGATTTGCGCGATGGATGGATTTTAATCCGCCATACGCATTGACCGCATCCGAATGGAGATCTTTTGAGTACGAGTTTCAACAAGAAGCTCCGATTAGGTTCTTTTTTAAACATAGATTACCTAAACTTTATCGTCCTGTATTATGGAAGTATAAAGGAATCAAAGATTGGATTCGTTATCGAACCATTGATCGCTATCATGTAATTGAAACTGGCCTGAAGCCTGGTTACCATGAATTTGACGAAAAAATTCTGTATGGTTCATTTACCATGTTGAAAGATTTTGTTGAAATTGAAGTAGCATCGCATTTTCACGTACAGAATAGGGATGAATTTCCTTATTCGAAGAAAGAAAAATTACCATTGTATCGTCGGTTGTTTTATCGAAGACCAGATCTTGGTATAAAGCATTTAGAATGGGAGGCAACGTTAGATGATCCCTCGTTACCTCCCACTCAACAATTTCCTTCGCAGGCAATAGCAGCGCGGGAGATTTTAAAATTATATCGTTGGTGGGTTGACACACGACCAAAAAGGGATTATAGTAATAATCTGAAGTATGATCATCAAGGATTCGAAATGGGATCTCTGGATGATGACTTTGATCATACTGCTGAAGATTTTATAGCATATCATAAAAGGTTTGATGAGATCGAAGAGAATAGGATTGAATGGGATAAAGAAGATGACGAAATGCTAATAAGGTTAGTCAAAATTCGACAAGTTATATGGACATAGAATAGAATGGATTGATCATGGATCTGAAATTGCTTGCGCAAGGTTATGATGGGCTTTTGGCCATTGGGGACCTGCACGGCGATATCGAAGCCTTAATGAAGGCTTACAACTACGCAAGGAAGCATAAGTTGTTCCTTGTTTCTTTAGGTGATCTTGTTGACAGGGGTCCATTTCCTTTTGAAACGGTAAAAACAATTGTTGAAATCGTTGATCAAGGACATGGAGCGTTTGTCATTGGAAACCACGACGATAAACACTATCGTCATGCCCTTGGTAACAAGGTAACTCTCTCTGGTGATGCGCAAAGAACTCTTCATTCTGTTGGAGAAGACAGGATGGAAGAGTTCTTTGACTTATACAAAAAGTTGTATCATCATACCAACTCTTCTTATTATCATTACTGTGATGGATGGATATTTGTTCATGGAGCAAGCCATCCTGACCTG
Organism: Bacteroidota bacterium; assembly: GCA_003175935.1. Taxonomy (GTDB): domain Bacteria; phylum Bacteroidota; class Bacteroidia; order Chitinophagales; family Chitinophagaceae; genus PSRI01. The sequence continues at coordinate 2,938 of PSRI01000110.1, forward strand.
TGGTCATATCCAGAGAAGTTGGGTGATGGAGCAAAATCTCGTGCTCTTTATGGTGAGGTTACTGGAAAACGTGATGGTGCTGGTATGCCTGAGCGTATCTACACTTGGATTGATGAAATTCCCGAAGGACAAGCAGTAATTGTTGGTCATGATAGGAAAGCAGTTTACAATATCAAATTGGTAACGCCATTAATGGTTGCCAATGAGAACAGTGGATTGGCAATCTTTGTTGATACCAGTTGCGGAAAAGGTGGACTTCTGAGTGGTGTGGTACTGAAATTCGGTGCGTATAGGACTGAATTTGAAACATTTATTAACTTTGAGTAAAAATTATGGAAAAAGTAGTAATCAAAGGAAAACTTGAACCGTTTTGGGAAACTGGCACCGAAGGTGTAATCTGGTGTGCAACCGATGAAACAAAAGAAGGATATGATAGTCTTTGTATCCTTCACGATGGTGATCATCTTACTATCTATAACGATGACAGATCAGAAATTCTTTGGTCTGGAATTATTGATCTAAATTGGAAGACTAGATTTCGCCAATTTCCAACAAATCCAAATTATGGACAACAAGAAGTTCTTGGATTTTGGGTTCACGGACTTCAAGAAGGACTTGATCCGGAACAATGGGGTAAATGGTTTTTTAAATATCTACCTACGGATTTGATTGTTGGACCACTTAACTCTCATTTATATCCAGTTGAGAATGATATTATTGTGAAATATGGATTTCAAGGTATTACGGGTGGTATTCGAGATTTAGTTGTCAAATATGATGATGGATCTTTCTATTGTTATAAAGATGTCAAGAATGAAGATTTTTGGGGATTTTATAACTCGGAATCAAAATCATCTTATCTCAAGGACAACATGACTGACAAATATGAACGTGAAAAAATTGAATTCTGAAAGGAAATGAAATGAAACTTATTACGGCAATTATCAAGCCGTTCAAGCTTGATGAAGTGAGGGATGCACTCACTGAAGCAAATATTACTGGTATGACTGTTACCGAAGTAAAAGGATTTGGTAGGCAAAAAGGGCATACCGAATTGTATCGCGGTGCAGAATATATTGTAGATTTTCTGCCAAAAGTCAAACTTGAGATTGTAGTTGACGATGCGGTTGTTGATTCCATTGTGGATCTCATCATTGATCATGCCAAGACCGGTAAGATCGGTGATGGAAAAGTTTGGGTTACGAATATTGAAAAGATTATTCGAATCAGGACTGGCGATACGGATTCGACAGCCATCTAAGGATACTTGATCTAAAACACATAGGTCGTTATACTAATGACATAAATAGTTGTGAAGCACAGGGATAGACCCATCGCTTCACACCATATATGATAGGAGTTATCGTATGACAAAACAATTCGACACGATCGTTTATATTGGACGATTTCAGCCCCTCCACAACGCACATATTGTAATGCTTCACAAGGCATCAGTCCTTGCGAAACAAGTCATTGTGGTTGTTGGATCTGCAAATCAACCTCGTACTGTAAAAAATCCTTTTACTAGTGATGAAAGAATTCAGCTTTTGTCGGAATCTGTTCATCGTTATGTTTCCGGGGATGGTACAAAATTTATTTTTGAACCGAATGAGGACACTGTATATAATAACGGTGCCTGGTGTATTCGTGTACAAAATATTGTAGCCAAATATACGAGTAAGACTGATAGGATTGCCATTATCGGTCATAAAAAAGATGAAACGACGTTTTATCTGAACATGTTCCCGCAATGGGAATTTGTTGACCAGCCTTTGGTCGAACCCCTTAATGCAACTCAAATTCGTGATGCGTATTTTACACCCGAATTGAACAATATCAATTGGTTCAAGGGTGTCGTTCCTGAAACAACCATTGATTTTCTGAGTAGATTTGTTCAGACTTCAGATTATCATAAGTTGGTGAAGGAAAAAGAATTTCTTGTCAAATGTAAGCTTCCTTACGCTGGGCTTCCTTACGAACCTGTATTCACCACGGCAGATATGTGTGTATTTCAATCTGGTCATGTGTTGATGGGTATTCGTAAATCGGAACCAGGAAAAGGTCTTCTTGCATTTCCGGGTGGTTATTTGAATGCAGCAACTGATAGGAGTTGTTTCGATGCTGCAATTAGGGAACTTTACGAAGAAACTCGTTTGAAAGTTCCTGAAAAGGTTCTACGCGGTAGCATTGTTGGAGAGAAAGTATTTGATGCTATTGGACGTAGTGAACGTGGGCGTATTATTACACACGCATACAAAGCGGTTCTTCCCGATGGTGAATTGCCAAAGGTGCGCGGCAGTGATGATTTGCAATTTGCAGCTTGGTATCCAATTAGTGAAATTAGTAGGCAAGATTGTTTTGAAGATCATTACGATATCCTACAATATTTTGTGAATTTGGAATAATTTGGTTCTTTATTTAAAGGAGTATGATATGAACCTCAGTATGAATAATATGGGCAATAAGATGATGGACCGTTTCTTCCGTAAGGTTGACGGTGTGGTTTGGGATCTGATGACCGGTCGCGTTGGTGTAAAAACCAGCGATGGCATTACTACCCTCGAAGGAACTGGCGATGATGCACAAGTCACGCTGAATATGTTCGATCAATTTGGAATGGAAGTGCCCGCGTTCGCACAATCCACTCCTGTTACGGCAGTGGCTGTTGGTGATCTTATCTATGGTGATAAGAAGCCCATTGGTTGGGTGCTTGAAGTTAACACCGGAACCAGTGTTGGTGCGCCTGTTACTAAGTTTACGCTTATGACCCCGGATGGCACTCGCAAGAATTGGGTTCCCCCGAAGGTGAACATGATGTTTGGTTTCGATTCTGGTGTGATGGTTCTGCGCAGCCTGATGAATATGCTTCCGGGCGGCAGTGGCGCACTCGGACAAATGCAGAATATGATTCTGCCGCTGATGATGATGGGTGGTGAAGATCAGATTGATCTGAATTCCATCATGCCGATGATGCTTTTCTCCCAACTCG
>PSRI01000254.1 GCA_003175935.1 Bacteroidota bacterium
ACAATAATATCATTGAGAATGTGAGAGCAACGGCCTTGCTTGGCGCCCAAATTATTTTCATGCCGCATGTTACCATGTGTACACCTTCGCCCATGCCGGGCCGGGGTTTTGTAGATCCTGTTCTTTGGCAAAACAGGGAAAGAGATCCAGTTCCGCTCCGACAGGAATTTGATGGACCAAAGGGTCGCGAATGGCTCATGAAGTGGTTGCCTGCCCGTGCTTACGACAATGGTATTTATGCAGTTTTTACTAATGCAGTCGGAATGGATGATGATCAGCTGAAAAATGGGAACTCTCTCATTCTCGATCCTTACGGCGAAATAATTGCAGAATGCAAAACTTTGGGTGATGATTATACAGTAGGAGTGTGCACACCGGAAAAATTAACCCTGGCTGGGGGTTTCCGTTATCGCAATGCCCGTAAGCCTGAATTATACGGAGATATCATCAGCATGCAGCATAAGTCGGTGCAAAAAGTAGTGTGGATGCAGGATGATAAAACCTAAATGAATAATATTTTATAGTTCATTCAATTTTCCATCGAGAAATTTTTTTTCAGATGGTGAGTTTGTCAGGTGCATCGCCTGGGAGAAATACTTTCTTGCTTGTTCATTGTCATTCATTCTTTGACATAATTCTCCAAGTGTTGCCGGAAGCAAATAATAATTTTTCAGCAATGGTAAATCACGAATATTTTCAATTTCCCTAATGCCGCTTTCAGCACCGTGAAGCTCGCTTATTGCGATCGCTCTGTTTAGTTCAATAACAGGGGAAGGATGCATTTCAATAAGCAGGTCGTAAAAGCGTATAATATTTTCCCAATTAGTTTGCTCATAGGTTGGAGCCATCACATGCTCGGCGGCAATTGCGGCTTCTAAATGGTATCTGCTTATTTGTTCGCCTTCGGCAGAAGCATTTAAATAATATAATCCAAGGCGAATCATTTCCCGATCCCATAAGTTCCGGTCCTGATTTTTCAATACAAGGATATTTCCCTTAGAATCCAATCGTGATCCCACTCTTGCACCATTTAAATGCAATAAAGCGTGAAGCGCGAATGACTGTGGAAGTGCAGTTGAGGGATGCGAGCAAACCAAAGAAGATAATCTTAGCGCTTCCTGGAGCATGTCTTTCCGTACCAGTTCAATATGTTTTGTGGAATGGTACCCCTCATTAAATAGCAGGTAAATTGTTGTGAGCACTGATTCCAGTCGTGCACTAACTTCGGGCCCTACGGGTATTTCAAAATCTATTTTTAATTCACGCAGCTGTTGGCGCGCGCGATACAATCTTTTTTCTATGGTATCGGTACTGGTAATAAAGGCCCTGGAAATTTCATTTACACTAAATCCACAAAGTGTTTTAAGAATGAGGGTCACTTGCGAATCTTTTGAAAGAGCAGGATGACAGCAGGTAAAAATCATACGCAAAAGATCATCTTCAATCGTATTCGCACCCATGATTTCATTCAGGGTGGGAGAAAGCGTGTATTCCGATTTTAGAAGGTTCGAAATATTTGAAGCATATTCCTGTTGCCTTTTTGATTTGCGAATAACATCCAAAGCTGAATTTTTGGCGACTTTAAAAAGCCATGCACCGGGATTATCAGGAATACCATTGAATTTCCAGGTATTCATTGCTTTGAGCAAAGTATCCTGTACTACATCTTCAGCAAGTTCAAGATTGTGCGGACCGAAAATTTTGGTAAGTGTAGAAATAAGTTTGGAGGATTCACGCCTGAACAAATGTTCAATTGTTAAATTGATATTTTCAGAACCACTCACTGAAATCCTTTTTGCTAAATTATTTTTTTTCGGCTACAGATGAACAAATAATTAGGGCCAAACTGCTTCGTGTTTGGCCCGGCCGCAATTTATTTTTGCGAATGTAAAGCCACTCTGTTGCCTTCTGAATCTGTAAAGATGGCCATGAATCCAATGTCTGGTGTAATTTCCGTTTTAGGTAAAATAACTTTCCCTCCTGCCTTTTGCACTTTATCAAGAACAGGTTGAAGGTTGGGGTTTCCATTAAAATACAATAATGGCCCATCGCCACCTGGCTTATACCATGATCCTTCGCAAAGTGCCCCATTTACTTTTCCATTTCCCATTTCATTAGGGAACATGGCCATTTTGATGTCGTTCATCTCCATCTCGTGCAATTCGCAACTAAAAATGGATTCATAAAACTTCTTCGCACGTTTGATATCCGCGGTTGGAACCTCAAACCAATTAATGCTGTTTGTTGACGCATCCATAAATTTTCTTTTTAGTTAATGATCAATTGAATTTTCATTTACATTTTCATTACCTGCCTTACCTGAACACTGCCTTCGTACTGGTAATCAGGACAATCTTTAGCTATTTCAACTGCCTCTTCCATATTTTTCGCATTGATAAGGAAAAATCCACCGACAACATCTTTTCCTTCAGTATATGGCCCATCAGTAACAGATTTATTTGTGCCCTGAATAAGTTTTCCTCCCGGAACCAGTGGCTCTCCAGATATGTACAGGTCTTTTTGTTTAAGCTTATCAATCCAGGCAAACCATTTTGCCATATGGGCCTGCATGAGTTCGGGCGAACTGAATAATTCCTGGGTATTGCCTCCGTGAAATATTAACATGTACTTCTCCATAAAATGAGATTTATAAATTGATTAATAGAAAATGAATTTTAAAGAAATGAGCTTTTAAATCAAACCAATTTATATAATGACGAAGGGCATTGTCAATACCGGACATGAAATCTTTTAAATATTTAAGGATGGGTCGGTACCCGATCCTGTTGTATTACCATTTATATATTTGTAAGTACCTTTTCCTCCATTTTATCATAGTGATTTACGGAATTAAGTATATTAGTCGCACCATCATCAACCTTTCAATTTACCAGTCATGAAAAAACGACTTCTTTTGTTAACGGGTTTGATTCTTACTTGCTTAGCGCCACTTGTTGCACAGGAACAGGGAGGTCCGACTGATTATTTATCCAACGCATTTCACAAAGGAAGAAGAGATGCATTGCGTAGCCTCATGCCAGCGAATTCGGTAGCTATAATTTTTGCATATCCTGTTAGAAATTTTTCGAATGATGTGGATTATCTCTATCACCAAAATCCTGATCTGTATTATTTAAGTGGCTATAATGAACCTCAATCTGTATTGCTAATATTCAAAGAACCTCAGCAAACCAAAGACGGAAAATCTTACAATGAACTTTTCTTTATTCAGAAAAGGGATCCTCAGCAGGAATCATGGACAGGTAGAAGGCTTGGAGTTGAAGGTGTGAAGAAGCTTGGATTTGATATGGTTTTTGAAAACAGGGAATTTGCAAATTTCGAACTTGATCTTAAAAAATTCAGCGCACTTATATATGATGCTTTACCAAACGATGTAAGAGATGATTCACAGGATCCGGCAGACCTGTATGATTTGATAGAGCAATTCAAGAGCAAGGCAGGGATCACCAAAACAGTTGACCCTGCTGTTTATGAAACATACGATCTTATAAAAAGGTATGATAGTCTAAATCGCGCGAGGGTTCTTTCTTTTGTTAACAAGCGTCGCGAATCAAGTAAAAATTTGCAGAACGATGCACTTCTCACCAGTTATGTAACAGCATCAAATGATGACGCCAGAAATAAAGTAGTGGCCACAATTTCCGGGATCAATTCTCCGGAAAATGAGTTCAATCAAATGTTGGGTTCTTTAAGGGAAATAAAAACCGATGAAGAACTTGTGGTTTTGAAGAAAGCAATTAAGATTTCCGCAATTGCTCATGCAGAAGTGATGAAAGCAATTCAGCCGGGAATGAGTGAAAGACAAATTCAGGCAATATTTCAATACGTGCATATGAAATATGGAGCAGAATGGGAAGGCTATCCTCCAATAGTCGGCGCCGGAAATAACGGATGTATTTTGCACTATGAAGAAAATAATCTGATGGATATTGGAAACAAAATGATACTTGCGGATGTAGCGGCTGAATATCATGGCTATTCTGCGGATGTTACCAGGACCTTTCCCTCCAATGGAAAATTCACAACTGAACAATTGGCTATCTATAATTTAGTTTATGATGCGCAGGACGCTGCTATAAAACTCTGTAAGGATGGTGTTGGTATAGATAGTCTGAACAAAATATCAATGCAAATAATCGCAGCAGGATTAAAAAAGCTTGGAATCATTGCTAGCGAAAGCGAAGCTCCAACTTATTATCCTCACGGAGTTTCCCATCATCTTGGTTTGGACGTTCACGATAAAAGCAATTATGGTGTGCTGAAATCAGGAATGGTTATTACAGTTGAACCAGGCATTTATATTCCAGAAGGAAGCAAATGCGATAAAAAATGGTGGACGATTGGTGTAAGAATCGAAGACGATGTATTGATAACCAAAACCGGGGGTGAAAATCTCTCGGCTGATGCTCCGCGCAAGGCGGCAGACGTAGAAAAAATGGTTGCGCAAAAAAGCGTTTTGAATGATTATGCGCTCCCGGCATTGAAATAAAACTTTTCGCATATGAGCATTTAAAAAGACGGAATTCCCGTCTTTTTTGTTTATCTGACGGCTATCCGATATTTTTGCTGTCCTTAAAACCTACACTAAATAATGGCAACAAGGGTTATACAATTTCGGGAAGCTTTGCGTGAAGCTATGACTGAGGAAATGCGTCGTGACGAACGCGTTTTCCTTATGGGAGAAGAAGTTGCGGAGTACAATGGAGCTTATAAAGTGAGCCAGGGAATGCTGGATGAATTCGGCCCCAAAAGGGTGATAGACACGCCCATTTCTGAGTTGGGATTTGCCGGTGTTGCAGTTGGCGCAGCTCAAAACGGCCTCAGACCCATCGTAGAATTTATGACCTGGAATTTTGCCGTGCTTCCTTTAGATCAAATCTTAAACACAGCTTCTAAAATGCTGGCAATGAGTGGCGGACAAGTTGGCTGCCCCATCGTATTTCGTGGACCAAATGGTTCTGCGGGTCAATTAGGTGCCCAACACTCTACTGCATTTGAAAGCCTTTATGCAAATATTCCCGGATTGAAAGTAATTTCTGTTTCAAACCCATATGATGGCAAAGGATTGTTGAAGAGTGCTATTCGTGATGATGATCCGGTGATATTTATGGAGAGTGAAGTGATGTATGGTGATAAGGGAGAAGTTCCTGAAGAAGAATATTTGATTCCAATTGGAAAGGCTGATGTTAAAAGACCCGGATCAGATGTAACAATCGTATCTTTTAATAAGATGATGAAAGTGGCTCTTGGTGCAGCAGATGAGCTTGCAAAAGAAGGTTTAAGTGCTGAGGTTATAGACTTGAGAACAATCAGACCCCTGGATTGGATGACAGTATTTGAATCTGTTAAGAAAACAAACCGACTCGTAATAGTTGAAGAACAATGGCCGTTTGCCTCAGTTTCATCTGAGCTCGCTTACAGAATTCAAAAAGAAGCGTTTGATTACCTTGATGCACCGGTTCGCAGAATAACCAGTGCGGATGCGCCTATGCACTATGCACCTAACCTGGTTGCAGCATACTTACCGGATGTGGCTCGCACGGTTAATTTAGTGAAGGAAGTTATGTACCTGAAGAAATAATCTGATTTCAAATATGGATTCATCCCGGATGTATCGTCCGGGATTTTTTTTACCTTAATTTTAGCGTGAAATCTTTTTAAATGAAAAATTACCTGGTTCTATGGTTATTGCCACTCACTTTAATTGCCAAAGGACAGGAAGAAAATAAAAATCAACCCGATTCAACTCAGTCACTCTCGGAAGTAGTCATCAAAGGATATGAATCGCAGCGCAGATTATTGGAAACACCTGCTTCAGTAGGGTTCATTAGCTCCAGGGACCTTCAAAGATTTTCAAATATCAGTCTTGTCCCGATTTTCAATGTCGTTCCTGGGATCCGAATGGAAGAAAGATCCCCTGGAAGTTATCGCTTAAGCATTAGAGGTAGTTTGCTTCGCTCACCCTTTGGAGTTAGAAATGTAAAAGTTTACTGGAACGATATTCCTTTTACCGATGGGGGAGGAAATACCTACCTCAACCTCATCGATATGAATACCGTAAATCGTGTTGAAATATTAAAAGGTCCTGGTGGAAGTATTTACGGTGCCAATACGGGTGGTGTTGTTATTTTCAATGATTCAGATTCGATTGGGTCTCCTTCCGGCACAAATTATACACCACATCAATTCAGGGCCCAGTTGAATGCCGGATCATACGGAATGCTGGGAGATAATTTGCAATGGAAATATAGAAGTCATAATTTCTATTCCGACTTGTCTCAAACCCATGTGCAGTCTGATGGCTACAGGGTAAACAGTAAACTTCGAAAAGATGTTGTGCAATGGAACGGAAATGCCACACTTTGTGATAAGGATAAAATTCAGTGGGTTGCCATGTATGCAAATCTGTATTATCAAACCCCAGGCGGACTCACCTACCAACAAATGCTGAAGGATCCCAGAGCCGCAAGGCCGGGTACTCCTACGGTACCTGGTCCGGTGGAACAAAAAGCTGCAGTATATAACAAAACTTTATTTACAGGCTTCACCAATGAATATAAATTTAATAGCAACTGGAGCAATGTAACTTCTGCCATGTTTTCTTACACCGATTTCAGAAATCCATTTCTCACTAATTATGAAATCAGGCTCGAAACCAATTTTGGTGTGAGGACTAAATTCATTTATGAAAAGACTTCAGGGAAAAACAGACTTCGTTTGATTGGTGGTGCTGAATGGCAAAGCTTTTATTCCCCCGATGACAATTACGGAAATGACCATGGAAATCCCGATACTGTACAAACCAAAGACAGGTTATGGTCATCCGGAGTATATCCATTCGCTCAGGTTGAATGGGAATGGGCGGGAAAATTGTTGATTCAGGCAGGTGCAAGCTCAAATGCACTCGTTTATCACTATCAAAGACTCACAGACCCGGACGATTCAAAAAAAGAGAAAAAATTCGATGCGCAATTTTTACCCAGGATTGCAATCATGTACAAACTCACAGCAACTACTGCCATCCATTTTGCATCAAGCAAAGGATATTCGCCACCAACCATTGCTGAAGTGAGACCATCTGAAGGCAGTTTCTTCACCGGGCTTCAGCCTGAATTTGGATGGAACAACGAATTTGGATTCCGTGGCGCAGTGTGGCATAGCCGGATTCAATTTGATATAACTGCTTATAGATTCAAATTGCAAGATGCCATTGTAAGAAGAACAGATTCAACTGGCGCTGAATATTTCGTGAATGCTGGTGGTACTAATCAAAAGGGAATTGAAGGATTGCTTCAATTTATGGTTCCACTTTCGAGAGGTTCTTTTGTGCAATCAATGAAACTATGGACGAGCTATTCTCTGAGTAATTATTTCTTCACAGAATATAAAATTGATAACAAGGATTATTCTGGAAACAGGCTTACCGGCGTTCCCCAACGCGTATGGGTAAGTGGAGTTGATTTCACAACACGGCCTTCATTGTATTTTAATGCTACTTACAATTTTACTTCTAAGCTTCCTCTCAATGATGCAAACAGTGCTTTTGCTTCTGATTACAGACTGTTGCAGGGAAGAATAGGATGGAGGAGAACCATGAATGTAATAACGCTGGATATTTTTGCCGGAATTGATAATGCACTTAACGAGCTCTATAGTTTGGGGAATGATATAAATGCATTTGGAGCCAGGTATTACAACCCGGCTCCTGCCAGAAATTATTTTGGCGGTATTATAGTAAGTTTCTGATAATTGTATTAAAAGGCTGCTGCGAGTGACGAAACGCCTACTGCAAAAAGGTAACAAAGACCGATACAAAATGCAGCTAATAAACCAAGCTTAGCAATCAATTTCCAGGTAGGAACTTCTACTGAATGGTTTGATCTTAAGGACTGAGTTTTCATGGATTCTGATTTTAGGGTTTTATAAAGGATATCAACGTAATATTAATACTACATGTTTGATCCTCCAAGGAAAATGGTCAAATACTCAAACCAAAATCATTGAAATTACCATGTGCTAAATTGATCTATGGTAAATGTCCATTCCGGAGTTTCAATTATTGATCCATCATTAAAGTTGTACCAGGGGCTGATATTTTCATACTGAGGATTAATAAGGATGTGTATGTCCTGAGCAGGCATATAACTTTGTGCAAGCAAATACAATTTCTTACCCTCATGGTTAACTGCCATATCAATGATAATAACTGCATGGCCCGGAGATCCGCCTTTAATTAGAACATCACCTGGCAATAAATTCTCAAGATCACTCTTACGATGTAATTGATGCGAAAGGGATAATGTTCCGCATTTTTGAAATACAAGCTCCAGGTATTTGTCAAATGCATCTCTGCTCAGACCCCCGCGATAAACATATTCCTTGCCGGCATTATCTTTAAAAATTATTTCCTGATATCTCTTTCTTGAATAAAGCCATTCAGCTCGCAGTCGCATAAGTGCATCTGCGCATTGTTGCAAATCCTTATCTCCAACAGAAATATCCAGAACTGCGAATTGCGCAGTTTGATTTCTTTTGAGAGAACCATTATATAAATGCACTCTATTGTCATGTTTTAATTTGATTTGAGAAAGCCAACTGGAAAATGAGCCGGGTTCTCCGGGCATTCTCGAATATCCTTGTGGGGGTGGAATATCGCTTACAGTTTCATAGACATGCTTAGTAAATTCATTTGAAGGAATTCCCCTTGACTTGGGCCGGGAATAAAATGTAAAAGTCAAAATTGGCAAAATTATTGTCAGTTTTAGTGGCAATTTCATTATTCCTTATTTTTGGGAGTGTAGATAAGATTCAAATACACCCAAATTCAATTCATTTTTCCGTTAAGATTTTCATAATCCCGGATCAGGAATTTTAATCAAGAATTAAATCAAAAGCATGTCGAATATTTTGATCATAGACGATGAAAAAGCAATCCGCAAGACACTAGGAGAAATTCTTTCTTATGAAGGATATAAAATAGATGAAGCAGGAGATGGAGAGGAAGGTTTGAAAAAATTTCGCGAGAAAACCTACGACGTTGTTCTTTGTGATATCAAGATGCCCAAAATCGATGGTATTGAATTTCTTGATAAAGCTGGAGAAATCAATTCTGATGTTCCGGTAATTATGATTTCTGGTCACGGCACCATTGAAACAGCCGTTGAAGCGGTGAAAAAAGGTGCCTACGATTATATTTCCAAACCACCAGACCTCAATCGACTCCTTATTACTATCCGCAATGCCATGGATAAGACAAACCTGGTTACTGAAACCAAGGTTTTGCGCAGGAAGGTGGCAAAGGCAGAAGAAATGATTGGTGAATCTGCCCCGATTGTAAAAATCAAAGAAACAATTGACAAGGTTGCGCCTACTGATGCCCGTGTGATGATAACAGGAGAAAATGGAGTTGGAAAGGAACTTGTTGCCAGGTGGATCCATGAAAAAAGTAACCGTTCCAAAGCGCCTTTGATTGAAGTAAACTGCGCTGCCATCCCTAGTGAGCTAATCGAAAGTGAATTATTCGGACATGAAAAAGGATCATTTACCTCTGCAGTAAAACAAAGGATTGGAAAATTTGAGCAGGCACACGGTGGAACACTTTTCCTTGATGAAATTGGGGATATGAGTTTGAATGCACAGGCGAAGGTTCTCAGGGCACTCCAGGAAGGTAAAATCACGAGGGTAGGAGGTGATAAAGATATCAATGTAGACGTTCGTGTTATAGCCGCCACAAACAAAGATTTATTAAAAGAAGTTGATGAAAAACAATTCCGACTCGATTTATATCATCGACTGAGCGTAATTATAATCCATGTTCCTTCACTTAATGATCGTCGTGATGACATTCCGCTGCTGGTTGACAAATTCCTTGAAGATATTTGCAGCGAATACGGCATAGCTAAAAAAGGAATTGATTCAGAAGCACTGGATGCGCTCAAAGAAAATAACTGGACGGGAAATATTCGTGAACTTCGAAATGTAGTAGAACGCCTCGTCATTCTTTCGGGCAAAAACATCTCTTCAGAAGATGTAAACAGTTATGTAATCCCGAAAAAATAATTTTAGCCATTTCTTCCGAATTCAAGAATCTCATCCAGGGAATTTAATAAAAGTAAATTCTTAGGAAGGATTGTTATTTGCGTTACAAAGGGGCCCGACAAAACGATTTGCAAATCCGGATAATTCTCACAAAGTTTGCGGACCAACTCATCAGATGAAAATTCGGTAAGATTAGTCACAATGTGACAATATAAATGCGTGGGTTTAAGTATTTCAACATAATCATGTAAGTCGTTCCATGACTTACCTGTTCCAAGGTATACGTTAGTGATGCCATTTTTTTTCATCAAATATTGCATCAATAAAAGTGGGAGTTCGTGGTGTTCTTCCTGCGGTGCGAATATGATGACTTTCTTATGAGTTTGCACTTTAGCGTTTTCCAGGCCATCTGTTGCGAGAATGATTTTCTTGCGAATAATATTACTTGCGAAATGCTCTTGAGCCGGAACTATATTTCCCGTGACCCAGAGCAGGCCAATTTTTACAAGAAATGGATAAACGACATATAGAAAACTCTTTTCAAAACCGAAGTATAATATGATGTTGTGGAATATCTTTTCAAACCTTTCCTGATCAAAATCTACGGATGCTTCAACAAGCTGTGTGATAAAGAGATCATATGGATTAGAAATGTGGTGGCTAAGAGTAAGTTCTTTGATTTGATCCTCTTTTAGCGCGGCAATTCGGGAGATTTTATATCCATTGTGATAAAGGAGAGAAACCCGAAGAATTTGTTTGAGGTCTTCATTATCGTAAAAACGATGTTTGCTGGCTTTGCGCTTGGGTTGAAAAATATGATAACGCTGCTCCCATATCCTTAGCGTATGAGCTTTAATACCACTGAGGTTTTCAATATCCCTGATTGAGAATGTATTCATAAAACCTGAAGTATTCCTAAATTATAACAATGAAATGATATTTAAAATCAGGTGCGCTTCTTACCTGCCACAAGCTCGAAGGAATGATCGATGAAGGATTTGATCATTCGGTTATCCACACTGCCATCAACCACTACAGTATTCCAGTGTTTTTTGTTCATATGATATCCCGGCTTAACGGCAGCATATTGCTCCCTGAGTTCAATTGCTTTGTCCGGATCACATTTCACATTGAATTGGAGGGGGTGCTCATCAAGGCCCGCCAGCAGGAATATTTTGTCCTTCACTTTAAAAACAAGAGTATTCTCTCCGAAGGGAAAACTTTCTGAAGCCCCAGGTTTGGAAAGGGCATATTCTCTAAGTTCTTCTATATTCAAATCATTAGGATTTTACTCTATTTGACAGGTTATTTTCCTTAAAAAAGTCCCTTAACAAATTTATAGCAAAGGCATGGTAACTTTTTGCGTTCGGGTGCGACTTATCCTTAAATCAACCGAATTGTACTATTTTTGGCGACTTCTTAAAAAATAAGATACATGAGCTTTGGCTGGATCCTTTTTATTATCGGAGCAATAGCATTTCACATTGGTTTATATGGCATGTTTAAGAAAGCTGGTATAACACCCTGGGCCGCTTTTATTCCCTATTATAATACCTGGCTAATGATTGAGAAAATGCCTCTCAAAAAATACTGGTTCTTCCTCCAGTTTATTCCTATTGTGGGCCAGTTTATATCGATTTGGATATTTATTCGATTTGTAGAACACTTCGGAAGATTCTCGTTATTACACCACGCCGCTACCGTTTTTATCCCCTACATATATTTCCCTTACCTGGGATTTTCGGACAGTGAAAGATATGCCGGCAATGCGGTAGTGAAAAATTATAAAAAGTCAGGTGCCCGTGAATGGATCGACGCTGCTGTTTTTGCAATTGTGGCGGCGACAATTATTCGCACGTTTGTTTTTGAAGCATATACGATCCCCACGGGAAGTATGGAAAAAACATTGCTGGTAAATGATTTTCTTTTTGTGAGTAAGCTTAGCTATGGTCCCCGACTTCCCAATACTCCTCTTGCAATTCCTTTTGTTCACCATACGCTTCCCATTACTGGAACTAAATCCTATTTGGAATGGATCAGGCTTCCTTATAAGAGACTTTGGTCACAACCCGTAGACAGAAACGATGTAGTTGTATTTAATTATCCTGTAGGCGATACTGTAGTCGGAGAATATCAGAGTAACATAAACTATTATGATTTGCTTCGCGATTCTTATAAAGGAAACCGTGAAGAGATTTTAGACCGACCCGATATATTAGTTCGCCCGGTTGACAAGAGAGAAAATTTTATTAAGAGATGCGTGGGCATATCGGGAGATACTATTCAGGTGAAACAGGGTTTACTTTATGTAAATGGTGCGCCTGCTTATGTATCACCTTCTTCAGCTACTTTCTATACGGTTCAAACGCAAAATAACCAGGCGATCGATGAAGATATGCTTCACCAAAATTATCATGTGGAAACAGATAGAGAAAGGGGACAACTGGTTCAGTTAAATAGTCAGGGTACCTATTTAGTAGATCTTACTGAAGAAGAAGCAGCGAGATTAAGCAAGCAACAGGGAATTAAAAGTGTGGTTAGAGAAATAAAAGATTTTAATCCATCTGTGTTTCCTGTTGACACCGCGCACTATAAATGGAGCGAGGATAATTATGGCCCGCTCTGGATTCCAAAGAAAGGAGTGACGGTTACACTTACTCCTGAAAATATAGCCATCTATCGCAGAATTATTTCTGTGTATGAAGGAAATCAATTTGAAGAAGCGAACGGAAAATATACCATTAATGGAATTGCTACAAATCAGTACACATTTAAGATGAATTATTTTTGGATGATGGGAGATAACAGGCACAACTCGCAGGATTCAAGATTCTGGGGATTTGTTCCCGAAGATCATGTGGTTGGAAGGGCAGCCCTGATTTGGTTTAGCTGGGATTCCGGTCCGCGTTGGAACAGGTTGTTCCGTCTCATCAAATAACAGATCATTCACCACAGAAAAATGCGGTCAGGCATGGTGGTTAGAATCATTTAAAGCATAGTCCCAATTATGCAAAAAGTCGATCACCATTTCTCATTCGAAGTTTATGATTCAGTTGATGAATTGCCTGAATCAGACAAAACATTAATTCATAAGGCCCGCACAACTACCGCTCAGGCATATGCGCCGTATTCAAATTTCCTGGTCGGCGCTGTAGGTCGGCTCTCCAACGGTGAACTCGTTTATGGAACCAATCAGGAAAATGCTTCATTTCCAGCCGGGATATGTGCGGAACGGGTTCTCTTATCTGCGGCCAGTTCATTATTTCCAGGAGTCGCAATAGATACGATTGCTATTAGCTATGATAACAGAAACGGTGAAAGTGTACGCCCCGTATCACCTTGTGGTATATGCAGGCAATCTTTACTCGAGTATGAAAATAGGTTTCATCATCCAATTCGACTAATTCTTTCGGGAATGAAGGGTAAAGCATATGTAGTGCAAAATGCAGCGGACTTATTACCACTTTCTTTTACTTCTGATGATTTAAAATGAAAACTCCCTGATTTGAATTCGTTAGGAATTTGATTCCTCGTACACTAATTGCAGATCTGATTCTGCATATCCCACACAGGTAAGTACTAATCCCTTTTCGAGATCCGCTTCTGTAAGTACTTCATTATTTCCCATAATAACTTTTCCGGAAATACATTTCGCCACGCATGCCGCACATCTCCCCGTTTTACAACTATAAGGCAGCCTTATTTGATTATGCAGCGCTGCATCGAGGATTGTGACAGGATAGTGTGTTTCAAATTCATGTGCTGTTCCCGAAACAATTACAGACACTCTTTTAGAAGTTGTGTCTTCGAGTAATGGGGGAGGCGGCGGGGGTGGAACAAGGAAGAATTCCCTTCTCAATTGGTTTTCATCAAAACCCATTAGCAGAAGAGTAAACTGACACATACGCATAAATGAATTGGGGCCACATATAAAGAATCGGGCATCCTGGAACTTAAAGCGCAATTTTTCAAGAACAAGCTTTTCCAGAATTTCATTGTTAATTCTTTCCGAAATAGCATCCTCAGCCTGTGGGTTACTCAAAAAATCCAGCCATTCAAATCGATCTGAAAAACCTTCTGCATATTCTTCGATCATTTGCCTGAATATGGTACTTTTCTCGCTGTGGTTTTGAAAAAATAAATGTACCTGGGTATGTGGTTCATTGTGAAGAATCCATTTTAAAATAGAAAATACCGGACTGATTCCGCTTCCGGCTGCAAGTAGAAATATATCCCTGGCACTATCGGAAAGATCAGGGATGAAAAGTCCTTTCGGTGCAAGGATTTCCAACTCATCTCCAATCTTCGAATGTTCGAGCATGTACCTTGAAATCTCACCATTGATGACCCGCTTAATTGTAATAACCGGAAATGGATCTATACCGGGAGTAGAAGAAAGAGAATAAGACCGTCGAATTTCTCTTCCCGAAAATCGAAATAAAATAGTAATGAATTGCCCGGCTGAATAATTAAATGAACTTTCATCAAGAGGCTCCAGCTCAAAACTGGCCGCATCCCTGGTTTCAGTGACAATTGATTTGATCCTTACACGCATGAATCGTTTCAATGCTTATTTGAAACATTGCATTGATGCAACAATTTAACTGAAATTTGAATGGGAAATATTATCTGACCAGTTCCCCTTTTAGGCGGAGCAATTCCACTTCCGACAATTTGGTGTTATATCGCGCAGCAATGAGTCGGTCGTAAGCATCTTCCAGGCTTTTTTGGGCTTCGCGCAATTCCAGAAATGTGGAAACACCCTGTTTAAATCTTTCGAGCGCAATCATTACGTTATCTTTTGCCAAAAGAATATTCTCTTCTTCAAGGTCAAGCGCGCTGATTGCGTACTGATACGTCTTGTAAGCGATTCTTACTGAAATGTCAACTACAGTTTTTTGGCGGGCCAGTGAAACAGTTTGATAATCTATGTTGAGTTTTGCCTGTTTAATATTTCTCCTCACAATCATATTATTGAGAATTGGCACTGTTGCAGAAAGTCCCAGATTATAGCCCTTATTTTGATTGAACAGCGGGGTAAAGGGATTGATAGCTGTTTTGTTTTGGTTCCTCAAAAAATTATATGCCGAAACAAAAGAAACGACTGGCCACTGATCACCCTTACTTTCTTTTAATTGAATTTTTGATATGTCAACATTTTTTTGTGCAACCAACAGGCTCAGGTTTGTTGTTTCGATATTTTGACGGATATCTTCAATATTTAAATTGCGATGCAGGGGAATACTGTCTGCTACTTCAAAAGTCAATGGTAATTGTTGTCCGGTTAAACGATTCAATGCATCTTTTGCCTGGGATATCAATGTTTCCTGTTGAAGTTTTTGCGCCTTCTGAGCATTTAAATCAAGCTTGGCCTGTAAGAGTTCAGGACGTGTTCCAAGTCCCACAGAGAGTTTTCTTTCTGCCAGCTTTACCCGCTCTTCACTGATCGACATCTGCTCAATAATAGCTTTCAATTGCTGCTTTTGACGCACAACCAGGTAATAGTTGTTTACGATATCTGCAACAGTATTTACTACCTGATTTTTTACATTGAGTTCTCCTAACTGCGCAAGTTCAAGAATTCGATTTCGCGTTGCAAACATTTTTAATCCGTCAAATAAAATCCAGTTGAGATTTAATGATGCCTGAAGCGAATTT
Source organism: Bacteroidota bacterium (assembly GCA_003175935.1). Lineage (GTDB taxonomy): Bacteria > Bacteroidota > Bacteroidia > Chitinophagales > Chitinophagaceae > PSRI01. The sequence continues at coordinate 15,718 of PSRI01000254.1, forward strand.
GAGTTAATATTTTTGGCTTCACGAGTTGTTCCATCAGCCAGTTTCTGGTTTTGATTGTTATTATACCAGATTTTGGAAACTGCTCCATTCAATGTAGGAATGAAAGCACCATAGATATAACTTTTATCGATAGCCGCAGCAGTTGAATCATTTCTTACCAGCAAAATATCATAATTACTTTCCAACGCAGCAGCAACTGCCTGATCCAACGTTATGATTTGCTGAGAAAAAGTTTTAAAACTTAATAACAGGAATGTAAGTATCAGTTTTGTAGTTCTCATGGATTCAAATTAGGCTCTTTGTTCTTCTGTGAAATATTCGTCAATATGGCTTTCATGCTTTTTCGCGGCAAGGAAAACATACATAGCTGGAATAACAAATAAAGTGAGTATCAGGGAGAATATGATGCCCCCAACGATCACAACACCTAACGGAATCCGGCTGGTCGATGCAGCACCAATCGATAAAGCAAGTGGTAAAGCACCAAGAGACATTGCCAGACTCGTCATCAAAATGGGTCTAAGGCGCGCAGTGGCCGCTTCAATTACAGCTTTTCTCTTCGGAATTCCCAGTCGTTGTTTTTGATTGGCAAATTCAACAATCAAAATACCATTCTTTGTCACCAATCCAATCAACATAATCATCCCGATCTGTGAAAATATATTTAGTGTCTGCCCAAACATCCAAAGTGAAAGCACTGCACCTGAAATTGCCAGTGGTACCGTGAGCATGATGATAATCGGATCAATGAAACTTTCAAACTGCGCAGCCAGTACCAAAAATATGAGCACCAGTGCGAGGATAAATGCAAACGAAGTATTTCCTGAGCTCTCTGCAAAGTCTCTCGACGAACCTGCGAGCGAAGTCGCAAAGCTTTCATCAAGCAATTTTTTTGCAATGTCCTGCATCGCTTTAATTCCATCACCCAAAGTTTTTCCCTGGGCCAGTCCGGCAGAAATGGTCGCAGATTTATACCTGTTAAAGTGGTAAATAGTTGGAGGAGTTGTTCCTTCTTTTACAGTAACGAGATTGTCGAGAGAAATGCTTTCGCCTCTAACATTCCGCACATATATATTTCGCAAATCGGTTGGTTCATTTCTATCTCCTTTGGGTACCTGGCCGATTACCTGGTATTGTTTACCTTCCTTAATGAAATAACCCATTCTGCCATTGCTATAGGCCAATTGAAGGGCTTGTGAAATAACGTCAATGCTAACTCCAAGGTCACTTGCTTTTAACCTGTCAATCGTTACTGCGAGTTCAGGCTTGTTAA
>PSRI01000003.1 GCA_003175935.1 Bacteroidota bacterium
AACAGAACGGAAATGTCGGAGCCGGTGATAGAAATCCTGAGCAAAACAAACGAAGCAACCCGTCAAAAAATTAAAACTGATCTATTCGCGGATTTAAACTCCAGACTTACAAATGGAAGGCTTATTATGGATTGTTCTTCGCTTATTATTTCGGGAGAAAAATAATATTGGTTTGTAGTTATTGGTTTATTGTTTGTTGTTTGAATTCCTGCAAACTTTGCGTCTTCGCGCCTTTGCGAGAACTCTTCAAAATTTAATAAGAGACTTTGCGAACTTTGCGTCCTTGGCGTCTTTGCGTGAGGTCTTTCGAAATTTAATTTTAATCCTTATCTCCTTTTCCATGTCCTTTTCCATGTCCCTTTCCATTTCCATGATCATCGTCGTCATCATCATCCTTTCCGTGTGACTTAGTTTTATTTTTATTCCATTCATCGTATTCTTTTTTGTCGTAATGTTCAGGCATGAATTTTTCATCAACATAATATCTGCCATCCCTTCCTTCCCAATAGAGGACATCATTGTCATTTTTGTAACATTTCCTACCATCAGCTACAATTACTTTCATATTTGTATTGAAAACTATAATCAGTGGATAAGCCGCATGTTTTTTCTGTTGACCTGGAGCAAAATCTTTCGCAGATTTTTCACCATACATTTTTTTAGCCTGGCCCGGAGGTATATGCGATTGATTTTTCTCAACTACAACAACAGGAGGCGGGGCGGGAGTAGGTGAAGTTGTTATAACCGTTTTACTGGAGCAACTTGCAAAAATCACAATGCTCAGGAACGCGAGGCTGGGTCGGAATAACGTTTTCATAAATTGGATTTTACATTAAACGCTAAAATGCCTCCAATATTTTCAATTGATATATGCGAAATGCCGGCCTCGCGATCTTTGCTTACTTAGCGTCTTGGCGTGAGGTCTTTCGAAATTATTAAAGTGACCATCCTACAGAGAACACGTACACGTAGTCCGTTTCTTTTCCTACTTCTGCAGGTTGGTTGTCGTAGTTAACAGTCACACCAAATTTTACATAGATATCATGTGGGAATTCGTACTTGGCATCTAATTTAAAATCGGAACGTAAACGACCAGATTCCGTCAAATTCGGGTAGGCGTAGATGTTACTTAACAAACTGAAATCACCAATATCAAATAAGTTTACTTCGGCACCAAAGTAAGCTTCTAAACTTGTTCTCATTGGAGTGCTGTTAGTAAAAGATTCATTATTGAGCGCAAGACCGGCACCAAGTCCGAGATAGGATCTATTAGTGTGAATGAGATATTTTCCTAACCCACCTTTCGCCGTAAATCTTAATTTGAGTGCTTGCTCTGTGTTGGATAATGTACTTATTCCAGCTTTGGTATACCAATCCCGTGGTAAAAAATAGGTGAATGAAGCCCCGGATTCCGTCCGTTTCGTTTCAGCTACACTGTCCTGCTTCGATCTCAAATCATCATAAAATATTTCTGTGAGCCATTTATCTGCAACGTATCCTACGCTGCTACGGACGTTAAACTGACGAAGGTTATTCGCCTTCGTTAAACTAAGTCCAACATCGATACTCGCACGGGCACGACTCCAGAAATTAGATTTCAAACCTTTGAGATAAACTATATCCTCCAGGGTTGATTCCTTTTCTGTACCCTCATCGGTTGTGATGATGACTTTTTTGCCACCATCTATCGACTTAACCTTTCCGTTAATCCGCTCTCCACTTTTCAGCGTGACTAAAAAGGAAGCACTTGAATATATTTCTTTGATGCCCGTCCACTCAATAGTAAAATCGCTTTTACTATAATCCGTTTCAATCGTGATAATCCCTTTATCCATGGATTTTATTTCACCCACAATGACGTCGCCATTCTTCAGGATCAAAGAATCATGTTGGCCAAATGAAATAAATGAAAAGGAAATAAATAACGTGCTCAGAATTGCTCTGAAAAGCATCCAGTTAGTCTTGTGCCGGCTCATGTGCATAAATTTTAGGATCAAGAAAAATCATCGCCGTTCAGTTCGCCTATCCTGTCCGAAAACTTTGCCACGCTATGTTGAAGGTAGTTAGTAGTGCGGATATGAGGGTTACAATATTAGGATATCGGATGTGGGATATGGGATCAAATTTCATTCACTTCGAACTCACCTTTGCGAACTTTGCTTACTTAGCGTCTTAGCGTGAGGTCTTTCGAAAATTAATTTGGCATTAGGTACTCTTCGGCGGCGTCGATTAGCGTCTTCCACAAATGCACTGCAAAAGAACTTCTTACCATCAAACGGTAACGATTAGGCGCAATATGGCACACAATCACCGGAGCCTTCGCCATGAGCCCCTGAGATACACTTCCAACTGGAAAATTTTTGTCGCGAAGATCCTGCTCCCACAAATGCGCAAGAACCTCACGGGCATTCGGACCTTCAAGTTCAATTGTTGTTCTCTGGCCGCTAACATTCACTACACTAAAATGAAATTGATCTTTCAACAATCTTAGTTTTTCCTCTGTATCGATCAAGCCCACAATAAGCCACCAGTCGGGGGCGAGACAAAGAGCATAACTTTCATTTAATTCCCCTTCACTAATCTTTCCTGTTTTCGCAGGCAAGTCCACATCCAGTACTTTAATGATCGCGGCCTGAGCTTCGCTACCGGGTGCCACGCGGAGATCGATGCTTTGCATTCCGGGCAATTCACGAATTGAAACCGTGGTCGCGGATCCAACATTCATTCCATCAAGCGGACTTCCTTTAGCGATCATTTGTAAGATTTATGAATCTCTTCGAATATTTTCCTTGTCGATAAATACGGACTCACAAATTGTAGCTCTCAATGATTTTTTTCCCAGTGGAATCTCAATCTGCTCACCCATTCTGCCCAGGCCATCTGCTACAAGTGCAAGTGCAAACGAACGGTCAAGCGCAGGCGAAAAATAGGAGCTTGTCACAAAACCAATATGAGGAATTTTACCTTGTGCATCTGCACCGGCATTTTGAATGGTGATATAAGCTCCTTCCGGAATCACTTCTTCATAATTCGCTGTGAGCAGACCAACAAGCTGTGCTCTTCCTGATGATTTTAGATAGGGCAATTGAAAAGAACGTTTTCCAATGAATTCTTTTTTCTTAGAGACTATCCATGACATGTTGAGATCATGTGGCGTTTGAGTTCCGTCCGTATCTTGCCCAACGATAATATAACCTTTTTCTGCTCTTAGCACGTGCATCGTTTCTGTTCCATAAGCAGTGAGGTTATAGGGAATTCCCAGCGACCATAATCGTTCCCAAATATATCTGGCATAACTCCATTCAACGTTGATCTCGAATGCAAGTTCTCCTGAAAAAGAAATTCTCGCGATGCGAACGGGTATTCCATCGATAGTCCCCATCCTGGTATGCATGAATGGAAATGCTTCTTTTGATAGATCAATATCCGTCACCAGTTCACCAAGCAGCTGCCTGCTTTTCGGTCCTACCAATGCAATTGTTGAAATATGTTCCGTAACTGATGTGCAATAAACTTTCAATTCGGGCCATTCTGTTTGCAACCATTCTTCCAGCCATGCAAGAACCCGTGCGGCACCGCCGGTTGTGGTTGTCATGAGGAAATGATTTTTGCCCAAACGAGTGGTAACACCATCATCAAAAACAATTCCATCAGCTTTGCACATCAAACCATAGCGACACTGACCTTCCGGTAATGTCGAGAACATATTTGTATAAATACGATCGAGAAAAACAGCAGCATCGGCACCCTGTATGTCAATTTTTCCCAGTGTGGAAGCGTCCATTACGGCAACGCCTTCACGGGCCGCAATACATTCACGCCTTACTGCCTCCTCCATGCTTTCTCCCGGTTTCGGAAAATACCAGGGGCGCTTCCACTGTCCAACATCTTCGAAGACTGCGCCTGCCTCAACATGCCATTGATGTAAGGACGTAATTCGAATGGGATCAGTAAGAAGTCCGCGCTCTCTTCCTGCAAGTGCAGCGAAGGGAACGGGTACATAAGGAGGGCGGAAGGAAAGAGTACCGACGTCTCCGGGTGAAATATTACCGAGCTGACAAAGTGCACCAATGGTTAGCATTCCACTTGTCTTTCCCTGATCATGTGCAGTGCCGATGGTTGTATATCTTTTGACATGTTCGATACTCGACAACCCTGCACCCACAGCGCGTCGCAGATCATGCAGTGTTGTATCGCGTTGCAAATCGATGTATGCGCGAAGAGACTGTTCTTTATTTAGCTCAGGGCCAAAGAATATGGCGGGATCATCATCGCCACCAAAGTCTCCAGCCAGCATACCGGCAGTCACAAGTTTTTCTGTAGAGTGCTTTACCACAAACGCTGCATTTTCTTCGCTCCATTTAGGTTTGATGCCGATATGTGTAGCAAGATCCACGATCGGGGTCCAGCCACCGGATACTGCGAGTAAATCGGCATCTATTTGAAAGTTTTTTTTTGTGTCGAGATTTTGTAAAATGACAGTTTTGAGGACACCTTCTTCACCGCCCGTGGTGTCGACACAAGTGGTTCGGAAATGAATGGGGATTCCGGCTGCTTTTGCGGCGTCGACACCCGGGCCCCCTGCCTCTTCTCGCACATCACAAATACATTGAACAGCCACTCCCTCACGGTGAAGCCTAACCGCATCCCGGTATCCCTGGTTATCGACTGTAACAACAACAGCTTTCCTGAATATTTTAACTCGATGAATCGCTACATAGGTCGCGGCCGCATGCGAAAGCATGATGCCGGGCCTGTCGTTATTTGCGAAAATCAAAGGCCTTTGAAATGCTCCTGGCGCTAATACAACCCTGTCAGCCCGAATATGCCACACACGAATTCGCGCACGACTTGCAGGTGCAGCTTCTCCCAAATGATCAGTTCTCCGCTCAATGGCAACTACATAATTCTGATCGTACAATCCAATGGCAGTGCACCTGCTCTTATACGTTAGATTTTTATGATGAAGAACATCAAATAACGAAGCAGGTATTTCAAGTCCGAGATGACGAAGATGCCCCCCAGGTCCGGATTGATCATCGATCAATAAAACTTCCCGACCTGCGCGAAGTTCATTTTCCGCCGCACTGAGTCCGGCAACTCCTGCACCTATCACCAAAGTATCAACGAAGCAATTAGTTTTATCGTAGCGGGATTCATCAGGCATTTGAGGCAATGCACCCACGCCGGTAAGACTGCATGCTGCAAGTCCTTCCACAACTTCAATGACCGTTGCAGGTAACATCGATTCTTTAGTACCTGAAACAAGTTGGACAATTGCATTGGGTTCTTCAACTCCTAATCCAATGACACCACGCGGACGATCATGATAAATACTGTTTGTCATTGAGAGCAATCCACTTCGAAGTAAGGCCGCTGCCATCGGCTCACCTTCAATTCCCTTGTAGAGTTTATCATCAAAGCTGAAAGAAATTTCGCTCATGCCTTTGCTCCCTCCATCCTGTCCCGATTGCTATCGGGATCAGGCGCTTTTGGTTGTGTAGTGAATGGAAGATACGCAGGTCCGATTTCATGAGTTACCGTATTGCGCCACAAATTGAACCATCGTCCACAGCCTGCAAAATGAACCCATCTTTCTGGAAGCCACCCTTTGGGATTAGCCCGGATATGTAAATATTTCGCCCACTCGCTATCACTAAGCGTATTGGGATCCGGATATCCCACTCCAGCCTCCGCACCGTAGTGAAACTCGGTTTCGTTGCGTAAGCCACAGTATGGACAAGGAATGTTCAACATAAAATATTTTTTAGTGCGCGACGCCTGCCGCTCCATGTTCGTCAATGAGATGTCCTGTCACGAAACGTTCGAGCGCGAAAGGCTTGTTCAGTTCATGCGGGGTTCCATTTGCAATCGTATGAGCCATCACCCAACCCGAACCTGGTGTTGCTTTAAAACCACCCGTTCCCCAGCCTGTGTTAATGAATAGATTTTCAACCGGAGTTAAACCAATTATTGGTGATGCATCAGGGGCGATATCAACAATGCCTCCCCATGTTCTCAGCACCTGGGCCCTGGAGAAAATTGGGAACAATTCCAAAGCAGAGGCAAGTTGATGTTCGATCACATGAAAACCGCCGCGCTGCGCATATGAATTGAAAGCGTCAGTCCCCGCTCCCATCACCAGCTCACCTTTGTGAGCCTGGCTTACATAAACATGCACAGCTCCGCTCATTACAACGGTGTCGAGTACCTGCTCAAGTAATGGACTCACCAGCGCTTGCAACGGCCTGCTCTGAATTGGAATAGAAAATCCTGCGAGATTCGCAAGTATCGAAGAATGACCGGCTGCAACCAAACCAACTTTTCCTGCGGCAATACTTCCTTGTGAAGTATGAACGCCTTCAACTTTATTATTGCGGATATCAAATCCTGTCACTTCGGTGCCCTGAATAATATCAACTCCAAGATCACTTGCAGCTTTCGCATAACCCCAGGCAACCCAGTCATGTTTAGCAATTCCTCCCCGGGGTTGATATGTTGCACCCAGAACAGGATAGCGAACATCCGGACTAATATTGATGATAGGAACCAACTTCTTCACTTCCTCAGGAGTCAACCACTCACTGTCTATTCCATTGAGTGCATTCGCATAAAAATTTCTGCGTTTCGATCTTAAGTCACTAACTGAATGCGCAAGTGTGAGCACGCCACGCTGACTGAAAAACATTTCATAGCCGAGATCTTCTTCAAGTGTCTCCCATAATTTTAATGAATGTTCATAGATTGCGCCCGATTCATCCCATAAGTAATTCGACCGGATGATTGTTGTGTTGCGAGCTGTATTTCCTCCTGCGAGCCATCCTTTTTCAATCACTGCAATATTGCTCAAACCATGATTCTTTGCAAGATAATAAGCAGTTGCAAGTCCATGACCACCTCCGCCCACAATCACCACATCGTAAGCTTTCTTTGGTTTCACTGATTTCCACAATTGCGGAGGTTGCTCAGGAAGCGTTGCGGCCCTTCTCCTCCCAATGGCGCCAGGCGACAATGTATCTTTTGTATGCGTCATGATCTCAATCTGGTCATTTGTGGATCAAACTGCGGATCCTGACCTACCGTAGCAGGATAATCGCAATTGAAATATCTGATAGAAAGATTTGTTCCCTGAGCACTCCATTCTTCTAACACCCAGGCATAAGCGATTTGCCTGCCGATGGTATGACCAAAGTAAGCACTCGTTACGTAACCCACTACTTTTCCCTGGTGCATTACCAGTTCTTTCCCAAGAACTACATGCTGAGGATTTTCAAGTACCAGGCAAACTAATCGTCGACTCAATTTATTTGGATCTACTTCACTGTACGCTTCAGCACCTCTAAATCCACCGCCCTTTCGCACAGCAAAAGAAAGTCCGGCCTCATGCGGATTGTGCTCACTGTTCATATCCTGACCATAGCTGCGGTATCCTTTTTCAAGGCGCATAGAATTAAATGCTCCACGACCTGCTGCAATCAGTCCGAATTTTTTCCCTGCCTTCCAAATCGTGTCCCAAAGTTTCAATGCAAGGTCGGCTGTAGTATAGATTTCATATCCCAGTTCACCTACATAGGAAAGTCTGCACAACATCACCGGCACATGCCCGAGATAAGTGTTTTTTAATTTGAAATAGCCCAGGGCTTCATTACTGATGTCATCTCTTGTGAGCGATTGAGCAAGTTCACGCGACTTCGGTCCGAATAAACCCAATCCAACAGTACCCGCGGTGATGTCTTTCACGTGAACAGTGTCAGGAGCCTGATTTTTCAAAAAATTAATATCCGTATTACTGTTCACACCGATGAAAAAATCGCGTTCTCCCCTACGCATGACCGTGATATCGCTCATAATGCCGCCTTTCTCATTTAGCATCAGACAATAAGTGATTGAGCCAGGCTTCTTGCGAAGATTACCTGTTGTAAATCGTTCGAGAAATTCCAGTGAACCTTTGCCGCTTACTTCGATTCGTTTTAGAGTTGTAATATCAAATAAACCAACTCCATCCCTCACCGCACAAGCTTCTGCACCAATAATCGGAGACCAGTATTTTGAACTCCATTCATCGCGGGGAGGAGATTTGTATTTCGCAACGAGACCTGCATTCGCCTCGTACCATTGTGGTCGTTCATATCCGGCAGCTTCCAGAAAAAATCCACCGAGTTCCTGCTGTCGCGGATAAAAACCAGTTGTGCGAAGGGGTCGCGGTGACTCCATTGGTTGCAATGGATGCAATAAATCGTATACCTCAACATAATTCTGTGCGCCACGTTCTTCAATATGTTGCGAACCCATTTGGTGGGCCTCAAATCTGTTGACATCACATTCATGCACAGCTAATGTTGGATGGCCATTGACGATCCACTCTGCCATAGCGCGCGCGACACCACATCCATGTGTGATCCATACTGCTTCAGCAACCCAAAATCCTTTCAGGCCCGACCACTCACCCATTAAAGGAAAATTGTCAACCGTGAATGAGAATAATCCATTCATCGATTCAGCAATTTCACTCTTCGCAAGTGATGGTATCACTTCTATTGCTCCTTCCATAGCGCCTTTCCACTCTACAGGAGTAAATGGCATTTGGCTCGGCATTACTTCCGCCATTTCGCATGGAAGGATTTCTTCAGCTTTTAATGGAAGCGGACGATGTCCATACCAACCAACGGCAAGACTTTGTCCTCTTTGTTTGAAATAAAGATCAGAACCCTGATGTCGAAGCACGGGTAATTCAGCTTCAGTTTTATAAGATGATAATTCAGGCATTGGCGACGTGTAGCAAAGCTGATGCGCCAAAGGTTGAATGGCTTTCGACATGCCAACCATCGCTCCAATTTTCGGCCCCCATATTCCCGCACATGAAACAACAATATCTGCCGGAAATAATCCCTGTGTAGTTTGAACCCCGGTTACATGGCCATCGCTTTGATCAATGGCAGTTACTTCGCATTCTGAAATAAATTTTGCACCACGGCTGATCGCTCTTTGCCCCATCACTTCGTCAGCAAGTATGGCTCTCGCGATCCCGTCGTCTGGAACATAAAGTGCACCTAACAATTTTTCACGATTAAGAAGCGGATGCAATTTCAATGCTTCATCAGGAGAAATTACACGCGCGTCAATTCCTGCAGACAAAGCAAACCCTGCTCTGCGATGAAGATCAGCAAGGCGCTCAGGTGTAGTAGCGAGCTCCATGCTTCCTACTTTGAGAAAACATCTTTCACCATTATATTCGAGGCTATAAAGTTTCTCAACCGTTTGTCGCGCAAACTGCGCCATAGTACGTGAACCATTTGTTTGGAAAACAACTCCGGGTGCATGTGATGTTGAACCGCCGGGTTTCCAGAGTTTTCCTTTTTCAATCACCACTACATCACTATATCCGCGTTCGGTAAGTTCGTCGGCTAATGAACAGCCAACGATACCGGCACCTATAATTACAATTTTTGGCATCAATGGGACGGAGTTATTGTGAGTTGATCGTTGTACCAGGAGAGAAATTGTTTCACGAGGTATTCCTCATCTGCCAATGGGCCTGGCATGTAGCCACCTGAAGTAATTCCACGGTAAGCGCCTTCTGCCAGACTTTGATCCTGTGCGTTGGTTTGACTCCAAACCATCGTGAGATCGTCGACATTATAATCAACACCTTCAACTGCGTCGGCTGCAACAAGCCATTTGGTTCGCACCAGTGTTTTATCAACCGACAGAGGGAATACTGCGAATGTGATAATATGATCGCTCAAAAAATGGTTCCATGAATTAGGATGTGTCCACACCGAAAGTCCGCTTCCTTCTACGCGTTTCAAACTGCCAAGCAATTTCTTGCAGGCGTGTTCGGGTTTTAATGTGTGAGATATGCAATCGTTGGCCAATGGCAGTCGAACTGTTCGAAACCATAAGCCATCAGGAAATTCGATCAGGTGGTATGGCAGATCCAAACTCTCCCACTCCATTTCTTTTTGCTGTAATTTTTCCTGGAAGCGTCGCTCAGAAGGTTGAATATTTTCTTTGTCCAGACCTTTTCCAAAACCAGAACTATAAAGAGGAACTAACAGTTCCGGATGGTTGCTGGGACAATGGAGACATTCCCTGTTATTTTCGATGACAAGTTTCCAGTTGGTTGCTTCGATGATATCTCTCTGACAGGCAATTTTCGTTTTAGGCAATTCGTATGGAGCGAGATAAGGTCCAAGAAGCGAACTCACCTCTTCTATATCTGCGGGTGCCGGTGAATTCAGACAAATATAAATAAGTCCACCAATCACGGCAACGTTTATTGGATTCAGTCCGAAATCTTCATTGGGAAAATCATCATTCATGCCTCGTGCAACCACCAAATTTCCATTGAGGTTATAGGTCCAGTTGTGATAAGGACAAATGAGTCTGCGACAATTCCCTTTTTCTCCCTGCACCAATTCATGCCCGCGGTGTCGACACACGTTGTAAAATCCTTTCACCTCACCCTGTTCATTTCGCTGGAGAAAAAATGAACGTGCTCCCAATTTTAAAGCAACATAGTCACCTGGTTTGGGAATGTCGGCCTCACAGGCAACATAAATCCATTTACTATAAAAAATCTTTTCAAGCTCCTGCTGAAAAATTTCATTGCTTGTATAATATTTAGAAGGCAGCGTAAAGTTTGAATCAATTCCGTTTAATGACATGCTGATATTTTTTATAAATTGGAGAACGATCCAAATAACCTGTTACATGGAGTGAAGTTCATAAAAATCGGCGTGAACCAGGAAAAAAATTAAGAATAAGCTTACATCAATCGATTGATTTTATTTTAAACAAGACCAAAACCTGCATCATCAATTATGAGGAATTCCCCGGTTACTGACAATAGCGATCTGGCCAGTTTTGGTTACCGACAGGAATTAAAGCGTTCCATGGGTAGCTTTTCAAGTTTTGCTGCAGGTTTTTCTTATATCTCCATTCTTACTGGTCTTTTTCAGATGTTTCATTTGGGTTATGGTGTTGCGGGACCTGCATTTTTCTGGACCTGGCCATTTGTACTGACCGGACAATTACTAGTGGCACTTTGTTTTGCAGAATTGGCTTCAAGATTCCCATTATCCGGCGGCGTTTATCAATGGGCCAAGTTTACGGGTAATCCTTTTTTTGGCTGGATGACGGGGTGGATCTACCTGGCCTGCTTAATTACAACGATTGCTGCGGTTGCAATGGCGCTTCAGGTTAGTCTGCCTCAAATTTCAAATTCTTTCCAGATCATTGGAACCTCTACGGATCCAAAATCGATTGCTGTTAATGCCATAGTACTTGGTTCGATTTTAATTGTTGCAAGTACCATCATTAATGCAAAGGGAATTAAACTTCTTGCGCTGATAAATAATATAGGTGTGTTTACCGAACTGATTGGAATTGTTGTGCTGATCGTTCTCCTGTTTTTAAATAGAGAAAGATCTCCTGTTGAGGCTGTAGTTCATGTAAAGCATCTCGGGGAATCCAAATCTTTTCCTGATGTATCCATTTTTTTTGCAGCCACGGCGCTTACAGCTTCTTATGTTCTTTATGGATTCGATACAGCCGGAACACTTGCGGAAGAAACTCATGATCCACGCAAGAAAGCTCCACGCGCTATTTTACAGGCACTTCTTTCTGCCGGATTTGCGGGATTACTGGTTTTACTTTTTGCATTGATGGCAGCTCCTGATTTAAGTAATCCTGATTTGGGAAATATAAATGGAGGAATGCCAATGTTGGTGAAATCGGTGCTGGGTGGAACAGTAGGCAGACTTTTTCTTTGTATCGTAATTTTCGCAATCACCGTGTGCACTCTTGCAGTTCAGTCTGGAGCAGTAAGATTAATGTTTGCAATGGGCCGGGATGGTTGTCTGCCCTTCAGTAAATCTTTATCGCAAGTCTCACCAAAAACCCACACTCCAATTTTAGCAACCCTCATTTGCGGAATTGTTGCCATAATGATTATGGGAATGAATATTCAATTTCCAAAAGTATTTGAATTGATAACTTCAATATCCATACTTTGGGCAAACCTGGCATACTGGATTGTGGTTGCGCTTCAACTAAAAAACAGAATCACCCCCGCGAGTCGCGGTGTCGACACCAATGCCAGATTTCATTTGGGAAAATGGGGATTGCCCATAAATATTTTAGCCCTGATATGGAGTAGTTGTATGGTGATTAATGTATCGTGGCCACGGACTTCAACCTATGGAGAGGAGTGGTACCATCAGTATTCAGCCTGGATTTACACAGCAGGCTTGATTTTCATTGGAGTGTTAATTTATTTTTATAGAAAACAAAGAATTTCTTAAGGACAATATGGTGTATACTCAATTTATAAATGGTGAAGTGACTAAGGGTTCAAAGGGAAATTCCTGGGTAAATTATAATCCGGCTAATAATGCTCCATTGGGAGAAATTTATCAGGCTACTGATGATGAGATTGACGCTGCGGTAAATTCTTCTGAAAAAGCATTTCAAATTTGGAAAACAAAAACTGGTGCAGAACGCGGAAGAGTTTTGATAAATGCTGCTAATATTTTACGTTCAAAGTTGCAGCAAATTGCATTGTTAGAAACCCAGGATGTTGGTAAACCAATTGCAGAATCGCTGGCGGTAGATATTAGTTCCGCTGCCGATGCTTTGGAATATTTTGGTGGGATGGCTGCAGGGATACACGGGGAGTTTTTCGATTTAAAAAATGCATTTGGATATACCCGTCGTGAACCCTTGGGTATTTGTGCCGGAATTGGCGCATGGAACTACCCCATCCAAATTGCTGCCTGGAAAGCCGCGCCAGCACTGGCTTGCGGAAACTCCATGATTTTTAAACCATCTGAACTTACTCCCGTTACCGCACTTGAATTGGCAAAAGCATTTATGGAAGCAGGTGCACCTGCTGGTTTATTTAATGTGGTACAGGGTGATGGTAAAGTTGGAGCCAGATTAGTAGATCATCCGCGCATTGCAAAAGTTTCATTGACCGGTTCAGTTGCAACAGGTAAAAAAATATTTGCCGGTGCCGCATCACAATTAAAGCAAGTCACACTCGAACTCGGCGGAAAATCACCCTTAATTATTTTTGATGATGCCGACTTACAAAATGCAGTATCAGCAGCCATGCTCGCCAATTTCTACACACAGGGAGAAGTTTGCTCAAATGGCACTCGCGTATTTGTGCAGCGAAAAATATTTGATTCATTTTTAAAACAATTAAAAGAGCGCACTGAAAAAATCAGGATTGGTGACCCGACTGATCCCGATACACAAATGGGCGCAGTAATTAGCAAAGCTCACCTGGAAAAAATAATTCGCTTTATTGATTCAGGAAAATCTTCAGGTGCAAGATTGTTAACTGGAGGTATCAAACCAGAAAAAGATTTTAAAGGCAAAGATATTTCTTCAGGCAATTTTCTTAGCCCTGCAATTTTTACGGATTGTAATGATTCAATGGAAATATGTAAGGAAGAAATATTTGGTCCGGTGTTGTCAATTTTAAGTTTTGATTCCGAAGAAGAGGTGATTGATAGAGCAAATGATACTCCATTCGGATTATCAGCCGGAGTATTTACGAATGATATCAAACGCGGACATCGGGTAATTCATCAATTGCAGGCAGGAACCTGCTGGATCAATAATTACAACATCACTCCTATCGAACTTCCTTTTGGAGGGTATAAACAATCCGGACAGGGCCGGGAAAATAGCCTTGCTGCTATTCAGCATTATACCCAACTAAAAAGTGTTTATGTAGAATTAGGAAATGTAGAATCACCTTATTAAGATGGACAAAGTTTTTGATACAATAATTATTGGAGGCGGATCTGCCGGCTGTGTACTGGCAAATCGATTAAGTGAAAATCCTGATCACAAAGTGTTAATGATTGAGGCGGGAAGAAAAGATTTCTGGTGGGATATTTTTATTCATATGCCTGCTGCACTTACTTATCCAATTGGAAACAAATATTACGACTGGCAATATAAATCTGAGCCAGAGCCATACATGAATAATCGCCAGGTTTATCATGCACGGGGAAAAGTTTTAGGAGGTTCCAGTTCAATCAACGGAATGATTTTCATTCGTGGAAATCCTCTCGATTATGAAAAATGGGCAAAGGATCCGGGAATGGAAACCTGGGATTATGCGCATGTTCTTCCTTATTTCAAAAAATCTGAAAACAGAACTGCCGGAACAAATTTCTTTCGTGGTGCCGGAGGTCCATTGCATCTCGAAACTGGTCCTGCAACAAATCCCCTGTTCAAAGCTTTTTTTAATGCTGCAAGGCAGGCGGGATATCCTTTGACAGATGATGTGAATGGATTTCAGCAGGAAGGATTTGGAATGTTCGATCGAAATATTAAGAATGGAAGACGTTGGTCCGCATCGCAGGCTTACTTGCATCCGGTTTTAGGAAAAAGAAAAAATCTGGAAGTAATCTGCAATGCACTGGTAACAAAAATTCTTTTCGATGGAAAGCGTGCAGTCGGAGTAGCATTTTTGCAGGGAAATAAATTGCAAAAACATTCGGCTGGTGAAATTATTTGTTGCGGAGGATCCATTAACACTCCGCAAATTCTTCAGTTGTCAGGAATAGGAAATCCCGACCATTTAAGATCTGCTGGTGTTGATGTGGTGCATGATCTTCCCGGGGTTGGACAAAACTTACAGGATCACCTCGAAGTATATATTCAATATTCCTGCAAGAAACCGGTGAGTGTATGGCCCGCATTGAAGTGGTACAATAAACCCTGGGTGGGATTTCAATGGTTATTTTTTAATAGTGGACCGGCAGCAACCAATCATTTTGAGGGAGGAGGATTTATCAGAAGTAATGAAACCGTTGCTTATCCAAATCTTCAATTTCATTTTTTGCCTGTTGCCATTCGATATGATGGAACATCTCCTTCAGGTGGACATGGCTACCAGGTGCATGTGGGTCCGATGAATTCCGATGCGCGTGGATCAATATTAATTAAATCATCTGACCCCAGGGAAAAACCAGCCATTCGTTTCAATTATCTTTCTACAGATCAGGATCGCAAAGAATGGGTGGAAGCAATTCGTTGTGCGAGAAAAATTTTGAATCAACCGGCGATGGAAGAATTCAACGGTGGCGAAATCTCTCCCGGCCCCGGTGTCGACACCGATGAACAAATACTGGAATGGGTGAAGCGTGATTCCGAAACCGCCCTGCATCCATCCTGCACCTGCCGAATGGGAACAGATAATATGTCCGTCGTCGATCCACTCACCATGCGCGTGCACGGACTCGAAGGTTTAAGAATCGTTGACGGAAGCGTCATGCCATACATAACTAACGGTAACCTATACGCGCCTATCATGATGATCGCCGAAAAAGCAGCTGATATTATTTTGGGAAAAGAACCACTCAGGCCGGAGAAAACCGAGTTTTACAGGAAGCCGAATTAAGTTTGTGGTTTATAGTTTATGGTTTGTAGTTATTAGTTTGTGGTCCTTTGTTTTATCTAAGTACTAAGTACTA
Source organism: Bacteroidota bacterium (assembly GCA_003175935.1). Classification (GTDB taxonomy): domain Bacteria; phylum Bacteroidota; class Bacteroidia; order Chitinophagales; family Chitinophagaceae; genus PSRI01. Next base: position 15,498 of record PSRI01000003.1, read on the forward strand.
AGTACTAAGTACTAGGTACTGTATAGCTCATTAAACGTCGTTAATATGATTTCAGAGAACCTACTTTTTTTGGAAAACCTCTCAATCGGACAGGAATTCGTAAGTCGCGAATATCCTTTAGACGCTGAACAAATTATTTCATTCGCATCACAATACGATCCACAACCATTTCACATGGATCCTGAAGCTGCGCAAAATTCTTTTTTCAAAGGCCTCGTTGCAAGCGGCTGGCACACTGCATCTGTTTCAATGCGCTTAATGGTCGAAACCATGCATTTCTCAGGCGGTGTCATCGGTTTGGGCGGCGAAATTTCCTGGCCCCGGCCTACTCGCGCGCAAGACGTATTACACGTTCATTGCAAAATCACCGATATCATTCCCTCAAAATCCAAAACTGATCGCGGGATCGTGCATCTGCAAAGCCAAACAATTAATCAGGATGGAGAAGTAGTACAACAATTGACAGCAAAGCTGGTTGTGTTCCGAAGAGCTTTATAGTTTGTTGTTTGTGGTTTGTAGGTCGTAGTTTGTGGTTGAGCATAGTTACAAAGTACACTATACCAGAAACCATCTATCAAGTATCGATTTTCTCAAATTGCTTATTTCCGCCTATGCCATAGAGTTCCATTTGCGTTACAGATTTCTCTGACTAGACTCGGGCATCGAAATGACAAAGAATAGAAAAAACTTTTGACTTTCCTGCCTGCCGGCCTTGCTTCGCTTGAGCTTCGCGAAGGCAACCATCAACAAACTTTTTCAACCCTCAGCATTAAACTTTCTAGGTACTAGGTACTCGGTACTTCTTGTCTTCTCAATTTGTTGTTTTTGTCTAAGTACTAAGTACTATATACTAAGTACTATATACAAAATACTCACTTCATAAACATCTCCGGATGCTGCAACTGATAATGGGTCATATCCTGAAATTTTTTCGCAAACGCAGTTATTATTGCTTCACTATATAGTTTTCCTCCTATGAAAGTAATGCTCGGGGGTGCATTACCGTTAGTCGGTAAACCAGATGGCAATGTAAGACAAGGATTTCCCGTAAGGCAGGTTAACGCCATTGGCTCATCAGACATGCTGGGCACGATAATGATATCATACTTGCTCAAAATTGGAAACGCATGCTGCATAACCATGTAGCGTAACCGACATACTGTTAAATATTCAACAGCCGGAATAAAACGTGCACTCCTAAACTGATTTGGGTAGCGACTTTGCCATTGTTGTACCATAAGACTATCCCTACCCGACCTGGTTAGACCGTCAAAAGCCGCAGCAGATTCCGCTGCCCAAATGGTTGTAAGCAGATCATTCGTTCGTAAGTTTGACGGAAAATCAATTGCTGTAACCTGCACACCTGCATTCCGCAAAGTTTTAATTACCGCTTTTTCCGCACTGTTATCTGATAATGTATCGATGTAGTTTTTTGCATAAGCCACCTTGATTTTTGAAAGATCGACCTTACCCGTATAATTGAAAGGCATGGTTCGGGAGGCGCGATCATACGCATCACTGCCATGCATAAACGCAAATACCATTGCAGCATCCCCGGCATCACGGCAAATGGGTCCAATTCGATCGGAGGTCCAGGCAAGGTTCATACCGCCGGTACGGGCCACACTGC
>PSRI01000088.1 GCA_003175935.1 Bacteroidota bacterium
GACTCCGTAGCTCAGCTGGTAGAGCTACTGACTCTTAATCAGTAGGTCCAGGGTTCGAGTCCCTGCGGGGTCACGAAGTGACAACATCGCGCCAGGAGCGCGATTTTTTTTGCGTAGCAAAAACAGGGAGGAGAAGTTTATCCCGCAGCATTGCGGGAAGTCCCTATAATTGAGGCAGGTAAAAATTATTTTAAGAATGACTCTTTAATTTGAGTTTGAACTCGCGAATTTCTGAAATTCTTAAGCAATAGTGCTAGTTTTGATTCTTAGTTAAGTCTGTTCATATTATTTACCTTATTTGCCTTCTGATTTTCGGTAAAAGCAGTATTTTGTTCGCATGAAAAAACACCATTTGCCTCTGATGATAGTCATTTGCCTTTTTGCATGCAAATCCCCAGGCCCAAGAAAATCATCCGAAATAAACTTTAAAAATAAAGATTCAGCAAACGTACAAGTCTCGGCGAAATCAGACTCCCCACCTAACTACAAGCCATATATTTTAGAAGAACCGTCAATTCCTCCTTATGGTCTTGATTCTGTAAAGGCCCTCATACGAAAAATTACTTGGGAAGATGACTCATCCGGAGATGGTGGTGTAGAAGCTATTGATGTAAGAGTATACAAATCATTGCCGATTAAACTGAAATTTACTTATAACATGATTCATCCTGAATCTTACAGCCAGATGTGCGATATACTCCCGAGTAGAGAACATGAAGAAAATAGAATCTATGGTGAATTGACTGATAATTTTGGTGAGTATGATTGGAGTGATCGACAGATAGATTTCTTCAAGGAAAACCGCGACAGTGTAGAAAACTTAATGAAGGAAACGATCGAAAAAGACAATATTATTGGTTCAAATTTTAAGGAAGCGATAGTTGCAATCAATGGAAAGGAAATGATACCGTTTCTAATAAATTTTTACAATAAGGAAAAAAAGGACCACTATATTCTAACGATGCTGATGCTCTTGATGAAAAATAATAATTACGCTGAATTTATGAATTCAATTTCATACAAAAAACTGTATGATGGAAATGAAGATTCGTACTCAAAGTACCTGATTCATAATAAAGCAAATGAAGAATTGATAATTCAAAGGGCTACAAATTATTACAATGGCCTTCAAACAAAATAAATCATTGCTTTTTCTATTTCTGTTTTTAGGTCAAAATTTGTTTGGACAACAGTCGGATAAATTTGTCCTCATCCCTGCCGGTATGTATGAAATTGGCAAGGAAGGAAATTCTCAAAACCCGACACGCAAAGTACATATAGACAGTTTTCGAATGGCCATATTCGAAACAACTAATCAACAATTCGAAATTTTTGTAGCCGCGACTCATTATGTAACTGATGCAGAGAAGTTTCATAATGCAATGGTTTTTCAGCCCGGACTTGATGAATTCAAATGGTTGAGTGATAGCACAGCCTCATGGCGGTATCCCAATGGCATTACCCGCGGTGGAATTAATAAAATCATGAATCATCCGGTTACTTGCATAAGTTACCATGACGCAGAGGCGTATTGTGCCTGGGCCGGAGTACGGTTGCCTACGATTGAAGAATGGGAAATTGCCTGTCGGGCTGGGACACGGACAGATTATTTCTTTGGGACCAATGATCGGAGCATAAAGTCTTACGCGAATATTTGGTATGGTCGAGATCACAAGAGCGCGGATTTGTCAGATGGATTTATGTATACTTCGCCGGTCGGCAAATTCAAACCAAATCCGTGGGGGTTGTATGATATGTACGGAAATGTTTTCGAATTTTGTAGTGGGAAAATATCGCCGTCTGAAAAATCTACACTTATACACGCCCGTGGCGGTTCCTGGTGGTGCAGTAAGAATTCTTGTCATTCGTTTAATTCATATAGTATCGGACAAGCTTATATACACGCTTCATTTAGTAATCAGGGATTTCGCGTAGTTGCTGCTAAATAATAAATTTCACGCAAAGATGCAACAACTTGAGCTTTGTGAACCTTCGTGAACTTCGCGGCTCCGTGGTTAAAAATTCGAGCAAAGACAAGGTCCTGGTACCTAGAAAAAGATGATTTTATTTCTCGCCTGTTTGTGGTTTGCCTTCAACTAAAGAGAATTGCTTGATTTCGGATGTCATGGTCGATAGTACGAAATATCTAGTGAGATTCAGGTCAGGTAATTTTTCAAATAAATTTAGGAGACAGCCGAATCAACAATAAATTTGATTTGGATGTATTTATTGTAGCTAAGCTCTTTAAAGAAACCATATGAGTGTAAGGTTATGCTTCAATGAGGGAAAGGACGCTGAAATTTTTAAGTATTATTTCTCTAAGACATTCAGTAACAAAAATCAAAACAATTCAAAATGAAAAATAATCAGGAAGACGAAACAGCCATTGCTAAAGCACTTGAAAGTAATTATTTCAAAGGGATCTACCTGGGCGATCTGAATTTATTGAATGAAATTTATTTTAAAGGAACGCTTTTGTTTGGAGACGTGAACGGGCAGCCCTACGAAAAAAACCTGGAGCAATACCTGGATGGAGTAAAGAACCGAAAAAGTCCGAAAGACTCTGGCAAGCCTTTTAAAGGAGAAATTATTTCCATACAAACAATCAACAGCATCGGAATTGCGGAAGTGAAAGTAAGAATGTACGATTTCTATTACCATGAATATTTATCCTTTCACAAATTCGAAGGGAAGTGGCTAATCGTCAATAAAATGATCAGCGATACGAATCAGTAAATCATTAATCATGTGGAACAAAAACAAAGGCTCGAAAATAATCCGCATCGACTATCCAATTATGTAGGGACCTTTACGCGGAATCGTTGATTGAGGAGACCAATTTGATGATGCCCACAAATCAAGAGGAGTTATTTATTAAACCCTAAAAAAATATTATGAGCAATCCTAAAGTTTGGTTTGTAACCGGGGCTCGCAAGGATTGGGACTTATTCTCGTCAAAAAACTATTGGCTTACGGTTATCGTGTGGCGGCGGCTTCCCGATATGCGAATAAATTGAAAGAGAAAGGTGGTGAATTCCGGTCTGAACAATTTCTTCCTATCTCTGTCGATTTGAATACTTTGGATTCGATAGAAGAATCCATTCAGCAAACCCTTCTGGCCTTCGGCACGATTGATGTGGTAGTGAATAACGCTGAATATCTTATGATTGCAGTAGAAGAAACCCCGGAATCCGAGATCAATAAAATTTTTGAAGTTTAAGTAATTGCCTCCTGCCAGGCAGGAAATGGAAAACAACCCGGTGATCCTTTGAAATCATCTTCCATACTCATTTCGCTTGCAGAACGTCAAACACCACCTCTTGATCTGTACTTAGAACAAGACGACTATAATCGAGCATCAGGAAAACTTACAACAATGACCACGTAACTGGAAGAATGGAAATCAACTTCCCTTTCAGTTGATTTCGATCTAAATGGGTAAATGATGAAGGAATTTAGCAACCAAAAAAACATTAGGATATGAACTACTCTGCCAAAACTACGGACTACTGTTTAGAAGTCGCTGTTCAGCCAGCTATCCCGGCAAGAATTGTAAAGGGCATAATCCCGATAAAACGAAAACCTGCAAAAGCCAGAATTAAAAATGAATCCGAAAAAGTATTAAGAGGAGTAAAAAAAAGCTTTCTTGTTTTTAAGAATAATAAATATTCAACTGTTTCGACTGATTCTATTGCATTTTTTTATATCAAATTAGAACGTTCCACCATCATAACAAACGATGGTATTGAATATATGGTGAACCATTCCCTTCATCAGATACAACATTTGGTATCTGACCAACAATTCTTCCGACTAAATCGACAGTGTCTTGTGAATTTTCAATTTGTGAAAGAAGTAGAACATTATTTTGGAAGAAAGTTAATTGTAAAAACTTCCGTTCCATTTGCCGGGCGCTTGTTGGTTTCCAAAGAAAGATCCAGAATTTTTTTAAACTGGTTAGATGACAGATAACAAAACTCATTTAGATAAATTATCAATTGGCTGCTCTTCCAATAAAATCCGGCGGCCAATCTTTTTTCCGGTGCATCTTTAATTTCTGATTTATAAATTTTATGATCTGTTATTTTTTGGATAATAAAAGGGACGCGATCTTTCATGCACGTCCCAATTCGGATACTTAATTTCCTGATTAAAAATTCATTTTAGCGCAGCGATTTAAATGCTGCTCTTAATTCCTCAGAAAAAATTTTTGGTTGTTCCCATGCTGCAAAGTGGCCACCTTTTTCCACCCTGTTAAAATAGATGAGTTTGGAATATGCTTTCTCAGTCCAGCTTTTTGGTGCTGCATAAATTTCATCAGGGAATACAGTTACTGCAACAGGAATTGTTACGTTTCTGGGATCAAAAAATCCTCCTGTCGCAATCAATGTTGCCTCCCAGTAAAGTCTTGCTGAAGAAACTGCTGTTTTAGTAAACCAATATAAACTCACATTATCAAGAATATCGTCTTTTGATAATCCTTCAGTTTCGCCATTGAAAACGCGTGCAATAAGTTTATAACTTCTGTCATCATGATCCAGCATCCAGGCTGCAAGTCCAATTGGAGAATCTTCAATTCCATAAAGTGTTTGAGGACGCAAACCCATTTCACTAGCGTAAGCCAGACCTTTCTTATAGAAAAAATCCAATTGTTTATAAGCATTCAGCTCGTCGGGCGAAAGACTTGCTGGAACATTTCCTGATGCCAGGGCTTTTGAAATATCTGCAGGAACAGTTGCCGGCATATTGGTATGAATACCTAACAATTCTGGTGGAGCAATCAGCGCCATATTTTCTGAAACAGCATTACCCCAATCACCACCCTGGGCAACATATTTTTTGTATCCTAGTCTCTTCATGAGTTCAATCCATGCTCGTGCAATATGAACCGGTTCCCATCCTGTTGTAGTTGGTTTTCCTGAAAAACCATGTCCGGGTAGGGAAGGAATTACAACATCAAATGCATCTTCGGGTTTCCCTCCATAAGCAACCGGGTCAGTAAGTGGGCCGATCACCTTCAATTGCTCAATTATTGAACCAGGCCAACCATGAGTGATAATTACAGGAAGTGCATTGGGATATTTGGATTTGACATGAATGAAATGTATATCTACCCCATCAATTGTAGTTATGAATTGAGGGTATGAATTAAGTTTAGCTTCGATTTTGCGCCAGTCGTAACTGTTTGCCCAGTATTGTGCAAGCTCCTTCATAGTTGCAAACTGTACACCCTGTGTTTCATTAGTTACCGTCTCACGATCAGGCCAGCGTGTTGCCAAAATGCGCTTCTTCAAATCTGCTATTTCGTTGTCGGGTATGTGAACATGAAATGTGCGAATTACATCCGAATTGGCTGGTTCTGCTATTGGACCACCCTGAGCACTTCCAATCGTACCCTGTAAAGCCATTGTCCCTGTAAGCACAGTACTGGCAAGAATGTTCTTAGTCTTTTTCATTTCATGAATTTTTTGGATTATCAAAATGGAGGACAAAATTATTTCTCAGCATGCCCTTTGGTCAATCACAAATCAGGTATAGCGGACTATTTTAAAGGCGAAGCGGCCAAATGGGAGGGCTGAACATTTATTCGCGTTAATAACGCAATCCAAGAATTTGGGCTGGATAACACGAAGAAATCGATATAATCGTGATTACCCTAAAGCCTAAGCGAAGCTTACGGACTAAATTCCTCAAATAATATATTGGAAAAATATAATATTTCGTATCTTTTAATCTCAAATCCCAATATTCTTTCCTCTGCTTATCTAAACCACATTCCACTATTAATCCTAAGGTCCCTTTTGCAGACTCGCATTCGTATCCCTTTTTGAGTGCCATATTCCGATTAAGGTTTTGCCAAAAACTTTCTAAAGTTTCATTCACATCTGGTTACCGGTAAGTGAAGTCTACAGATTCCGCAGAGTGAAAATGTATCGAATCATTGAATTCAAATTGAAATATGAATTGATAAACCATATAACCTTAGTTATGAAAAAAAATCTACTCTTCGCTGCGCTAATCTTCTTTGTATCGCTGAAATCGCAAGGCCAGGTTACTCAACTCAATAATAATGGAAGTCTGCAGTTCGCGGGTGTGATAAATTCGAGTGTGACTTTATTATCCTCTAATATTGACAAAAGTATTTGGGTAACAGATGGAACGCCTGGTGGAACAACGCAGGTAACCTCAACGATTGAATATGAAGCAGGCGCAGGGTCACTGGCTGCAGGCAAATGGCTTTTTGTAGGAACGGAAACTGCAACCGGAACTGAATTATATGTAACAGATGGAACTCTCGGAGGAACTTCAATTGTTTTAGATATTAATACAGGGCCCGCAGGATCCAGACCATCAGGTTTTACTCAATTGAATGGCTTCCTGTATTTTGAAGCTACTACGGCAGCAGAAGGAAGAGAACTTTGGAGAACGGATGGTACAGCATTAGGGACTACACTTGTAAAAGACATTGTTCCGGGCACTGACAGCAGTTTTAATGGCAACAGCAGTTCATTTCTTTTTTCTTCCGGCACTTATTTACTGTTTGCTGCTAACACTGCAGCATCTGGAAATGAATTGTGGATTTCTGATGGATCAGGTACTGGAACTACCATGCTAAAAGAAATCAATACAGGAAATGGAAATGCAGATTCTTCAAATCCCAAATCATTTTTCCTATTCAACGGCAAGGTTTTATTTACTGCAACTGACAACACTAATGGTGATGAATTCTGGGTCACCGACGGAACTCCTGGAAATACCATCTTATTAAAAGATATCAATCCGGGCATTGGCAATTCTACGAATATTGTGGTTGCACCATTTATTACTGCCCCGGTATTTGGCGGGTTTCACATTTTCAATAACAAAGCATATTTTATTGCATTCGATGGAACCAGCACTGGAGAATTATGGACCACAGACGGTACTCCTGGTAATACAAGTTTAGTGAAAGACATTATTTCTTCTCCATCACTTACTTTCATACCTGTTGTATTGGCAGAAAATCTTACTAATAAATTTATTTTCGGAGCTTCGGATGCAGCAACTCGTTTTGAACTCTGGGAGTCGGATGGATCTGCATTGGGAACGCAGTTATTTAAATCTTTCGATCCAACTGATCCGAGCCAGATCCCTGTAGTACTGCCATCTATCTCTGCTTCTAATGGGAATCTGACTTATCCATTGTTTAAGGGAACACAATTCTTTTTTGTTGCGGGAACGAGTGCTGAGGGATATGAACTTTGGATTACAGATGGAACACCCGGAGGAACACAAATAGTTAAAGATTTGAATGCCGGAGCAGCAAGCGGCATTGGTACAGGTAGTGGTATAAGCTATATTTATACAGCCGATTCTTTATTTTTTGCCGCTACAGATGGCACGAGTGGAAACGAAGTGTACCGAACAGACGGAACCAGTGGAGGAACCACACTGGAAAAAGATATTAATCCAGGTCCTGGTGACGCGGATCCTGCATTTGTATTTTTTTCTACCAATGGCAAAATACTTTTTACCGCAACGGATGGAGATGATCTTGTAAATACTGATCTTTTCGCATTGAATGGAACTTTTGCTGCATTGCCAATCAAACTGACAGACTTTACTGTCACACTTCTCGACAATAAAGAATCACTTTTGAGATGGTCCACCGAGCAGGAAAT
>PSRI01000192.1 GCA_003175935.1 Bacteroidota bacterium
GAGCTCCCCACCAGTGGAGCGAGTGGCTCCGGATTGCTACCAACGAATATAATTTTGAGAGCTTAATATCCTTAGGTTTGAACTCCCACAATTCGCGAATGAATTGGTCATTTTACAATTAACATAACACCAGGTACTAAGTCCATATCACTCGATTTAAAATTAGCATAACGAATTGAGCTCCTGAAGACAGTCGCTCGGCGTTTTGGCCAGATAGAAGTACTAAATACTGAATACTTTTTCGCGTTCAAGAATAACACCGCCGTGGTTTCTGTCTTCAGGAACTACCACTCGTTTTATAATTAGCACAGTGAGAATTGAGCTCCTGGAGACAGTCGCTCGGCGTATGGTTTGTGGTTTATACCCGCCGTACCGAACCCTGCCCATAATGGACGGTACGTTCAGGCGGTGCGATTTGTCTAGGCACTAAGTACTAGGTACTAAGTACTTTCACCGGACAGTCACTGTTCTAAAAGCGAACAATTTGTGCCTATACATTTTCTTCACTAATTTGATTTCCATGCTCATAGCACAATGGCATTTTTGTTGGAGCCGAAAAACGGTTCTTTCACTATTGAAATTCACTCGCTATGATCAAGAATTACTTCCGCATCGCATTCAGGACAATTTCAAGGAACAGACTTTATACGGTTATTAATGTACTCGGACTGGCACTCGGACTTTGTTCCTGTATCGTTATTTTTTTAATGACGAGGTTTGACCTGAGCTTTGATAAATTTCATGAGGACTCAAATCGCATATACCGGATCGTGGGAGAAATACAAGAACCAACCGGGCAAAAAATATTTCTCAATTGTCCAATTCCAGACGTAGCAGGTTTTCAGAATCAAATTCCAGGTTTTGAGGCGACTGCTGGTTTTCACTTGTATCCGCCGGGAATCAAGGTTGTTGATGGACAAGGTCAGGAAAAGAAATTTGATTTCCACATGGAGGGAAGCTATGGAACGACAGTGATTTTTACATGGCCTGAATACTTTAATATTTTCAAATATCAATGGCTTACTGGCGATCCAAAGGTTCTTAGCCAACCCTTTCAATTAGTTCTATCAGAAAAAAGAGGAAAAAAATATTTTGGTGATATCAGCGCAGCGCAGATGCTGGGTAAGAAAGTGATTTATGATGATTCATTGCAACTAACGGTAGCAGGTATTGTAAAAGATTGGGAAGGGAATACAGATTTTGGATTTACAGATTTTGTTTCTTATAGCACTGCAACACATAGTTTCATAAAGTCACAAATCGGTACGGACGATTGGAGCAGCCTGAGTCCGCATCAATCTATGGCTTTTGTCAAACTTTCAACATCGAGTAATCCCGAACAAATCAACCAACGATTTGCAAGGTATATTTCAAGGAATGTAAAGAATATACCAGCGGGAGCAAAACTTAGTATGTGGTTGCAGCCACTTTCAGAAATTCATTTTACACCCGATTTTAGAAGAGGCGATGATGGAGATGATTTTCGTAAGGCCTATCTGCCGATGCAATATGCATTGCTGGGTCTTGCTTTGTTTATCCTGCTCATTGCGGCTGTAAATTTTATTAATCTTTCCACTGCTCAATCATTGCAACGTGCCAAGGAGATCGGAATCCGGAAAGTTATGGGCGGTAATAAATCAACCATTACATTTCAATTCCTCGCTGAGACGTTTGTCCTCGTATTAATTTCTGTATGTCTTGCAATTATTCTGGTGAGACCGGCTCTGAATCTGCTTTCAGAATTTATTCCTGCTGGTATAATATTCAATCCATTTGAGAGTCAAACTGTCGTCTTTGTAATTCTCCTTTCGCTTTTAGCTACATTGCTTGCTGGCTATTATCCAGCCAGAGTTCTTGCATCTTACCTGCCATCAATTAGCCTGAAGGGCGTTGGAGCTCCAGGATCTTCAGGGAAATTTTTTGTTAGAAAGGGATTGATAGTCTTTCAATTCACGATTTCACTGGTATTTATTATTAGTGCAATCGTAATTGCCAATCAAATTCGGTTTATGCGCAAGGCCGATAAAGGCTTTTCAACAGATGCAATTGTTACACTTAATACATGGGGCGATAGAAAAGCAAAGACCGGAATTCTTGCTGAGAAAATCAAACATATTCCCGGTATTGAAAAAGTTATCCTGCAGGGTAATTCGCCAATGGGGTTTGCGCACGCTGGTACCGGCGCCATTTTCAAAGAAAAAAATATTAATCTCGATGTCACTATTCAGGAAGGCAATGAAGATTTCATTTCTTTCTATAAGATGAAATTAATTGCAGGTCGAAATATTTTTCACAGTGATAGTCTCCAGGAAGTAGTGGTGAATGAAACGCTTACTAAGGCACTTGGATTTAGCAAGCCGGAAGATGCTGTGGGCAAAGTAGTCACGTTAAGTAATAGAGATTGTCCCATAGTAGGAGTAGTTGCTGATTTCATGCAGGATTCATTTCATGAAAAGGTGAAGCCTCTCGCTATAGGAAAATGGCCTGAGCTTGAAAAAAGTATTGCCATCAAATTGCAAAGCAAGGGTAAAGAGTCGGAACAAATCAAACCTGTAATTACCGCAATTGAAAAAGCGTGGAACGAAATCTATCCCAATACTCCATTTAATTACAGTTTCCTTGATGAATCGATAACGTGGCTGTTTGGACCGGAGACAACAACGGCCCACCTGGTTAATGGTGCAATGGTTGTCACCATATTTATTTCTTGCATGGGATTGTTTGGTCTTTCCATGTTCATGGCAGGAAGGCGGACAAAAGAAATCGGCATAAGGAAAGTTCTCGGAGCAAGCGTGGCAAGTATCACACAAATGCTTAGCCGTGATTTTGCAAAACTTATTTTAATTGCAATTCTTATTGCCAGTCCAATTGCCTGGTTGCTGGCAAATAATTGGCTCCAGGATTTTGCTTACAGAATCCACGTTAGCTGGTGGATATTTCTGCTTGCAGGTGCAGGCGCCATTCTGATTGCGCTTCTCACTGTCGGTTATCATGCAATCAAAGCCGCCATTGCAAATCCGGTAAAATCTCTTCGAACCGAATAACCAAACAGCGATTTTAGATTTTGTCCGCCCGAACGCCCGCCTGTACGAGTCATTCGGGAAAGTACCGTTCGGTACGGGCGGGGATTTTGCCTGCCTGCCGCAGGCAGGAATAAAGAATTTAAGATAGAAGATAGAGGATTAGATAAAGGATCTTACTAAAATCTAAAATCCCTGCTTGCCGGCCGTGCTTCGCTCAAGCTTCGCGAAGGCGGGGAGGCAGGAAAAATCTAAAATCTTCTATCTAGGTACTAGGTACTAAGTACTCTGTACTTCCTACTGCACATGCGCCCAGGCCATTCCATCAGGGCCACCGCCTACATTTATTTTGCTTGTTACTTCTAAAGATTTCAAATCAATCACCACAATGAAGTTATCCGGCGTACAGGCAACAAAAGCCCGGGATCCATTCGGATCGAATTCAATGCCTGCTGCACCAGCTCCACCCATTTTTACTTTCTTAATCTCTTTGCGGGTTTTGACATCGTAGACCGTTAAATCGCCGGAACGCAGACTTGAAATTAAAGCCATCTTTCCATCCGGAGTAAATCTTAACCTGTTTGCACCAACAACATTTGCATCAATTTTTGATGCAAGAGAATTTGTTTTTAGATCAACGATTGATATCACACCATCCTGTCCTGAAGCTGTCCACAACTCCGTACTATCTCCCAATACATCAAATCCTTCTGAACCTTTTGAAACTGGCACCAGGATTTGCGTCCAGTCTTCCCTGGGCTTTGCTGTTGCAGGTGCATTTGGCGGAGGTGGAATTGAAGTAGCAGATAGTATGCTCACAGTGCCAGAAGCAATATTAGTAGTGTAAATTTTTTTCAAATCAGGAGTTACATAAATCATATGTGTCCTTTCCTGTCCGGTTCCCATACTCCAGTCGATTTTGTTTGCCTGTGGATCATATCTGCCAACAGCTTTTGAACCTTCCGCGCTGAACCAAACGTAGCCATTCACAAATACAATTCCATGCGGACCATACAGCGGTCTTGTGTCTATTGTTGAAAGTGCTTTTTTTGAAATGACGTCAATTACATTAATCTCATGCAGACTTCCCCCACCGTAAATTGTTACATAGGCCGTCTTTCCATCTGTTGATGCTATTACTTCGTGCGGATCAATGCCAACTGGAACTTTACCAAGAACATTGAGTGTTGCGGGATCAACAATTGCGAGTGTATGATCCGTTTTTGACAATGCCAGCAAATACCCTTTTGATGTTGATTGTGCGTTGCACGATATGAAGAGAGAAAGTAGAGTAGCAATAAAAAAATTGGCAACGATTATTTTATTAAGGCGGTTCATGGCGAATAGATTTATACCAAAATTATTGTCTTTAAACAGAATTTCATTGCGGGTCTAAAAGTTGGATAAAAATTCGGGTTATTATATGCCGATGGAATTATAGGTATTGCCGAAATAGTACGTCCATAACTCTTACCCAGGACGCCATTGGAGCCCAACAGTTTGGTATACCTGCAATTTAAGCTTAGTCTATTGCCAGTTAGAATCGTAAGGCCACGACTTTCGGAGCTAGTACCCTCATTTTGACATTAAATTGTCACAATATTGAGGAAGTGGTTGATCAATGGTAACTAAAGTCCGATAATGCAGGAATATTTCCATAACCCGGTTACAAATAAAAAACTGGCTTTGACCAATATAGTACATCCTTGATATCCATGAAAAGACCAAAGTTGCGTAGGGAGTAAATAATCTTCCACTTATGAATAACCAAACTTAGAATTTGATCCAAATCCCTGAACCGCCATTCCAATCCGTTGAAAAGCCAAACTTGATCCAGGAGTTTTTGATTCTCCCACCTATGACAAATCCCGGGAAATTATTCCCCGTTATTCTGATCTAAGTGATTTCACCGGATTGGCCATAGCAGCTTTTATGGCCTGAATGCTTACTGTTGCTATAGCAATTATTATCGCCACCAAAGATGCCAGCACAAATAACCACCAACTAACCGGGGTGCGATAGGCGAAATTCTGCAACCAGTTTTGCATGGCGTAATATCCAACAGGAATAGCTATTGCCGTTCCTAATAATACAGGTTTTAGCAGGTCCTTCGACAAAAGGAATATGATATTACTTACTGATGATCCAATCACTTTTCGGATACCAATTTCTTTGGTTCGCTTCATTGCAGTATAAGATGCAAGTCCGAATAGCCCAAGACACGCAATACAAATAGCGATAACGGAAAATACACTAAGCAGAGATTGTTGTTTACTTTCGGTTTTATACAGCCCATTAAATCTGTCGTCAAGGAACGTGTATTCAAAGGGAAAATCAGGGGCCGCTTTCTTATAAATTTTTTCAATTCTTGCGATTGTTTCGGGAATATCTGCTGTCTTCAATTTGATGAGGGCAAGTCTTCTGTCACCAGCCTTTGTTGATACAACCAGCGGTTCAACAGATTCTTTTAATGATCTGAAATGAAAATCTTTCACTACTCCTACAATTTTTCTTGGAAGGCTGTCGCCTGTTACATTTTTGATCCAGGTACCTATGGCTTCCTGAGGAGTATATCCGATCGCTTTTGCAGCCGACTCATTAATAATAACCGAAGAACTTGAATCTGTAGGGAACTCAGGAGAAAAATCTCTTCCTGCAACAAACTTTAGTCCCAATGTTTTTGCATACTGGAAGTCTGAAAATTCCGTGCGTAACAAAATCTTTTCATCCGGTTTGGCCTGTGCCTGAAAAGTATAACCGTCGTGAAAGCCACCAGGTTCGCCGGACATTAATGAAACTGAACTTATTGAGGCATCCGATTGCAAATCATTTTTGAAAGACACCATGTTGTCATAGATAGATCCATTATCGAGGCGGACTATCATCGATTGCTCTTTGTCAAAACCCAAATCTGTCGTTTTGATATAGTGCATTTGTTTCATTACGATAGTTACACTAATTATGAGCAGAACTGAAATCGTAAATTGAAATACAACCAAAACTTTTCTAAAAAACGCTCCGTTCTTTCCCGCAACCAATTTGCCTTTTAGGGATTGTATGGGGGAGAAAGATGAAATTAATAATGCCGGATAACTTCCTGCAAGCAAACCCACAATCAATATTACTGCGATCAGGAAAACATACAATAAAGGATTGTTCCAGTAATAAGGCAATTTATAGCCCAGGAAATTGTTATATGCAGGCATGATCAATTTCAAAAGGACGAGCGCAAGAATTGCAGAAATTGTGGCAAATGCCAGTGATTCAAATAAAAATTGTGTTGTCAATTGCTTTCTCACCGCACCAAGTACTTTACGAAGTCCAACTTCTTTTGATCTGTCGCCGGCTCGTGCAGTGGCAAGATTCATAAAATTGATACACGCTATTAATAAAATCAAAGCTGCAATGCTCATGAAAATATAAACCATGGATCTGCTACCATGTTTAACAGGGTCGAACTGCGATTCCCCTTCAAAATAAATTCCTCTTAATGGGCGCATAGTCAGATCCATTCTAAATCCACTTTCTTTATACCACTTTCCCATGTATTTATCCATAAATCCAGGGAATTGACTCATCAATTTTTCTGGTTTCACTTTAGGGTTCATCTCCAGGTAAACAAAGATTCCATTATTGGGCCATTGATTAAACCATTGTGAGTTTTCCCAATTAGAAAGAGGAACTACCATATCAAAATCCAGGTGTGTATTGGAAGGAAGGTCCTCAGAAATTCCCGTAACCGTGAGATTAAGTTTTTTGTTCAGAGATATCACTTTTCCAATGGGATCCTCATTTCCGAAATATTTTTTGGCTGCGGATTTTGTCATCACAATACTCAATGGATCTTTCAAAACTTTTGCAGGATCGCCTTTAATAAGATGGAAATTGAAAAACTGAAAAAAATTACTATCGGTGAGATAAACTTTCTTTTCGTTGTAGGAAATATTTTTATAGATCACCAGGTCATTGTCGGGTTGAACTCTTACAACAGATTTTATGTCGTCAGGGTAATCATGCGCCAGGGCAGTTGAATATGGCGGCGAAACCCAGGGAATGTAATTCGTCTGTCCATTAGAATGTCCCACACGCATGATGCGGTAAATATTCTCTCCATTTTTGATGAATTTGTCATAGCTGAATTCATTCAAAATGAAAAGAAATATCATCAAACAGCATGTGATCCCAACTGTTAGTCCGAGGATATTGATCAAAGAGAAAGTCTTTTGCTTTCTGAAATTCTTAATTGCGAGAACAATGTAATTTCTAATCATAATCAAAAATGTTTCACGCCAAAGCGCGAAGGGGCACTAAGACGCTATTCTGTGCGAAGTGATTTAACCGGATTTGAAATGGCAGCTTTCGTTGATTGAAAACTGATTGTTATAAATGCTATCAACAGAATTAATATTCCTGTAACCACAAAAATTAGCGGATTCATATTTATCCTGTAAGCAAAGTCCTGCAGCCATGCGTGCATGGCCCACCAGGACACAGGCACTGCGATCACAAAAGCAATAAGTACTAGTAATAGAAACTCCTTAGATACGAGTAGCATTACATTTTGAACAGAAGCTCCAAGAACCTTTCGAATACCAATCTCTTTAGTGCGTTGTTCGATAATGAATGCTGAAAGTCCAAATAAACCGAGACTCGCGATAATAATCGCAAGAACTGCAAAAACGGTAAATATTTGTTGAGTTCTTTGCTCGCTACTATATAATGCTGCAAATTTTTCGTCTATAAAATCGTATTCTAAAGGACCGTTTGTATTAAATGAATCCCATTGTTTTTTGAGATCAGCAATAAATGCATTGACATTTGCAGTTTTTATTTTGATGACCAGGCCTCCATAGTTGCCACCCAGCATCATCATCATTGGAGCAATTTTTTGTTTCACTGAAACATAGTTAAAATCCTGCACGATACCGACAACCCTGTATTCTTTTTGACCTGACCTTACAATGCTCTTTCCAACCGCATTTTCATTTTTCCATCCCAGAGCCTTTACAGCCGATTCATTAATTACAATGGCACTGGAATCCGTAGAATATTGCGGATCCAGATTTCTACCTTCAATAATTTTAATACCGAGTGTTTTTAGATAATCGTAGTCAACATGGGTGATATTGCAATGAATTTCGGTCCCATTCTCTTTTTCATTTTTAGGGTAAATTTCGGTGCCGTCCATTATATCTCCACCTGGAACAGCCCTTGAAATACTTGCTGCCAAAACGCGATTATCCTGCAGCAATTGTTGTTTAAATGCGTCCTGGTTCTTCCCCAACAATCTTGCATCCGGTAAAAACAAAACCTGGTCCTTATCATAACCGAGTTTTTTATTTTGCATGAATTGTAATTGCTGGTAAACCACAATGGTCGCAACAATCAATACTGTTGAAACAAAAAACTGAAAAATAATTAAGCCGCTTCTTAAAGGATTTTTTTGAGATCCCTGTCCGGAGGATCCTTTCAGAACCTTGATTACATTAAATGAGGATAAGAAAAATGAAGGATAAATCCCAGCCAAAATTCCCGATACAAAGCTTAGAAGCGTTATGGCTGCAATCACTTTATAGTTCAGGAAGAAATTAAAATGTATATCCTTACTTGCGAGTTGGTTAAAATAAGGTAGCAATGCGAAAATGAGAATATATGCACAAATCATTGCAAGGAATGTAAACATTACAGACTCCGTAAGAAATTGAATGATCAGTTGTTTTCTTACCGAACCCACAACTTTTCTAATTCCTACTTCCCGGGCACGTTTAACAGCTCTTGCTGTTGAAAGATTTGTAAAATTCACACAAGCCAAAAGCAAAATGAATCCCGCCAGCACCGAAAAAATATAAACGTATTGTATGTCCCCATTTGGCTCGAGTTCGTATTTGGTATTACTATGTAGATGGATTGATTTTAAAGGCACCAGTGAGAAGACAAATCCGGCGATAGATTTTCTAGCTTCAGCCAGACTCACACCCATGTCATGCTGAACTTCAGGAACCACAAATTTTTCTACCAGCTGAGGAAATTTTGCCTGCAGCGCTTTCACATTTGCATTTTTATCTAATTGCAGATAGGTAAAAAAACCAATGTTACTCCAGGTTGATGTTTTAAGATGCATTGAAGCCATGCTGAGAAATGCGTCGTAGTGAAAGTGAGAGTTGTCTGGCACTTTATCTATAACACCAGTCACTTTATATGGCGCGTTTTGGATGCCTACAAGTAAGGACTTTCCCAGTGGATCAATATTTCCAAAATATTTTTTAGCTATGGATTTGCTGATTACGATGCAGTTCGGCTCCTGGAGTGCGTTAGATTCATTTCCCTCAATCAAAGGAATGGAAAACATTTTCAAGAAGTTCGCGTCTGCAAAGGCGAGCCGCGGTTCCTTGAATTGAGTAACATCATATTTAATAAAATCCCTTGCAGGAGCCAGTCTAGTAAAATCTTTTATCTGTGGAAAAGCATTTTTCATCCCTTCACCTACCCCCACGTCCACATTTGGATATTCAGCAACATCACCGTTTCCGGCAACCATAATGTGAACGCGATAAATATTGTCGGCTTCTTCCGGATATTTATCATAACTCAGCTCGTAATACACATAAACTGCAATCAGTGCAAAACAGGTAAGGCCAATGGCCAGACCTAAAATGTTGATAACGGAAAAGGCTTTGCTTTTCTTTAGATTTCTAAATGCACTTTTGATGAAATTCTTCAACATACAATTGAATATTTTTTAGAAAAGTTTGTCGTTTGTAGTTTATAGTATTGTAGTAATACAGATTTCTTGCGAACTAAAATCAGCATGCAGATCTGAAAAAACAACCAACAAACCATAAACAAAAAACCATAAACAAAAAACCATAAACAACAGACCATAAACAACAAACCATAAACAACAAACCATAAACAACAAGCAATAAACTATTACGCTTACTCCGTTCTCAGTGATTTCACAGGATTAGCAACGGCTGACTTAATAGCCTGGAAACTTACGGTAATCAAAGCAATGAGTATGGCCAGGATTCCCGCAAGAAGAAATACCCAGACTGAAATATGTATATGATATTGAAACTCCTTTAACCAGTTATTCATCACCAGCCATGCAAGTGGCGATGCGATAAGCAACGCGACAATGACCAGCGTTAAGAATTCTTTTGATAGAATTCCAAAGAGAGTAATAGGTCGCGCGCCAAGAACTTTTCGAATACCAAATTCCCTGGTGCGTTGTTCTGATGCAAACATTACGAGTCCGAGTAAACCCAAACAAGAAATAAATATTCCCAGGAAAGCAAAATAGTTCGCGAGTTGATTTACTACCTGTTCATTCTTGTAGAGTTTTGCATACTCCTGGTCGGAAAAATTATAAGTGAATGGAAATTTTGGATTGAGTTCTTTGCAGGTTTTCTCCAAACTGGCTAATGCTTCTTTTGTTTTACCGGGCTGGGTTCTAACAAGTGCCTGTCCCCACTCAATATTTTCTCCAAGTCGCAAAACGAGTGGATTAATGGGAGTATGGAGCGAGTTGAAATGAAAATCTTTCAACACACCCACAATCGTTCCCGGCTTCCTCCAAAATGTAAGCGGTTTGCCGATTGGATCTTTATACCCAATAATTTTTACAGCGGATTCGTTCAAAATATATCCAACAGAATCCGTTCCGAAGTCTTTGGAAAAATCTCTGCCTGCTGTTAGTTTCAAATTCATCGTCTTTACAAAATCGTAACCAACAGCAGACTGAGTAAATTCAATATCTGAACCCGGATCCTTTCCCGGCCAGTTAACACCACCTGTTCCATTATCTATATGCGTAGGATTGTCTGTAATGCGCGAAATATCTTTGATGCCCGGTTGATTTAATAAGTTGTTTTTAAAAATGGCGTATTTATTTATAAGGTCTCCTTCCAGCGGAACATAAATTAAATTCTCACGATCGTAACCAAGATTCATTGTCTGGATATAATTTACCTGGTTCCTTATCACAATGGTTCCAATGATCAAAACAATTGAGAGCATAAATTGAAATACCACAAGGCCTTTACGAAACCAAAGTGCGCTATTTGAAAATTTAGGTAAACCTTTCAGAACTTTTACTGGTCGGAATGAAGACAAATAAATTGCCGGATAACTTCCCGAAATTATTCCTGTTACCAGGGTCAGCCCAAATATTATCCCCCAGAAATAAGGATTACCCCAAGGAATATGTATTTGCTTTGCCGTAAGTAGATTAAACTGTGGTATCGCCAGAAGAACAAGAATCAGCGCAATTCCAATTGCTAAAAGGACAATCAGCATCGCTTCGCCGATAAATTGCCTGATCAACGCCATTCGAAGAGCCCCTACTACTTTTCTAACGCCAATTTCCTTTGCTCGTTTGATTGCACGGGCTGTTGTTAGATTCATGAAATTGATACAGGCAATCAATAATATGAATATGGCAACTATGCTGAATAACCTTACATATTGGATTCTACCTCCTGAAATATTTCCGGCTTTATCAAAATTGCTGCGCAGATATACTTCACCGTAATTTTCCATGCCCAGGCGAATAAAGCTTCGCTTAGTTTGTTCCTTGTTGTAAGCATCCAAAAACCTGTTGATCTTGGCCGCAAATGCTTTTGGATCGCTGTTTTTGTGGAGCATTACGTAAGTTGTAGGTCCATTGTTTGTCCAGTCTTTAGCCCAACTATTATTTGCAAGAAAATGTTTCCATGTGAGGAGATAGTCGAATTGAACAGAACTGTTTTCCTGAATATTTTCAAAAACAGCAGTGATTTTAAATTCTTCGTTATTTTGATAGCGGACAGTCTGGTTTATTGCTTTTGCAGGCGAACCAAAAAATTCATTTGCAAACTTCCTCGAAACAGCGATATCAGATGGCGAGACCAACGCATTTTCTGCTTTTCCTTCTATAAGTTTGAACGAAAACATTTTAAAGAAATCTTCGCCTGCATAATTGCCATCTTCCTTAATAATTTTATTGTTTGCTTCAAAGGTTGCTAATTCATTCCAGGCAAAATTTGTGGAGTATTCGACTTCTGGCAAGACTTTTTTCATTTCTTCGGCCATAACTCCCGGGCCTCCAAAGAAAGAGCTCACTTCTCCATCGCGATGTTGATTTTCGTAGATAGTATAAATCCTCGAAACATTTGAATGAAATTTATCGACGCGATATTCATCGTTCACCCAGAGCATGATCAGCAGGCTGCAGGCTAGTCCAAGGGCAAGACCCATAATATTGATCAGCGAAAAAACTTTGTTTTTCTGAAGATTGCGAATGGCTGTCAATAAATAGTTCCTAAACATGATGAGTTTATTTAGTATTGAGTACTTAGTACTTAGACAAAAAATCCCTAAACTATAAACCGAACTTTGAACGTTAAACCTTTAACAAACTTTCCTGCCTGCCGGCCTTGCTTCGCTCAAGCTTCGCGAAGGCGAGCAGGCAGGCAGCGTTCAACTTTCAACATTATTCCGTACGAAGACTCTGTATTGGATTCGAAAGGGCTGCTTTGATAGCCTGAAAACTCACGGTGATAATTGTGATTAGTAAAGCGATCAAAGAAGCTAAGACAAATACTTCCCAGCTAATACTGATCCGGTAATCATAATTTTTCAACCAGCTATGTAAATAATAATATGCTACGGGTGCTGAAATGATGCAGGATAATAATACCAGTATTACGAATTCAGTTGAAAGCAATCTCCAGAGGTTGACCACACTCGCACCTAAGACTTTTCTTATACCGATTTCTTTGGTTCTTTGTTCGGCGACAAAACTGGCCATGCCAAATAAACCCAGGCAAGAAATAAATATCGCAAGAACGGCAAAATAGGAGGAGAGTTTGCCAATGCGTTCCTCTGCTTTGAATTTGTTTCCAAAATCTTCATCAACGAATTTGTAGTCGAAAGGAACATCCGGAGTATATTTTTTCAAAACAGCTTCAATTGTTTTTAATGAAGCGGTGGCGCTCTTTTTTGAATTTAATCTCATCATCAGGTTATACATATTGTCATACTTACCGATGTGATATAGCGTTGGACGTACAGGATAAAACGGAGATTCCTGCATAATATCCTTGATAACGGCAATGATTGTATATTGCTGATTATCCCATTTCAATATTTTGCCAACGGGATCTTTGAAGCCTAAAAATTTTGCAGCAGATTCATTGATGATGAATGCTGCAGAATCGGTGGCATATTCTCTCGAGAAATCTCTTCCTTCCTTGATTTTCCACTTTACAGTTTTGCCAAAATCGTAAGAGACTGTGTTATTAGGAAAATCTACTGAGAGATTGGGATCTTTTCCCTCCCAGTCGAACCCACCATTGGAATTCCATACCCCTGTAAGCGGACTATTGGACGCAGTCATTTCTTCAACAGCTCCCGCATTGATCAATTCGGATCTTATTGCATCAAAATGGTCTTTATATTCCTTTTCAAAACCCATATTGATCATATTATTTCGGGAATAACCGATCGGCCTGTCCTTCGCATATTGAATTTGCTGGTAAACAATGATGGTACCAATAATGAGCATAACGGAGACTGTAAACTGTAGAACCACCAAAATTCTTCTGGGTATGGCAGCATTTTTTCCAGCCTTGAAAGTTCCTTTCAAAACTTTCAATGGTTGAAATGAAGAAAGATATAATGCAGGGTAACTACCAGCAAGCATTCCCGTTAGTAGGATAAACACGATGCTTGCAAGCCAGAAATAAAGGTTGGTCCATGGCATCGAAATTTTCTTTCCGGCAACATCATTAAATAATGGGAGTAAAAGAGCAACCAGTACTATGGCTAATATGAAGGATAGCAAAACAACCACATAAGATTCCGCAAAAAACTGTTTCACAATTTGCCAGCGCAGGGAACCAATTGCCTTGCGAATGCCGACTTCCCTGGCCCGCTTTTCGCTTCTTGCTGTGCTAAGGTTCATAAAATTGATGCAGGCAAGTACTAAC
Source organism: Bacteroidota bacterium (assembly GCA_003175935.1). Classification (GTDB taxonomy): domain Bacteria; phylum Bacteroidota; class Bacteroidia; order Chitinophagales; family Chitinophagaceae; genus PSRI01. The sequence continues at coordinate 13,991 of PSRI01000192.1, forward strand.
ACAAAAATTCCAATGATGCCAAACAGCCATACGTACCTGATGTTTCCTCCTGTATTGATGCCCTGCTTAAATTCACTGTAGAGGTTCCATTTGCTCATGGGATGAAGAAATACAACCCATTTGGTCCTTTTTTCTTCCGGACCCACATTATCAAGCTTTACATTCTTTATTTTTTCGGATACTTTTTTCATATCCGCATTATCAGCAATCTGTACAAAAGTTTGAGAAAAGTTGCTACCCCAGGGTTCGTTCATTTTTTTGACCCATGGATTTTCAATGAGCCACAAACTCCAGGGCATTATGACTTTTACTTCGCGAAAAGTTGTGTTGTCAGGTAGATCTTCATAAACACCTGTAACTTTTACGTCATCGATCCTGTCGAGCCTCAGCGTTTTGTTGATGGGGTCAGTTTCTCCAAAAATTGCTTTTGCAGTTGATTCAGAAAGTAAAATAGAATGAGGATCTTTCAATCCCTGCCTGGTGCCTTTCAGCATTTTCAAGGTGAGCATATCGGGCGCTTCATCTTCAATATAAAATCCAACCTTGCTATAATTTTTATTGTCGATGCTTAATAAATGTCCACCTATCCACGACGCCTGCAATACATACTTAAAATCACTTCCATATTTTGATTTTATTTCCGGACCCATTAGGGCAGGATTTGCAGTTTGTGTTCCAATTTCACCATTGAAATTTGCACTCTGCATTACCTGGGCAATGCGCTCATAATTTTTGTGATATTTATCGTAGGAAAGTTCATCCCATACCCACAATCCGATTAGTAATGCGACAGCCATTCCAACAGCCAGACCGCCAATGTTGATTGCACTATATCCTTTGCTTTTGATAAGGTTGCGCCAGGCCACCCTGAAATAGTTTTTGATCATTTATTGAGAGTTTAGAAAGTTTCACGCAAAGACGCCAAGCTCCGCAAAGCCGCAGGTCCCGATGAATATCGGGGGCGCTAGTTTGCATTGAAAAACATGCCATTATACAAGAGCTTGATATTGTAAATGTTATAACCGAACAATCTACGATTTTGTTCGTTTTTGATACAGTTACTGTGCTTTTTTGATACCCCGGTTAGCCAATTAGAAAAGGTATAAACCTGGATTTCATATATCATTTTAAAGTCTTCACTCATCAAAAAATGTTGCGTCCTTGCGCCGCTTTGTGAGTTATCGAGAAATCTTCAGATTTTTTTAGAACTCGCCAAAGATTTATTTTCGGATAGAATATCTCCTCAATCTTCATTCAAAAATCAACGACCATGCTTACCCGCAGAAAATTCCTCAATCAGTCCGGTTCATTCGCTCTCGGTGGATTAATCTTTTCAAAATTCGCAGAAGAAGGCTTTTTCCCTGGAAAAAAGATGTCTACTCCAATCGGACTACAACTTTATACGCTTGGTGATTTGATGATTACAGATCCGAAGGGAACACTTGAAAAGTTGGCTGCAATTGGATACAGGGAAGTTGAAAGTGCAGGTTCTCAAAAAGGAAATTACTACGGATATAAGCCCAAAGAATTTGCTGCGCTTGTAAAAGGTGCAGGTTTGCATTGGCGCTCCGCCCATATCGCCGGTGCTCCATTTACAATGGATCAAGTGATGAGAATGGCGAAAACTGCAGAAGATTCTGCCAGGATTCAAAAAATGATGGAGAAATTTAAAGACAGGCCCAAAACTGCAAACCTGAAAGAAAACTATCAGCAAATTGCTGATGAAGCTGCAGAAGGAGGTATAAGTTATGTGGTTTGTTCAAGTATTCCGGTTCACACCATGGATGAAATAAAAACTGCGGTTGATGTTTTCAACAAAGCTGGTGAAGCATGTAAGAAAAATGGTGTTCAGTTTGCCTATCATAATCACACAACTGAATTTGATGATGTGGAAGGACATCGTCCATTTGATTATATTCTTTCGAATACAGACAAGAACAATGTGAAAATGGAACTCGATCTCGCCTGGGCAACTAAAGCGAATCAGGATCCCGTTGCATTATTCAAATTGCATCCGGGACGATTCCCGTTATGGCATGTGAAAGATCTTGACAAAACAAATAAAAATCCCGCCGAAGTAGGCACTGGAATAGTTGACTTCAAAAACATTTTTGCAAATGCGAAGGAATCTGGTATGAAATATTTCTTCGTTGAGCAGGATGGTGCTCCGCAGCCATTACAAAATGTTGCCAATAGTTACGCGTATCTGAGCAAGATGATGAAGTCTTAGCGCTTTACTAACCGGCCCTTCAATAATTTATCCATTACTGTTTCATGCAAACCCTGACTAATGATCAATTGAACATCCTGCAAATTGACCAGGTTGCCATCAATACTCGATATTTTATTGGTATTAATGATTGTGGATTTATGAATTCTAAGAAAAATATCCGCAGGTAAATTCTCCTCTATAGCTTTCAGGGTTAAGTAAACGATCAGGTGTTTAGATTCTGTGTGTAAGAGGACGTAATTCTGCCTGGCCTCGGCATAAACCAATTCGTCATAGAGCACTTTTTCAATCTTCCCATTTGCTTTTACGTAAAAATGGTCGACATCAGCACGCAACGGACTGATTTTTTCATTCTTCAAATTCAAATGTTCCTTTGCCCTGTTACAGGCCTTTAAGAATCTTTCAAAAGAAAATGGTTTAACCAAATAATCGAGTGCGTTCCATTCAAATCCTTCCAATGCAAATTCAATATAGGCTGTAGTAAGAATAACCGGAGGCAATTTTGTTGCACTTCTCAAAAATTCCAAACCGCTCATTTTCGGCATATTGATATCCAGGAAAATGAGGTCAACTTCATTCTCACTAAGAAAACTCGCAGCCTTCAAAGGATTTTCAAGTTTGGCGATCAATTCCAAATAATCAATTTCCTCAATGAATTCCGAAAGAATTTTACGAGCAACGGGTTCATCATCCACTATAATGCACTTAATTTTCATTCAACTCTATTTTTAGATTTACTGCGAAAAAGGTTTCAGATTCATTCACGGCTAATTCGTGCCTGTCACCGTATTGCAGGGCCAGTCTTCTTCTGGCATTATTTAGTCCGATTCCCCTGCTTGTCCTTTCTATTTTGTCGGGATGATCTGTAGTATTTGAGCAGGTAAATAATAGTTCATTTTCATTTTTCCTGAACTCAATATTCACTTCGCTGCCCAGGCCGCTTCCTACATACTTAAAAGCATTCTCCACAAAGGTGATAAAGAGGAGTGGGGCAATTTCAAAACCTCTTACATTGTCTTCTACTAAAAAATTAACAGTAAGATCTTCTTCCTTCCTTGGTTTTTGCAGGTGGACATAATTTTGGAGATAATTAATTTCCTTCTCGATAGGTACACTTGTTCGGTTGCAGTCATATAGTTGATACCTCAACATTTCCGAAAAATTCAATAACATATTTCTTGCGGTGGAATTTTGCTTTTCGATATTTCCGAAAATTGAATGGAGAGAATTAAACAAAAAATGGGGATTGAACTGGGCATTTAAAAATTCCATTTCCACTTTGGATTTCTCCTTTGTTATTTGTTCCAGCTGTTGCTGAAACCTGAACCTGTCAAGAATAATTTTACCCGAAACAATGCAAAGGGTCCACAATAAAATATTTACGAAAGAAGTAATAAATATTGCCTGGTAACTTGGTTGAGGCTTGCCGGGAAAAAAATATGCTGAATTTAAATACGCAGCTACCGGTACCCGAAGTATAGCCGCTATTGTAATTCCACATACAAACAACAAAGCATACCGCACATATTTCCTTTTGTAAAGAAACCTGGGTATGGCGAAATAAACATTGTAATAAAAGTTGATTGCAATAAATACAAGATAACAAAACTCAATTGTGGCTGTATGCGAAATGGCGAAGGCTCTTTTTTGAAATACCATCACCCAAAATAAATAGAGTGCTCCCCAGGCAAGAGCATGCACTACATAAGCATTTTTATTTTTTCTCATTCTTACAAAAGTTTCCAGGCTTTTGTCACGATTGATTCGAAAGTCAATTATTGCATTTTCAATTTCGGGGGTATGGTCAAGGAAAGGAACTGGATCATGTAAAACTTAAATTCTGCGCCTTTTTATGTCCTTCTTTTGGTTCAAAATAATCTATTAATTCAAAATTGAGCGTAATGAAAAAGTTAATTAACTGGATATGCAATCCTCCAGTGAATGGCCCATCTGCCATTTTGTTCCTGAGGTTGATGGCGGGGGCTGTGTTTTTTTGGGAAGGCATCCTGAAATTTGTTTATCCAAACCAGGGTGTAGGAAGGTTTACGAAGCTGGGGTTCCCTATTCCCGAAACCATGGCCAATTTCGTGGCAACAGCTGAGATTATCGGCGGATTACTGCTGATACTTGGCCTCTTTACCCGTTTTGTAGCCATTTATTTTATAGCAGAAATGATCGTCGCGATCCTCTCAACGAAAATCTCTCTATACCTGGGAACCAGCCCATTGCCCTTACCAGCCGCCCCACCCAAGATAGGTTTCTGGGCGGTTTTGCATGAAATTCGATCCGACTATGCCCAAACACTTACCTGTGTTTTTCTTTTGATTGAAGGAGCTGGCAGGAAATCTCTCGATGCCGTCAGGTCTAAAATCAATCCTTCCGTTGAGAAGAAAAAAATAGTTTCAGTTAGTTCATACTCCCGATGAAGATTAATTCGTGCCCTACTGAAACTATTTCCCGATGAAATAACCGAAATCCCGATGAAGATTAATCCGTGCCCTACTGAAATTATTTCCCGATGAAATAATCGAACATTCATTGTATCAATTCCGAACAACCTGAGAAGCGTTAGCCAGTCTAAATAAATGATAGTTATTGACTTGCAGGAGAGGCATTGTCTTTGTAAAATTGGATAGCAGCGTTAGCGCACTGCGAGTCTGATTGACCAAATAATTTGAAGACCATGCTTAAGAACTATTTCATAATTGCCTGGAGAAATCTCCTGAAGAATCGCGTTTTTTCTGCAATCAATGTTTTGGGGCTAGCGATTGGAATAGCAGCCTTCCTGTTGATCGTAAATTATCTGCGCTTTGAGTACAGCTTCGATAAATTCAATTCAAAGATTGATCGGATCTATCGTGTGCCCATGACTGTGACAGAAACCAGTGGTAAAGCACAAACTTTTGCTTTTACTTACCCGGCGGTGGCCCCGGCAATGAAAAAGGATTTTCCGGAAATTGAAGATATAGCAAGGTTTAGAATCAGGTGGGGTGTGGTGCAGCACGGTGAGCAAAAAATAATTGAGAATGGAAAGATTTTTTTCGTAGATCCTTCCGTTTTCAAAATCTTTTCATTTGATTTTGTGCAGGGAAATCCGGCCACTGCTTTCGCCCAATTAAATGATGCGGTTATTACAGAATCTACAGCAAAGAAATATTTTGGAACAGAACCTGCCCTGGGAAATAAATTTCGGTTTAATAACGACGATTATGTTGTGAGAGCTGTCATTAAAGACGTTCCGATTAATTCTCACATTCAATTCAACATCTTACTTAATTACAATAAATATATCCAGGACACTAATGGAGATGCAAATACCAGTTGGGGTTGGAGCGATTTTTATACTTATGCCCTTGTAAAACCCGGTGCCGATATTAGAAATCTCCAGGCAAAAATGCCTGACTTCGCTCAAAGATATATGGGTGATCGAATGAAAAAAGAGGGATTTACTGTTTCATTTCAATTACAGCCCCTATCGGATATTCATACCAAATCCATTTATGATTATGAAATGACCGGGAGTGGAAATTTGTATTATCTCAAATATCTGGGCGTTGCAGCGATCCTGATTTTGCTGATTGCGTTAATTAACTATGTAAATCTTTCGACAGCCAGATCCCTCGAGAGAGCAAAAGAAGTTGGTGTGAGAAAAGTAGTTGGTGCAACAAAATATCAATTGTTCCGGCAGTTTTTAACAGAGACTTTCTTAATGAATATCCTTGGGATCTTAATTGGATATGGGTTATTTAAAATCGCGTTACCAAAATTTGCCGGTCTTATCAACATGAATATTATTGGACTTCAAAGCAGTGATTGGGATTTTTGGATTGCCATGTTTCTAATTTTTATCACCAGTACTTTGGTTGCAGGGTTTTATCCTGCAGTTGTGCTTTCATCATTTCAACCTTCTCATACTTTGAAATCTATACAGGGCGCAGGAGGAATTAAAAGAAGCAGGAATTTTTTAAGAAAGTCTTTAGTAGTAGCGCAATTTGCCGCTGCCATATTACTCATAGGTGGCGCCATAGGCTTCTACCGTCAGCTTGATTTTATGAGCAAGACCAGCCTGGGGATTAATATCAACCAAACACTGGTTTTACAACAAACCCGTGATCTCGATAGTAGCAAAATACAAACGGTAGAAAGCATTATAAGCGATCTCCAAAGAATTCCGGGAGTTGAAAATGTTACGGTATCAACGGACGTTCCAGGAGGAGAAGTGGGAAATTCAACAACCTTTCGCCAGGTGAGTTCAAATAATGACAAGCGCTGCAGAACTTTTGGTATTGATGAAAAATTTGTGCCGCACTACGGGCTAACTATAGTAGCAGGAAGAAATTTTGATCGGGATTTACCGAATACACCAGATACATCCCAGGTCCTTAGCGTTATTCTTAATGAAACAGCATCAAAGGTTTTAGGATTTGAAAAACCTTCACAGGCGGTGGGACAAATGCTAAGCGGCTCAGGAAAAACCTGCAGGGTTATTGGAGTAATGAATGATTATCATCAACAATCTTTCCAGTACAATTTTGATCCAATCGTATATTATCCCGAGCAGCACATTTACATGACAAATTTTTCTCTCAAACTCAACACAAAAGATTTACCACGCGTGGTAGAAGCTTCAAAAAAAATATGGACCGCAACCTTTCCGCAAAGTCCGTTGCAATATTTTTTCCTTGATGAATTCTTTAATCGTCAGTATAAAAATGATCAGATCTTTTCAACGATCCTTTGGTGGTTCACAATTCTTGCAATTGTTATTGCCAGTTTGGGTTTATTAGGACTTTCATTATACACTGTTGCAAAGAGAACCAAGGAAATTGGGATCAGAAAGGTTTTGGGGGCTTCTGTGTTCCAGATTACCAAACTTATAACTAAAGATTACATTCAGCTCGTACTCATTGCCGGCATAATTTCAGTTCCTGCAACCTATTTTCTCCTTCATAATTGGCTGAATGACTATGCCTTCCACATTGAAGTAGGCCCACTATTCTTTGCCCTGCCACTAGTGCTGATCATTTGTATTGCTTTGTTAACGGTCCTCTACCAGGCAATCAAAGCCGCAATTGCGAACCCGGTGAATAGCTTAAAAAACGAATAATTCAATGTTCAGGAATAGTTGATACAGTTTTTGAAAATATGCCGTAACTTAATGGGACATTACATCAAAATCATGCAAGTATGAAAAAGTTAATTCTTATTTCAACAATGTTCCTTTTCGCTTTTGCATATGCAAACGAAAAAGGTACCTGGACGGGTTGGATCAGTGACTCTCATTGCGGAGTAAAAGGCAACCATGAAGGACATACGGATTGCGCCAAAAAATGTGTAAAGGGCGGAGCAGATGCCGTTTTTGTAGTTGGTGACAAAGTTTATACTGTCACAGACCAGAAAAAAGTTTTGGACTTCCTCGGTGATAAAGTAACCATTACAGGAACTATCACAGATGATAAAATAGATGTTGAAAAAATTTCTAAAGACACTAAAGCACTCAATTAGTTAAAGACAGTAACTAAAGAATACATTCTTCCCCCGATTTTAAGATAATCGGGGGATTTTATTCAGATTATAGAAATGATACCTCGCCTGTTTTTAGGCTATAATAAGCTCCGGCAATTTTTATTTCTCCCTTTTCAACCATTTCATTTAAGATCGGACTCTGTTTCCTGATCATTTCAATAGTATTGAGCACATTATTCTTTGCAACAAGTTCAACATATGAATCCTCAGTAGAGGTTTTTTGTCCTGAATAATCTTGCGCCTGCTCAACAGCTGGTTTAATCTTTGTAAGCATGGCTGTTATATTTCCCATTTCTACATTATCGATTGCAGCTTTAATGGCCCCACATGATTCATGACCCATTACCAAAATTAATTTTGCACCTGATATCTTGCAGCCAAACTCCATGCTGCCCAGGATATCTTCGTTTACAAAATTGCCTGCAACTCTTGCTACAAATAAATCACCAATTCCCTTATCAAAAACATCTTCAACCGGAACCCGACTATCCAAACAGGAAAGGATAACTGCAATTGGATATTGTCCACTTGCAGCATTTCGCACCATTGCAGAATGAAGTCTTGCTGTAAGATCATTATTCATGTACCTGATATTTCCTTCTTTCAGGCTTTGAATCACCATATCAGGAGTTAGTGCTTTTTGTTCTTCTGCTGACAATACATTTTCAACACGTGGCTTAGCCATAGTTAATTTAATTGAGGGTCCGTTGGTAATTTAACTCGGAAAATAAAATCTTTCACCATTAACATCAATCATTACATCTGCTGCGCTTGGCCAGGATGGGGATTTAGTTTGAGTTTTCTCCCAGGTTTCCATCTCTATTTTCAATTCTTTCACTTTCTCAGGCATTTTTGCGGCGAGGTCGTTTTTTTCTCCAATATCATCTTTGAGATTAAAAAGAAATGTTTTTTTGCTTTTTTCATTTACATATAATTTCCACTCTCCCTTGCAAATGGCTTTTGAATATCCGCTTCGCCAATAAAATATTTCGTGCGGAGGATTGTTATCTCCGGTTAGAAATGGAATTAGATTTTTTCCATCATATACCCTGTCTTCTGGTAGCTGAGCCTGACTAATTGCTGCGATAGTTGAAAATATGTCGAGTGAAGAAACTGGCTTATCGTATACGATTGGGCTTTTTAAAACAGCAGGATATTTTATGAAAAACGGAACCATTAAGCCTCCTTCAAAATGGGTGCATTTACCTCCGCGGAGCGGTGCATTATCAGTTGCTCTGGTATAAGTTGCACCGCCATTATCACTTATAAAAAATACTGCTGTATTGTCTTCAACACCTGCATCCTTCAAAGCTTTCACAATTTCACCCACGGCATCATCCAGGGCCTCAATCATTGCATAATAAACCCTTTTTACAGTATCCTGGACATTTTGAATTCTGTCGAAGTAATTCTTAGGTGCCTGAAATGGATCATGGGGTGCGTTGAAAGTTAGTGTTAAGAAAAATGGATGCGATTTATTTTTCTGAATAAATTCAATGCCTTTTTTTGCAAGCGAAAAAGTGAGATATCCTGTGTCCGAAACTATATTTCCGTTGTCACGAATTGCAGTTGAGCCATAACGTTTGGACCAGGCAGGGATTTCTGAAAATGACCAGGGAAGATGCTTGTTAATGTATCTCGATGTATCAACGGGATCGTCAACATAACGGGTGAGTGCGCCATCAAAATAATAACTATAATCGTAGCCACGCTCAAGTGGTTTGTTTCCTGAATCTACACCCAGATTCCATTTACCAATAAGACCTGTACTGTATTCCTGCTTTTTTAGAAACTCGGCCATGGTCAGTTCATGATGATCTAACCCTGTAGTATACCTGCTTTCCCTGAGTCCCAAATGTGGACGAAGAGTTTTAAGCCCTGGAATCTGTCTCCTGAGAGCAAAATAGTGGCGATGTAAATTTCGAATCAGTTCGGGATCAAATGTATCGTATGGCATATACTCGCTGCCAAATCTATTTTGATATCTGCCTGTCATGATCCCCATTCGTGAAGGCGAGCAAATGGGCGATGTAACATAAGCACGGGTAAATCGAATCCCTTCAGCTCCGAGTGAGTCTATATTTGGGGTGTTGATTTTTTGATTTCCATATGAAGCCAAGTCGCTATAGCCTAAATCATCTGCAACGATTAAGATGATATTGGGAAGAGGATTTATCTTTTTGATATTCTCTTTTTTAGTTCCTGCAAATATTGCAACTACGAGTAGCAGGAAACCAATCTTGAGAATTTCTTTTTTTAGAAATACCATAGTAGCAATCAGTTTTGTCAATGAATGTTTTCAGATTGTCAGGATTAAATTTGATTAAGGATTCCAACCATTGCTTTTTAAATAAGCAATTAATTGCGGATCATCTGCAGCAAGAGGTGATATCCATGGTTCCCCAATTCTTTCGCGTTTCCACCAGATTCCCTCAGCATTAGGTTTCACAAAACTATACCGATAAAGTATTGCCCGTACATATTTTGGCGGCCCTTTTGGAAATGGATTGCCGGCAAATAAACTCAAGGCAAGCGCATCATTATGTAAAAGCTTTGAAATAAGATGAATGGTCCACGGATATTCTTCAGGCGTAGACATGGAAGCAAACCACATTTGCCAGTCTAATCGCGGTTGGTAGGGTGCAATTTGTGGAGGACGCTTATCCAATGCAACGGGTAGACCCTTATACGGATATGCAATCCAGTTAGCACTATCGCCCGGATTATTATCCATCGTGCCTTCGAATACTACATTTAATCTTTCCTCACCAACTGTTCCAAATGCACCATAGGTATTGACAAGATTCAAACGATCGAAGGATGTATTCATGATTTGCCTAGAGGATAGTAAATTGAATGCTGGCTGAATACTGAGAAGACCGACAATGATGGTAATCACCCACGCAGTAACAATCATAGGCTTTGATTCGACTGAATTTGTTTCTGCATGATTTGCCAATTGCACAATCCTTTCAGGTAAAATTTTTGCAAGAAACTGATCATCGAAACAGGCCAGTGCCGGAACTATTGTGAGCCAATTGAGAAATGAAAGATTGCCGCTAAGGATAAGCGTAAATTGAAAAGCGATAATAATAATCCCGGCAATAATACGCCCGAGCCTTGGCCAAAAAATAAAAAATGGAGCAATGAGTTCTGCGAGAAAATTAAACCATACCCCAGCCTTTAAAAAGAATTTTGGCATAAAATGAAAAAACCTGCTCAGCGGTCCTGGTATGGGTTGCGTTTCAAAATGGTGATAAAGCGCCGTGCCATTTCGCCAACTAATATCGCCTCTCAACTTGATGAGTGCAGACCCCAGCATAATTCTAAAAATGAGCCAACGGAATAAAATAATTATGGTAAAAGGTGCCGGTCGCCGTGGAAATGGACGTAAGTCAATAAGAGGACAAAGAAATATTGCAAGAAAACCTGTCTCTAATAATTGAATTTCCCACCCAAAACCATACCATTCCTGTCCGATATTCATGAATGACATATAAAGAAACCAAAGCGCGGCGAGCATTGGTGCGTTTGCAAACCCAATTACTACAATACATGAGAGAATGAAACCGATCCATGCCCAGGTAATTAAAGTTGAATCAGAATGAAAAAACCAGAACATTGAAGGAAGATGAAAGAAACTTGCCGAAGCAGAGCCCAGTATTTCGCTTACATGATTTGCATAATTGTTTATAGGGAGCAGGCCATCTGATCCAATAAGCGGAAGAATCTGGTTAATGATAACCAGGAATGCGACAGCATATACAATTCCCAGCAGCCGAAGAATTAAAAATCGGGTAAGCCAGTAGGTTGGACGGGCTTCTAAATTTGAATCGGTGGAAGAATAATCATCCATGCCCAATAAATTTGAAGGTTATCTTCTATTACACTCCTTGCCAGGAGACCCGCTGAGAAAGTAAAGATCGTAAAGAATTAAATATTTTATGAACCAATCCTTTTTGATATTTTACCGTAACATCATTGTAAAAGACGATTTTTCATTTTACCTTTTAAATGTGATTATGTTAACGGGCAGAATTGGTGGGATTACCTGAATTTAAAATTTCAAAAATGAAAAAATATCTCTCCATTTTCAATTACCATACCATCCTGATTTTGGCCCTGTCTTTTTTGAGCGTTTATATTTGTATCCGGTATGATTTAAGTATTTATGTAGATTTCCTCATTCTTGGTATTATCATTGTTTTTCCTCTCACGTTTTCTATGCGGGTGGCCTTTAGAAGACGCGAACGTGCATTGCAATATCTGAGTCTTTATAAAGCATCTCTTCAATCTATTTTATATGTTCTTAACAGCACAAAGCTGGATGATGCTAAAAAGGAAAAAATTAAAAGTATTGCGCGAAAAACGACTGATGAATTGTGCGAATATTTAATGCGGAATGCTGATGATGCCGGAGCAATTGAAAGATCGTCACATGAGATTTATACTTTCATCAGATCAAATAAAGATGCCGTAAAAAGTAGAGTAAGTTTGAAATTATTGTTATTCCTCACCAAGATGAATGAAAGCATTGAATTTTTACTGGCAACAAGGCGGCATAGTGTGCCCTGGGGGCCGTCGGCTCTGGTTCTGCTTGCGATTTACACCTTCACCATATTTTATCCGGCTTCGTTGATACACAAAACGGGGCTCACAAAGGAATTCTGGTACATTTTTACTATGACGGCAGGTAAGGCAATATTCCTCATAACATTTTACAATATCCAACACCAGATGAGGGATCCGTTCAATCAAAAAAGTCCGGATGGAATTCGGGTGAACGATTTTCGGCTGGCTGACTTGCCTGAACCTATTATTATAGAGACAAAAAGGAAAAATGAATCCGGGGATGAAGATGATTATTCTGAAAATGAATAAACATAGATCATGAGATACAAACTTATTTTGTCGATTTGCATATTGATTTCTTGCCGAAATGGATTTGCGCAATTGCAGGTCGATTCTTTATTCAGTTCAAAATCTCCACTCGACCTTGCAATCAGTATGTCAATAAAAGAAGTTCGAAAAAGCAAGGAGGATACAGTTTATCAGAGTCATAAATTGTTTTATTATAATGGAGCTGGTAAATTGGATTCGATGAGAGTCGGGCTAAAAGGTCGCGGTAACTTCAGGCTGCGAGAATGCTATTATCCGCCCCTTTGGATGAGTTTTGAAAAGAAAAAAGTAAAGGGAACTCCTTTTGAAGGAAATAAGAAAATAAAAGTCGTTTTGCCCTGTCATGGTAATGATGATGGTGACAACCTCATTATCAGGGAATACTTGTGCTATACAATTTTTGAAGTGATTTCGCCATATTCAATTAAATCACGCCTTGCAAATATTGATATAACGGAGCTGCGTAACCGAAAAAGTAAAACTTATAAAGTAAAGGCCATCCTATTGGAGGATATGGGAAAGATGGCTAAGCGAATGCATGCAAAGGAAACAAAGACCTCCTCCATGAATCCCACACTTTTTGACGACACCAGTTGTTTGCGATTTGATTTGTTTCAGTACCTGATATCTAATACGGATGTTTCGTCTGCTTATGAGCACAATAGTAAAGTAATTTATAAGAACCCCAAATATATTCCGGTTCCTTACGATTTTGATATGAGTGGTGTAGTTGATGCGCCATATGCTGTTGTTTCTAAAATAGGTGATGTACAATTGCCAATCGATAATGTGAGACAGCGCTATTATCGGGGATATTGCAGACCCGATTCCCTGACTGAATTCATTCGTCAGGAATTCATTTCCAAAAAAGATAAAATTTTGGGATGCACTGATGAATTAAATGGTCTTCTTTCTGAAAAGGAGATACGTGAAATAAGGTCCTATCTGGCAGAATTTTTCGACATTCTTGTCGATGACAAATCATTCAAAAGGCAGGTACTAAGTACCTGCCGTAAGCTCTGATCTAAAAATTTATTTATCTCCTTCGGCCACCGCCACCACCACCGCGCATTCCGCCTCCACCGCCAGATGGACGGGACATGCTTCTTTGCTGATTATAATTGTTGGTGCGCATATTACTGCGGTCTCGCGCTTGCGCATCTCTGTTCATATTGTTATTCGTGCTGGGTTGCCAGGAATTGCTTTTGTTGTCGCGTTGACTCCAGTTGCCTTTATTATCGCGTTGGTAAACGTTCCCCTGACGATCTGTGTATACATTATTGTTTGCGGTGCTTGGCCTCATATTACCACCACCCTGACTTGGCAATTGACCGGCTGAAGGTCTGCTGCTACCGCCCTGGCTGGGACGTTGTCTGTCATTTGTACTAACGCCTGCCTGATTATTATAAATGTTTCCTCTGTTATTGTCGAAGTGTCCAACACTGGGTTGGTTGCTTGGACGATTTGGGTTATTAGGACGGTTTCCGTATCCTGGTGGGTTGTAACCTGGAGGATTATATCCAGGAGGTCTGTATCCTCCCGGAGGATAATATCCACCTCCATAATATGGTGGTCTGTATGGAGGATAGTACATAGGCGGACCATACCAGCCACCACCCATTCCGAAACTAAATCCCACATGCATATAACCAGTGCTGAATCCAACACTCATGCTCCATCCATACCAGGGATTATAGCTCATACCAAATCCCCATGTAACAGGTCGGGGATAATAAGCCGCTCCATACCAGGGTGCATAATAAAATCCTGTTCCATAAACTACCGTTGGGCCATAAACGTAGCAGCCCATGTATCCGGGAGTGTATCCAACATAAACAACTTCAGGGGTTGATTCGTATACGTAAACATACTTTGTATTGTATGCTGAACTCGATGCTGGAATTTTGCTCACATCCTTGGGTCTTTCATCAGAAACTGACCATGGCCCTGTTGCCGCAGGAGCGCTAAACCAAACTCCATTTTCTACAGCGTAATATTTATTTTCCTCTTTCAGCACAGTTACGTTTGCATTTTCGGCTAATTCAAGAGCAGTACCTTCTATTTTGCTAAACTTGGGCGTGCCATCATATTTCACATCAATTTTGGCTGTCTTACGATCTACTTTTGCTGTTTGAGGAATTTGTGCATCAATCTTCGCTTCTTCTGCCTCAGGTGTTCCTGCAACATTTGCAAGCACTTCGTCTTTATCAGTTCCGGCGGGAATTTTTGCAAAATCTGCAGGAAGTTTGTCGGAAGGTACATAAGTCCATGGCCCCTCAAGTTTCGCAGCAGTGTACCATCTTCCCGAAAGTAAAGTGTAAGTAGCCTGAGTATTCACATCTTTAAAAATCTGGTCGGAGGTATTTGATGCATACAGCAGGGAAGTACCCTGTATAATTTTAAAAAGAGGTTCTCCTTCTGTTTGCAAAAGTTCAGCAGGGGCCAGGCTCACAATAATTTCCGTTTCCGTGGGATCTTCTTTTGGCTCTTCTCCGCCATTATTTTTCTTTTCAGCCTCCTTTACTTTTTCGCCGACCGACTTAAGTTTTTTTGGAAGCTTTTTTGTTTTTTTCCATCCGGACAAAACTGACTCAGACTTATACCAGAGTCCTGCTGAGTATAAATAAAAATAGTCGCCATCTTTGAGAATGAGCGATGGTGTATTTACAACCCGCTCCACTTCTACGTCTTTGTCTATTTTTACTTTTTGTATTTTAGGATCCTTATCAATGTATACCAGTGCTGTGGGCTTGGTTGCGTAATAGATTTTAGGAGGAGAATTGTTGAACTCATCTTTGGTGGTAGCACTCTCGGCACTGATTGATGTTACAAGAGCGTCGATTGAAATAACCATGTTCCATTTTGGTACTTCTGTTTCTATTTCGTTGATTAATCTTTTAAGCTTGGTAGTGTCTTCAATCCCTGGAAATTTGGCATTGGTTACTTTCATACTTACGAGACTGGCAGTGCGATTGTTTTTGTCTGTAGCAATTCTCGCTTCAAAAAAAAGTGCGCCAAATACGGGCTCGTCTTTTGCCGTCTTTCTAACGGAAAGGGCTGCCCTACCGGTTACCAAATTGCCATTCATGCTTTCTGGCTGGGGCTGGTAGATGGTAATAATTTCTTTCTGGGAACTTGTGATCTCTTTTGGATAGTGGACGTTGGTTTTTTGGGCAGATGCATTCAAGCTAAAAACAAACGCGGTCGATAATAACAGTAAACTTTTCGGTATTCGCATATTATTAATTCATTGATGGAAAGTTCAAAAAATGCAACGCAAACTGGAACAGTTGAACTTTCCCTGTATTAAAATATCCCAGTCTTTGTTAAATTTAATAAGTTATTGAGACTGAAAGTAAGGGAAAACGGTTTAACCGTTAAATGGGGATTTCACTCGAAGACGCCAAGGACCGCCAAGACGCGCAAAAATCAAAAAACGCATAATATGAAAAAGCTTCTGTTTCTGGCATTATCAGCTTATGCTGTCAAAACCCATTTCACTGCTTCAAGTCCGTCCCCTGTCACTCATTTTGAAATAGGTTGTAAAGATTTAAAAAAAACCACTGAATTTTATACGAGTGTTTTTGGTTGGACTGCTACTGATGCACCCTTGTCTTCAAACTTAAATACACAATCACCGGAGGGAATTCAGGGGCATATCACATCGCTCGGTCACGAACCATTTAACTATACAACATTTTATATCCAGGTAGATGATGTGAAAGCTGCTCTCGCAAATATTGAAAAAGCCGGAGGGAAAAAAATTGTAGGACCATTTCCGACACCCGATAAAAAGCAATTTGCGTGGTTTAAGGATCCGGAAGGAAATGTTTGCGGTTTGATTTCAAAGTGAGGCGGTAGAAGTATTGAGTACTTAGTATAAAGTACTAAGACAAAATGAATTTTCGAGAGGCCTCACGCCAAGACGCCAAGTCCGCCTTCCGGCGGATCGCAAAGGCGCAAGAAGATGAAAAGTACCAAGTACCTAGAACCTAGACTGATTTTGGATTATTTCGTTCTAAATTCACGAGAAATAGGAATTTCACATTAATATTTTCACTTGTAAGCTTATTAATTCTCGTATTTGTTTATTGGATGAATTTTGTGAGGAGCGAGAAAGTTGAGACCGTTAATTATTCGCAGATTTGTAAAAAAATTGAAGCGACAAATAGGAGTTTGCATATTAAAGGAAAGTGCAAAGTATATTGACCATATTGCTGAAATAAGGGAAGAAAAAACTATTCTTTTGGAAGTTTATCCGACAACAATTTTCAATTTATTTGACAGGCAAAAAATAACAGGAATTGACCTGCATTTGCAAGGGGATATTAAAGATGAAATATTTAGTTGATTCTTTAAATAATTGCAAGTGAACTTAAATTAAACCGCAGTCAATAAACCACAAACCACAAACAATAAACAACCTTCAACATTCAACCTTCAACATAAGGGTATGTCAAGCGAAGTAATTACTAACATAGCAAATATATCATTAGCATTATCCCTGATAGTAGCGTTGATATTTGGTATAGTGCAAACAAAAGCGGCGGCGAGAGATCGGCGTGAACGATTTACACTGGAGACACTTCGCGATTTTCAAACTCGAGAATTTGCTGAGCTCATGCAGTTTATTAATTCGCATAATCTTCCCTCCACAAGAGAGGACCTGTATAAATTGCCTTTGGAAGAACAGAAACTATTTCTTCAGTTCGCACAGGAAATGGAATCACTTGGTTTACTGGTTGCAGAAAAACTAATCAATCTTGATTTGGTAGATAAAACACTCGGCTCTTTCGTTACTACCAGCTGGGAAAAATACCGGTCGGTTTTTGAAGATATTCGTGTGAAAGCTCCTGATCCATTTTTGGGTGAATACTTTCAGTGGCTCGCCGAAAGAATTGACGAGAATATGAAAACCAATCCCCGCAAACCATTTTATCTGGATCCTGAAATTAAAAAAAGATAGTGCCACTGATATACATCGGGACCTGCGGCTTTGCGTCACGCCAAAGGCGTGATTTGCGTCCTGGCGAGAAACCTTTCGAAATTAAAATATTGGATACGTCTTCAGTTCTGGTACCAGGTCATGTTTTACCAGGGACTCAATTTCTCCAATGATATCGAGTTCTGTTTCAGCATACGGCTTCTTGAACTCTTTCAGCTTATTCACGCTTGCTGTTTGCCATGCCGCGAAAGAGTCGCCAGAACTTTTCAATTTATCCAGCGCTTCTAACCCGATTACTGCTGCATCATGAAGATTTGTTGAATGTTGTTTCACCAGCGATAGCAATTGAGATTGATTGAAATAATTTTGAAGTTTCGCGTCATTGTCTCTCCATGCAATTAATTGATCTCTTAGGGCCGAAACTGTGGTGGAATCATTCTGGTGCAAAACTTTTACTACCTGATTTCTAAAGTTTCTTTTCTTTTCACTATCAACAGGAATGATATCAGATACAGCAATCATCGGCGCTGTTTGAAAAGTGTAACCTTCAGGCTTTCCCATTTTACCAAACATTTTTCTGTAACCCTTCACCGTGGTTAGCACATCTGTTAAAGTTTTTACTGGTTCAGGATCCATTCCTTCTGCAAGTCTGCGAACACTTCTTTCATAAGAAATAATATGATTCAGTCCTGATTCATCCAGCTGCTTATTGATTACAAACAGCCTTCGGTACATATCATCGGCATCCGTATAAATACCCGGACTCCAAAGTCTTTCCGCAATTGCGGCTGCGCGTGGCCACGCACGTGTATCGATATTGGTTTGATCAACAGCTTCAGCCCAAAGTGCCGCTTCACCACCCACTATGTTTGAACTTATTGAATCAGGAATTGTAGCTGGAATTAATTCATTGTTGTAATGAACGGAAGCGGGCATGAACAAATCGAGATAGAATCCTTTCGATATTAGCACCCTATTTCCACTTGAAATCGCTTTCTTTAAAAATGATGCATCCTGCCAAACCTGAACAACAACATCTTTCGAAACTGTGCCACCTTTTGTTATTTCTTCCCAACCGATTGTATGCTTGCCATGTTTTGCAAGAAGCTTTTGAACTTTGTTTGCAAAATAAGATTGCAACTCATGTTGGTCCTTCATGTTATATTTCTTCATGAAGGCAACGATAGTAGGATTCTGCATCCACGCAACACCATTATTTTCATCACAACCAATATGAACATATCCGGAAGGAAACAAAGTCGCCATTTCCCCAAAGAACTTGTCAAGAAATGCATAAGTAGATTCTTTGGATGGGTCCATAGCCGCAGTTGGATAAGTGGCAACCAATTTCATCGCATCACCGACATTCTTTACGCTGGTCAAACCTTTGAATCTTGGTCCGGGTGTGTAAGGACCAGGAGCAGCAGCCAGTTCGGGGTAACCCGCGAACCAGCTTGTTGTATGTCCCGGCATATCAAATTCGGGCACCACCATGATGCCACGGGATTTCGCATAGGAAACAATTTCTTTTATTTGAGACTGTGTAAAAAATTCATTGTTTGAGCCTTTGCCAGTCAACTGAGGAAATAATTTTGATTCGATTCTGAATCCTTCATCGTCTGCCAAATGCAGATGGAGGACATTTAATTTTACTGCTGCCATTGCGTCGATATTTCTCTCGATTGCTGCAATGGGAATAAAATGGCGGGCTACATCAATCATTAAACCCCGCCATTTGAATCGTGGTGAATCTTTAATTGTTATAAGAGGCAAATAATATTTTCCATTTTCATTGTAAACAAGCTGAAGAATGGTTTGCAATCCATGCAATGCACCCTGGGTATTTTCTGCTTCGAGCGAAATTTGTGTCTTAGAGATGCTTAGCGTATAGCTTTCATCAATATTAGTGTTAGCAACGGCTTTATTATGAATCCTGATACTTATTGCAGCGGAATCAGGTTTTGTACTGCCAGTGATATATTGCGTGTTAAAATATAATCCAGTTCTGCGGTTTAGTGTTTGATATATCCTGTTTATAGCGCCTAACAGAATTGTATCGTTATTAACTCCGGAAACAGAAATTTTTAAATCAGCCCCTAATTCATAATTGCCATTTTGAATTGAAACTTGTGCGGGTACGGGCAATAAGTTCAGTGTGGGGTTTGTCTGACTTTTTATTCCTCCAAATACAAAGACACAAATGCCGAGGGCAAATAATTTTTTCATTTTCCTTTGTGGTTTAATTGAATTTTAATTCAGATCCATAAGTCTCCAATTCACGCAATCCTTTTGTGGTGCAAATTCCTCGAAGAAAAACACCTACTGTATTTTCGGCTATCTGGTAAGGATGTAATTTGTATTTTTTGAAAGTGGGTGTTCGGGTAAGCATGGCGTAAATGGAAGAACAGGCTTCCATTACAAGATTTGGGTTCAACTCCTTCCTGAAATATCCTTTTGAAAATCCTTCCTGAACGACTTTTGTTATGGGCTCTCCGAATTTTTTTTCATTATGTTTCAGGATTTTGTCTTGCAATTCCGGATAATAGTAATTGAGGTCCTCATAAAACAAATGTGTCGTTCCAAAATCCTGCTGAGCGGCCCCGATCCAAATCTTGAATATTTTGTAAACGGGACTCTTTTTCTCTTTGAGAACTTTCAATAAATCATCCTGGAGTTGCCCATAATGAAGGGTCAAACAAGCTTCCAATAAATCTTCTTTATTCTCAAAATATTTATATACTGTTTTGGTTGAGATTCCAAGGGGCGCCACAATTTCTTTTACGGTCATCTTTCTGATTCCTTTCGCTTTGAACTCTTCAAGGCATTTTCTTATGATTTCCTGCTTCATTGTTTATCGGAAAATATTCTGATAAAAATATTTTCCATAAAAAAAAAGACAAATATACAATTTGGGAAAATATTACAAAATAAATATTTTCCACCGTCCATAAATTGCGCCCTGCGAATCTTTGGGTCTTTCCGCGAAAACTATCGGATTTTATCTATTGATATGAATGATTTTACGAACGAAGACCTGACTGTCGACGCTTAAATTGAGGAAATACGGACCACTACTGTAATTGAGCATCATAAATGAGAGATCGAACCTGCCCCTGTTAAATTTCTGATGCGCATAGACAACATGTATCCTTTTGCCATTTTGATCATAAATGGAAGCTGTAAGCTCTGCAGGTTTGGGAAATACAACACTCAATTGGCAAAAATTCGCAGCCGGATTCGGATAAATATTTCCAACTACAACAGCTGCTCTTGAAGATGCTGTTGAATCGGCATTGCTGTCAGAATTATTATTGTCAACGCTTTCAGAAATTCCAGGCAAACCTTCAAGGCCCATATAGAAAAGTCCATTTGAGGTTGCTGCCCACATTTTGTTTGCAGAGAGAATCATTCTGTAAGTAAATACATGATCCACTTCGCTGAATGGTACCATGGGTTTGTCCAGCGAATCCTTACGGAGATAATAATAAATAGTGTTATTGTCGTCAGTTACTGTGTTCCTTCCCACTATCAAAGCTTCATTTGCATCGATGATCGTGGAAGTACCCGAATTGAGCGGCGAACCAATGGTTTTCCAGCTTTGGCCGTCATCAGTACTCATATAAAAGTTTTTAAAGCCGGCCATAAACAAACTGTCGTGCCCTGTTGCGATTTCATAAAATCCTTCCGTGGGAAAAACCCTTCCAACAATATAATCTTCATCCCAACCTGCTGAATTACCTGCGTACCTATCAAATATTCCATTTCTTAAGGTCCCCGCTATTAATGCACGTTCGTTTCCATTGAGACAATAAACATTCAGACTTAAATCAGAAAGCCCATTGTTAAAATTAATCCAACGGTCATGAGTAACCGAATCCAAAAGCGACATGCCATCCCCCAGTGTTGAGGCATAAAGGTTACCACGCCATTCTTTAAACTGAGAGATATAAGGAAGAATATTATTTTCAATATTGACCCATGACTGTCCCATATTTGAGCTCTTATATGCTCCATAACCAAATGACGAAACATATAATTCGTGTTTGTAAACAATGAGTCCGTCAACAGGCTTTAAGCCGGGTATTTTTGAAGTTGAATCCCAGTTCTTACCATTGTCTTTGCTGATATAAACAATATCATCTCCACCTGCAAACAGCGTGGAATCTTTCTTGTAAATTGTATAAACTGCGGAAGATGGAAGCTTATCAATTCTTGTCCATTGCGAAAACGTATTGCCTGCCAAAAAAGCTAAAACAATCAGGGGTAAAAATTTTTTCACTGCTTGGGAAATCCAGGGCTTTCGGCAAACGGGGAACGCAAATAAACAAGAAAACCTGGCGATAAAATGGTAAATACTCCTAGCGGTTAAAATTATCAAGTGAATGGTGATTCTTCTCTTTCTACGGGTTTCGCGCAAAGGCGCTAAGTTCCGCAAAGGCGCGAGAGAACGCTATTTATGGAGGATGTTATACATTTGGCGGATCGAGCGCTCAATGGAAGTTTTATTGGAGCCGTAGACAGGATGCTTACTTAAATCTATTTCTTTTACAAGTTCTTCTTTTGATTTACCTGCTTTAATTCCTTTATGAACCTGCTCGTACATATCGGAGAGGTATAAGCGTTGTTCTGTTAGGTTTTCAGTATTGCCAGGATTTCCGTGACCCGGTACAACAATAAGAGGGTCCCAACCAGCAAGTGTATCCAGCACTTTAAACCATCCCTCATAGTTTACATCCGGATCGCCAACATTATTTCCCCAGGGATTTCCATTGACAAACAAATCGCCTGTAATTAAAATTTTTTCTTTTGGCAGCCAGGCCACACCATCACCACCTGTATGTGCGGGCCCCATTTTTATTAATTCAACCCTTTGTTCGCCATCATCAAAAACCATTTTATTTTCAAATACCAATGATGGGAATTCTCTTTTATAACCTTCCATATTTCCACCGCTGTATCCTGATCGTTGATCCCATTCTTTTTGTCCAACTGTTTTCATTTCTCTTGCAGTTTCTTCCGTAGAGATGATCGTTGCCCTGGAATCTGCAAAAACGCAGTTACCAAAACTATGGTCATGATGGTAATGGGTGTTGAAAACAAAGCGAATGGGCCTGTCGGTTGTTTTTTTAATCTCTGTTATTATTTCTTTTGCACCCCAGGGATAATTCGCGTCAATGACAAGTACATAATCTTTGAAAATGATCCAAACACAATTTGCCGGCTTTCTTTGAACCTCATCACCAAAATAAAAATAAACGCCTTTGGCAATTTGTTTTGAAAAATTTGTCTGACCCGGAAGGCTGGTCGTTGCAAAAAAGAACAGTATTGATTTGAGGATGACTTTTCGGATAAAAATTAATTGCACGATTGAGTTAATTTTTCAATCTTTTATTACTTCATATTTGTTGATCAGCGTACCTTCTTCGTTTACTTTATTGAAGCTGATCAATTTTAGTTTTATATCCAACTTTTCACCTTCAGCAAAATTATCACCTTCCCCAAAAATTTTGGGTTCAACAGTAAGCCATAGCTCGTTGATCAATTTTGCCTTGAGAAATGAAGTAGCAACATGGGGGCCTCCAACTACCAACATTAATTCCTGCCTTTGCTTTTCAAATCTTTCAACTAATTGTGCTGGAGTTTCGTTTGTAAATTCAATTTGTCCGGGTGTTTGTAAGTGATTATATTTTTCAGGCTCCCTGGTCATAATCACGAGCTGGTGTTCCGGTGATGGCTTTTGCGGATCGGCTAAAAATGTGTTGCTTCCCATTACAATCAAGCGGGATTCACTCCAGACTTTCTTATAATAATCCTGATCCTGGTGGCTTGACCACAGTTTCACTTGGGAATCGCCCCATTTGGTAACTTTTCCATCGGCTGAAGAAACGAAAATCAGGATCGTCTTCATCAATCTTTGTTATGGGTGAACCAAAGAAATCCTCTTTGGAAAAAATCAACATCCATTCTTCCCAATCCCGATACCTATTGTTGTCTGGATCTGTTTACTAAAACCAAAGATGCTACTGGGTAGGAGCTGCAGGCTTTGGCGCAAATTTTTGTAATAAAGCCGGAAGTGAAGCAGCGAGGGCGCCGGCAGCTGCGGAACCTAATCCGAATTTGCTGGCAAGACTGCCTACTAAACCACCACCGATCCCATTCACAATCGGATTTCCTGAAGTGATTTCACTTTCTAATTTTTCGAGGATTCCACCCATGCCTCCTGCACTGGCGGATTGCGCCGAAAGTCCGTTGCTAATCTGAGTTGCAATTTCATTGTGCACTGCATCGTGATGCTCAGCGGGAATAGCATTTGCTATTTCAGGATTTTCTGCAAAATGATCCTTTACCGCTTTTAAGATGTCGTCAAACATAATTTCAGATTTATCTTTTACAGTACCTAAATGTATTGAAAATTTATCGAATATATTCAGACGATAAATCGGGTTAATGTGGATTTAATAGTCAGGAAGTTTAGGGATTTTCATCCAGGTGGTATTCCTCTTTCAGTTCTTTCATAATATCGATAGCTTTTTCTTTAAGGGCCATAAGCAAAGTATGACTATTGCTTCTTTGTTTCGCGTCGGTAAATTTTATATAGAGTTCATTCAGTAGTTCTTTATCAGCTTTGATTGGTTGAAAATTATTGTCAGTTGGCCTTTTCGCAAGCTCGTAGAAGTTTCCCGGAGCATCATTGTTGAGTTTGGCAAGATCAGGACCATAAAATAATTTCGATTCCAACTCTACGATTTCATTTTTTCCAGTTCTTCCGAAGGTTCCATCGGCTGACTGATATCTCGAATACAGATTGTAATAGTCTGCAATTTTTCGATAGAGTGCGATGTTCTTCATATACCTGAAATTACCCGAACTCCTTAGTTCCTGGTAGCTCACGTCCTGCGAAGTGAATATATCGTTGAGGGTGATATATCTCTCCGCATAATAAATAAAAGCCGTGTTATTATTTATGTTATTGGATTCAAGAATTCGCTGGGCACTGTCGTATTTGGCTATGATCCATTTTTTTTCATCGATAGTCCTTTGGAGGGTAAATGTGTCAATTCTAAAATCATTGAGCAGGGACTGCATGTATTCTTTTTCACGGTGATTTTCGACTACCCGCTCCCGTAATTGTTCGGCAAAAAAGCCCAGGGTAACGGCAACGAAGATCATCAAACCTTCAAGGACATATTCTTTCCAGGGTTTAGGATGATGCGGTATGTGGGGGTGATGTATTTCCATTTTGTGTGATTGGGTTGTTTGAGATGCATCAAGGGAAGCCATATCAGCAGGTAAATCAGGAGGTGGCGAATCCACAGTGGAATCCTCGCTCCGGACCGTCGGAACAATTTGGTCGTCAGGCTTAATTTTTTCTTCTTCAGGCATTTTGGTCGATTAAGATTAAAAGATAATCAGAATTTGCATTTGACCCAACACCTCTATGTCCCGTATTCGTATTATGTAATTATAAAATTCTGTGAAAGTGTTACACTTTATCCTGCCTCCCGTTCGGGACTACCTGTAAACTTTGAAAAATATCTTATCTTCATAGACAGTCCTGTGTAAATCCTGGTTATTAATCATCTATCTTTTTTGGAACAAAATATTTCAATATGAAAATTAGTTTTTTCGTTTTATTTCTTTTCATTGCTTCTTCTGTTTTCGCACAGGCCACAGTTAGGGAACAATTTGAAAAAATCAATACCGTTGCAGATGCGCAAAAATATGTGGATGCCAATGCCAATTTAAAACCTGCGATCCTGCATCTCGACAACAGAAAAGACAGCTCGCTTATTGATAAGAGATTGTTGAAACAGAATAAAGGTGATGTTTTTGCTGTTGGATATGTTACTTACAAGGTTATAGATGCGAAAGAATCGGTTCAATTCAGGTCGAGTTATATATTTCTTGATGGAGGTGCATTATCGAATTCTGAAGTGGATAGCCTGAAGAACATCATTATGAAGAAAATTTCAGAAGGAGTTGCGTGGGACAAACTCTCGGATCAATACACCATGGACGGCAATACCACTCACGGTGATACAGGTTGGTTCTTCGGACCGGAAATGTTACCAGCTGAATTTCAAACTGCGGTTCAAAAGCATAAGTTAGGGGAAGTTTTTTTTGTGGATGTGCCCGAGAAACAATGGCACTATATTGTAAAGAAGACTTATGACGATGACTTCAAGAAAGAAATTACCGTGTTGAAGTCGAATGGTCGATAAGAATAAAAAATTCTAATAAAAAAAGTGCCCCATAATGAGGCACTTTTTTTATTTATGTTGCTTGAATAGCCATTGAATCATTTTTGGATCACTGTAAGCCCCGATCCAGGAAAAATGGCCTACTTCAGGATACTGGGTAAACCCGGGATGTGCACCTGCTTTAGTGAGAGCTTCCAGCATGTCCAGGGCGTAACCTGGGGCAACTGCAGGATCCTCTGCTCCATGATAAATCCAAATGGGAATTTGCGCTATAGATGCGGCCCTTGATGGATCTCCACCCCCGCAAACGGGAACGGCTGCAGCAAATAAATTCGGATATCTCTCAATCGCATCGTAGGTTCCAAAACCACCCATGGATAATCCGGTAATGTATATTCTGTTTGTATCGACGGGCATCGTTTTGCAAAGTTGTTTGATAAGTCCGATTAATAATTCCATTGGTTTCGTTGGATCAGGCAGCAATCTCGTTTCCGAAGTGACTTTCGTTCTTGAAAAATTCGACCAGGTAATTTTTTCAGGACACTGGGGAGCGATCACGATAGCAGGGTGTTCGGACATGTTTTCGTCAGTCGCAAAATTCATTACACCCCACTTTAATTGGGCATCATTATCACTGCCACGCTCACCTGAGCCGTGTAAAAAAACAACAAGCGGATATTTTCGTCCATTGTTGGCATCGGGGAACAGCAAACGATAATTAAGGGTATCGCCTTTATCATTCCCAAACTTATTAAAGCTAAATTTTGGAGGCTGTGCCTTGACAAGTTGCATAGAAAGACAAAAAACCAATAGAGCTGCAAATGATTTTACGGGCTTCATTGTATAATTTTTGAGAAGTGAAATATTGAAGAAACAGGGAGATTGAATATAAAGGAATTTTTAGAAAGTAAACAGAGTTAGTCCGATTTCTTAGTGCCGCAGGTACCCTCAAGCCTCAGGGCATTTCTTTGGGCCGTCTATCCATTATCATTTTCATCTGCGCTCAATTTTGCTGAACTTTTATTGTGACCCCGCTTCAATTAAATATTCTGATCCTCGCATTGGGAGTGATTCAGGGCATATTCCTGGTAGTCCTCTTATCGGGAAAAAGAAGGTCCATTCCTGTATATCCTTTTCTCGCCTCGTACCTAATCGTATTAATCGCACAAATTGTTTTCAAACTGGCCAGTAAGATCTGGCTAATGGAAACTATGCGTCCCGTGTATATGCTTTCATACTATTTTCCATTCCTGTACGGGCCCATAATATGGTTGTTTTTCAGACAATGCGCTGCTATTAAATTTCAGTGGAAATGGGATTGGCTCCATTTTGTTCCTTTTTTTATGGGACTGGAAATTGTTTTATTCCATAACCACAGAGGCTCGCAATACATTTTCCCTTTCTTTATAAATCGGCAATCGGTCATGTTTCTTGAACTGGTGAGCCTGGGAATTTACCATGCTTCTGCATTTATTCTTCTCAGAAAAAATAAAAGCGTGTTTTTCCCTCAATTCAAAACTCTTTACGAAGAAAGAATGAAATGGCTGCAACAGTTTTTGATAAGTTCGTTTTTGGTATGCGTTTCGATTTCTGTAATTATCTACCTCATGTTTATTAAATATCCCAACCTCCAAAATTTGCGATTTGGGTTTGTGTTGCTTACGGTATTCGTGTATTGGATCAGTTACAGAACGTGGAGTCAGCCCGGGTTGTTCCAGGTTATTATTGGAGGAGCGTCGTTTTCCATGCAGCCTTTTGTTTCACCTTTGAGCTCAAAATCAATTATAAAGAAATATTCCAATTCAGGATTAGATAATAATCAACTTGAAAAAATAATAGCCTCCGTCGAAATCAAAATGCAAAAGGAAAAATTATTTCTTGATCCTGATTTGACTATTGATTCACTTGCGTTGTCAATTCCATGCAGCAGGCATCATTTGTCGCAGGCGATAAATGAAAAATTGGGCAAATCTTTTAATGATTTTGTCAATGGCTATCGGGTAGAAGAAACAAAGGCTCTCTTAAACGATCAAAATCACAAGTCATATAAAATAGCTTCCCTCGCATACGAAGCAGGTTTTAATTCTCTTTCTACTTTCAATGAGGTTTTCAAGAGATTCACAGGACTCACTCCAACTCAATTCAGGTCTCAGCAAGAAAATGTAGAACTCCGGAAACAGCGGATATGATTCCGATCTTATCGGATCGGTAGGACGGGCTCATCATGAAGAATAATTTTGAAAGAAATTTTTTCATGAGATTCAGATTATTCATAGCTGCCTGTTTATTAAGCCCGTCCCTTTTGACTTCCGCTCAAAAAGGCAAGATTTATGAAAGCCTTCCGGTTGGTAAATATGCGGTGGGGTATAAAATTATCACTCTGACTGATGAATCCCGGATTTCTAAACCTGAATTCAATTATTTGGGTGAAAAAAATCAGGGCGACAGAAGCGAAAAAATCACTATTCATGTCTGGTATCCATGTATTTCGGGTAGTGGTACCAGGAACGTACTTTTTTCTGATTACTGTTACCAGGAGAATTTGAAATCTTCCACAGAGCCGCTTGATACTGTCCAGAAATACTCCCTCATTTCAGGCAAAAGAAGATCCATTGAAAATTGGTTTGGCAAAACACAGGATGCCGATTGGATAGACCTTCTCCAAACTAAAATGCTCGCACAATTGAATGCCGATGCAGCAAGGAAAAAGTTCCCTTTACTCGTTGGAATGCTCCGGCCATTGTCTACCACAATTGTAAATGAAGTATTGGCAAGTCAGGGTTATGTGGTTGCAATGATCAACCATGAAAACATTAATGGTTTTGCGGATGCGGCACTTGTTGAGATTCCAAATTTGCAATTCGCCATTGAATGGCTGCAGAAACATGAAAATGTTTCGAATCAATTGGGAACATTTGGATTCAGTGGATCCGGATTCACGCAGGTACTTTTTGCCATGTATGATTTAAGAGTTCAGGCTCTCGCGGATATTGAAAGTGGTATTTATATGGAGGGTCTTTACCAGGGCATATCAGCATCAAATTTTTATAAGCCTTCCAAATTAAAAATTCCTTTCCTGCACATATTCAGTCATGATCTTTCGCGGCAGGAAAAATACCTGGATGATTTTGAAACAAAATGCAAATTTTCAAACCGTTACAGACTTATACTCAATCAGCCTAAACTTCATCACTGGGATTTCGCTACAGAAGGATATGTATCGAGTTTGTTTCTTAAGAATCGGGGAGAAGCTGCCAGCAATATTGAGAAGTCATTTGAAATAGCAACAAATTATCTTCTGAATTTTTTTGACGCTCAATTAAAAGGACAAATAGAAGGACAAAAATTCCTCGCTGAAAAATTCAAATCAGAAAAATACCCTTCATCTCTGTGGGAAATCTCAAATTATGCTGCGAAAATACCTGCTCCTACACGGGAAGAATTTGAATTAATAGTAAGCCGGCTTGGAATTGATTCAGCAACTCATCTCACATTATCCCGACTCAAAGATGATTCTTCCACTGATGTCATGGTGTGGTTTCAGCTAAACCGGCTGGGTTATCAGTATCTGGATCGCACCAGGTATAAAGAGGCAATCGGAGTTTTTAAGCTGAATATCATCTTGCATCCCGACGATCCTAATTTATATGACAGCCTGTGCGAAGGATATGAAAGATCAGGAGATAATGAAAACGCAAGGAAGTACGCTGCAATCACTAAAGAAATGCTTGATAAAAAATCAAATCTTACTGATGCTGAGAAAGGCCTTATGGGCAACGCGGAGAAGAGATTAAGAAATTAATGCTTCGATAAAAATTTATTAACCAGTTTATACATAGAATTATGAAAAAGTTTTTAGTTAAGATGCGGTTCGTGACAATTCTCGCTTTAATGTTTTTTTCTTTCTATGGGAAAAGTCAGGGCACAGGCAAAACCGAACCATTAGATCCATTGTCGTTTGGTTTGGTATTGGATGATCCTTCGATGAAAAATGTGGTGATTAAAAAAGATGTCACTTATTTGAAAGACGACAAAGGTGAATTGAAAATTGACCTTTATTCTCCTCCGGGTTTGAAAGTAAATGAAAAGCGACCTGCGATCATTTTTCTGAATGCAATCGGGGAAAATGAAGGTGCACCCAGGGTAAAATCATGGGGCATTTATACTACCTGGCCCCAACTAATGGCGGCTAAAGGTTATGTGGGTATTTCGATGGAAGCGGATGGACAAAGAATTCAGGAATCCATTTCAGGGCTATTTAATTTTCTTGACAAAGATGGATCGCAATTTCATATTGATACAAACAAGCTTGGCGTATATGCCGCGTCTTCAAATGTTTCCCAGGCTTCAGTTTATTTGATGAGTGAAAAAGTTTACAAAGGAATTAAAGCAGCAGTTCTATATTATGGAAGTGTACCGGAAGGACCGTTTCGAAAAGATTTACCAGTACTTTTTGTAATATCAGAAGGCGATG
The DNA here is from genome assembly GCA_003175935.1 of Bacteroidota bacterium. GTDB lineage: Bacteria > Bacteroidota > Bacteroidia > Chitinophagales > Chitinophagaceae > PSRI01. Next base: position 44,266 of record PSRI01000192.1, read on the forward strand.
CCGTCAGGGGTGGTTATACCGGATTATGGAATGAAGTTTTGAAAAATAACGCACCATGGACCGTAAAGATGGGAACCGGCATGCCCCATGCATTTGATGCATTTTCGGATAATGATAATGCCAGAAAAATTGTGAAAGAAACAGTTTCATTTTGGAAGGACGAATTGGATCCTGTTCCCCAGCCATCTTTTCCAAATTCAACTATGAGAAATTCATTGGGACTTTTGAGAATGTATCCCGCGCAGGCGATTGATTCACTCAAATTACTTGTTGATAGATATCCGGATAATACAAGAGTACTAATTATGTATGCCGAATCATTAAAACAAAATGGCAAAAGCAATGATGCTAAACCAGTATATCAAAAAATTTTGAAGCTGGATCCAAATAACGTTGGAGCAATGGTTTCACTGGCGGCCATTTCATATGGAGAGAATAATGACGCTGAAGCCGAAAAGTTTATTGAACAGGCAAAAGCCACGGGAAAAATGAATCAGAATTATTATGGGGACCTTGGATTTTCCCTGCTTACACTGGGAAGGGATAAAGAAGCGGCAAAATATTATGAGATGTCTTTGGAAAACAAACCCAATGCTCATAATTATTATAATCTGGCTTGCGCTTATGCAAAATTTGGAGATAAGGAGCACGCTATTGTAGCCTTGCAAAAGGCCATGGAAATGGGTTATGGACCCAAATCATTTATTGAGCAGGATCCTGACCTTAATTCCATTCGTACAGATGAGAGGTACAAAGCCCTCATTGCAAAAGCTAAATAGTAAGAGCGGATAAGAATTTCATTGATTCAGTAAATTAATTAGCTTTAATAATTACAATCTGCTCATTAATCTGAATCAACATGAATCTGCTCAAATCCAAAATTTCCTCATTTGCATTTCTTTTACTGATACAATTATCCGTATTCTCGCAAGTATCGGTCAAGCTTCCACGAAGTAGTCCTGAAGCCCAGGGAGTTTCGTCAAAAAGTATTGTGGATTTTCTTGACGCAGCCGCGTTAGGAAGAACCGAATTTCATAGCATCATGATTGTTCGACATGGAAAAGTTATTGCAGAAGGCTGGTGGAATCCTTATCGCACCGATCTCAAGCATACTCTTTATTCCTGCAGTAAAAGTTTTACAGCAACTGCCGTGGGATTTGCCATACAGGAAAAAAAATTGTCTCTCGATGATAAAGTGATTTCATTTTTTCCAAAAGAAAAACCAGATTCGGTTAGTCAGTTTTTATCAGAACTCACTGTGAAGGATGTTTTAATTATGTCTGATGGAATGGAACCAGACCCGTCGGGAGTAGTGGCCGGACTTGATACAAATTGGATAAAAGGATTTTTAAGGGTGCCGATTAAATACGAACCGGGAACAAGATTTCTTTACAATTCTCTTGGTACCTATATGCTTTCGGCAATAGTTCAAAAAGTTACCAAACAAAAAGTGGTTGATTATTTGAAACCAAGATTGTTTGATCCATTGGGAATTAAAGGTGCTGATTGGGAGACAGATTTGCAGGGAATAAATACAGGAGGGTGGGGATTGAGAGTGAAGACTGAAGATATGGCCAAATTCGCCCAGTTGTTTTTGCAAAAAGGGAAATGGAATGGCAAACAAATTTTGCCTGAGAGCTGGGTAGCAGATGCAAGCACGGCACATATTATGCAGGATCCTTCTGCACCACAATCAAAAAAGGATTCCAGCGACTGGTTACAGGGATATGGTTACCAGATGTGGAGATGCAGAAATAATGCATATCGCGGTGACGGTGCGTTTGGACAGTTTATGATTGTGATGCCCGACCAGGATGCAGTGATTGCCATTACAGCGGAAACACCCAGCATGCAGGAAGAAATTAATCTCGTGTGGCAGTATATTCTGCCAGCATTTCAGAATGGCTCATTGCCTGAAGACAAAACTGCTTTAAAAAATTTGCAGGATAAATTGAAATCGCTCGCACTCCCTGTTGCTGAGAAAACTGATGGGGTTGGGCAAAAAAATTCGGGCAAAATTTACAATTTGGGATCGAACGCGCTTCACCTGCAAACCATGTCTTTTAATTTTTCTAATGGAATTTGTACAGTAAATTTTAAAACGGACAAAGGAGCCTATCCTATCAAATTTGCCTCCGGAAAATGGCTGGCTGCAGAAACGTCCATGCCAGGACCCTCACTTACTGCCGGAGCACTCGAAAACCGCAGCATGCTTTTCCCGGCAAAAATAACGGGGTCGTATAGCTGGAAAGATGCAAACACACTGCAATTAATTCTTAGGTATGTAGAGAGTCCGCATACTGCTTACTTCACAGTGTCATTTAATGAGGATAAAATTTCTGTTGAAGAGTCCAACAGTTTCGATTACGGGAAGAAGAAAATCACGATTGAAGGAAATTCCAAATAAACCTGCCTACCAAAACATGATAAAAAACGGTCCACTAAGGGCCGTTATTTTTTTATGCTTCAATAACCGGAAATAAACGGAAATAAGCGGAAATAAACGGATAAATACCGAGTACGACAATTCAATTGTAATAGTTTCGTATTTCAAATGACAAGAACGGAATTTTTTTGAATCAAAGGAATGGTTTTGCAATGGAAGGGGTTGATATAAAGGATATGGCCTATATAGTTTCATTCGTAGGAGGAATGGTTGGAACTTTTTTCGTCACAACACATAAAATTAAAGAATACATCTGGGAAAAATTGGATGAAACCAAAAAAGATTTGTTGCAAATAAAGTTACAACTAAAAGATCTGGAATCGAAAGATTTGGCTCTTCAAAAAGCCATTGATGATTTGTCAGGGAAGCTAACTGAAATACTTAAAAATGATTTTTATTTTCTAAAAAATAAATAATATGATTGAGAATTCGCAAGATATTATTGATATGCCCGAACCTTATTCAGGCATATATCAACTTTACAACAGGATCCGGGATGAATCTGCATCTAAGGAAGAGAAGGATGCCTATATGGATATGCTGTTATTAAATGACATAATCTGCAGAGAAATTTATGAGAGCTACTTTAACAATCCAAGAATACAGGAAAGTATCTTAAAAAGCGCCCTTTGCATAGGGATATGCGCAGTATTCGGTCACGTTCATAAGCGCGTGCTGGAAGAAAAAATCTTAAGGGATTAAGTATAGATTTTATATTGATTCGCCAACTTATTGGCACTAACTAAAAACGGCCCTACAGGGGCCGTTTTGATTCAGAGGCAAGTGACAAAGTGTTAAAGCCTCTGGGTTCTAGTTGTCCTTAACCGTCCTTAAATTTCTTAATGAAACAGGATTCATTTTTTCGTTTATCAATTTCCTCATGGGCTTTTCAATGAATTTGTAAGAATACCCTGATATAAACAAGGTTACTCCCAGAAATGAGGCGCACCATAGTCCGGCCTCCCAACGTGGAAGGTGTACTGAACCAAGTCTGGTATATGTAATTCCAACATAGGGCAGCATGTCTGTCATCAAAAACATGAGTGGCACATGAATCATATAAACAGAGAATGAGACATCTCCCAGCCATTGCATCCATTTCTTATTGAACTGATTTTTGATCTTGCCACTATTGTATGCGAGAGATAAAATCAGGAAGGCGAACAATGGAATAAGTATTAAATCAACCCAATTGGCATGCAAAGCCCAACATGTTAGCAAGATCAAAGCAATAACAACAAAATCCTTTCTTAAGAAATACAAATACTTATTTTGATAAAACTGATAAAATAATACTCCTAAAAAAAATCCTGCTGCTCCCCGCAGATATCCGTAATCGTAAGTTATATCAAGGTTAGGAATTACTATTGCATCATGGGCATGACTTAACTTAAATGCCAAAATGTAATAAGTACAGGTAATCAACAGCAGAATCATTGGAATAAATAACAATTTTCTTTTTTGAATGCCAAGCGCTATGATAGGGAAGAGCAGGTATGCAAAAAATTCTGCGCTAACACTCCATGCAGGTACATTAAATGTGAATATGGGTAACACGCCAAACGACTGCAGCATAAAAATATTTACCGGAATCCCTTTGGGATCATCAACTCCGGGGATAAAAACCGGAGAAAACTGAAATAAAATCACGCAAACAAAAAGTGTGATAATATGTAATGGATAGATTCTGGCTATCCTCGCGCGCATATATTTTAGCCAGTCGGATTTATTAATACTCTGTTTGAAAATTCCACCATATACATGATAAATAATGAAGCCACTCATAATGAAAAACAGATCCACCATTAAATAACATTTAGCGAAAAACATACTTGATTTGGGATCAATGAAATGCTCAAAGACGCAAACAAAATGAAATGTTACAACCAATAATGCCGCTATTCCGCGAAGTGGTGTGAGATTGCTTAAAAAATGTTGTTCTTTTAATGCCATAAATTATTTTTAAGGGGTTCAATCTTCTTTCCAGGGCGGGCCAAAAAAAAGGGCCAATCGTCAAAGGCGACTGGCCCTAACCGTTTCACATAATCATCTTAAAACATTTCCTCTCCTTCAGCTATCTATATAAAAATTTAAAGTCTCCTACTTTTGAAAAAGGAAGAATTTAAATTGATTATTCATGAAATAAATTTCGTCAGCGATTCTGTATGGCTCCGAGTTCCTCAGGATTACCTGCCTGGTTTTCTCTTCCCCGATGGACTCTATTGTTTTAACTGCTGGTCCTGTGCAGAGAAATGCACGATACAACTCATCCTTGCTTGTAAATAAAAACGGACAATTGATTTTTTCTTTGTGATGCAGATATAATCCTGCCTGACTTGCCATATTTTCCAAAGCTCCGTCTGCACTGAGTGCATAAGGCCCTGGAGCGCCAGCAGCAGGAGCAGGCAATAGAGAAGCCAATGATGCAAATACGGTGCTCGCATCACTAAACCTTGGCTCATCCCAAATTGCAATCGCAATGTAGCCTCCCTTTTTTGTGACGCGTTTTGCCTGGTTCAGGGCAGAAAGTCTGTTACCTGTAAATTGAAATGAGTTAAAGCCGGTAACAATATCAAAGTATTCATCGCCATAAGGAATGTCTTCCAGGTCTTCGATTAAAAATGTTCCTTCAGGATTTCTTTTTTTTGCAAGCTGCATGAGTTCCGGAGTTGCATCTATTCCATATACATTTGTTTTGTCGAGTGGCGTCATGCTCAGGAACAAACCTGATCCACAACCCGCGTCCAATAAAACAGTGTTGGAATTGATGTTAAGTTTTTGCAATGCAGCTCTGTACAGTGGAATAAATGCGGGTTCGATAAGCTTTGTCCAATCTTGCGGAGCCCTGCCCCATAACCTTCCTTGGGTTTCTTTAGATTTCATCTTCAGTTCTTTTTTCGAGGTGTAAAATTATAAAGATGAAATGCTCAGGGATACTCCTTCTTCCTAACGGCCGATTCTAATTTGTATTCGGAGCAACCATTTTCGGTTATTGTCCACAGTAAGTCCATGGGCGATTGGGTAGATTAAAAAAATATGGTGAGCAAAATCGCCCACCATATTCGGGGAAACTATTTGAGCATCAAATTTTAATTGATGTTTGAACTTTTTCTAAATGCTTTTAATATATGCAGCGCTATCCTTAAACTTATCCAGGCTCATTTCTACAAAGAAATTTTTCACTCCGCCGGTTTTTGCTGCGGCAAAAAATTCTTTCCAGTCAATCACACCTTGTCCAATTGGTACTTCCTTCTTATCTGCAGTCCAATCCGACAAATGCGAAGAAATAAATCTACCGGGATATTGCTTAAAATATGTTGATGCTTTATAACCCAGATTTATCACTTCAGTTTGAAATTGCATTTTCACCAGTTTGGGATCTAATTGTTTCAAAAGGGCGTCATAAATTAATTGTCCGTCGAGCATCTTGAATTCCATTTCATGATTATGAAATCCGGTTGCCATTCCTGCTTTATTAATTTTCTCTGCCGCTTTATTCAATTTATCTGCATCATCTAAATACTCTTTTAATGCTTTGGCATCAGGCAGCCAGAAACTGGAACAAACCATCTGGGTCAATCCCATTTGTTTTGACCATTCAATCCTTTCATCGAGATGGTCGGTAAGCTCGCCAAATCCGAAATGACAGCTCGGGCATTTTAATCCTGCATCTTCAATCATTTTTTTCATGTCCGCGGGCTTTATATCTACAAGTGGACCAAAGCCATTTGTAGCGTAACCTGCGGGAGAACACATCTCCATAATTTTGTAGCCCATTCCAGCCATCATTTTCAATGTTCCGGAGAAATCCTTAGCCAACATTTCTTTAACAGACCATGTTTGAAATCCAATAGGTATATCATTGAAGCTGGCAGCCTCCTGCATTAGTATTTGAGCGGGTAATTGGGAAAATGCGATTGCAGCGCCCATACCCGCAGCTGTTCTTCCGATAAATTGACGCCTGGATATTTTTTTCATATAAAGATTTTAAAATGATAAGTGCTATTAAGTTATGACAGATATTTTATTTGGGATCTATTTCCATGATGATTTCTTTTGCTTAAATTCACGATGATCAATTATGAAAAAGAATATTCCAGTCCTTATCTTTTCGATTATATCAATACTTTCTGTTGAAACACTAAGTGCGCAAAAAACTAAACCTCTTTATGATGCTCCTTTAGGCGTTCAGGCATACACGTTTCGAAAAAGTTTTCCTGTTGATCCGGCAAAAACTCTCGACACCATTAAGATGTTGGGCTTCAAAGAAATTGAGGGTGGTGGAGGAAAATTATCATCGGAAGAATTTAAGAAACTTTGTGATGCAAGGGGAATTAAAATCCCTTCTACCGGAGCAGGATATGAACAATTAGTGAAGTCTCCTGATTCAGTTGCCA
>PSRI01000179.1 GCA_003175935.1 Bacteroidota bacterium
TTGAGAATTATTATTTCTACATCAATGGAGAAATGAAAAAATTGAAAAGAGATAAGTCTTTTATCTTAAATCTTTTTCCTGATAACAGACAAAAGCTGGAGGAATTTGCTAAATCAGCAAATATAAATTTTAAAAAATTCGAGGAATTAAACAAACTCGTGGAATACTACAATTCACTTCAGTAAATTAGAAAAATTACAATTTAATTTCCTCTTCGTTCTTATCGAAGAAATGGAATTCTGTGAGGTGGTAATTATTATTCGCCTTTATGCGAATTTTCTGCTTGTATTTCCAGCGCCATTTTCTGATTATGGAGAAAAATCCTTTAGTGAGGAAGGAGTGAATTATGGGATGCACAGTAATTGTAAGTCCCTTGTGTTTTTGCATTACGAGATAACTAAGGTTCTTTTCAATCTCATCTTCCAGAATTAATGTAGATGAAATCTTTCCGGTGCCATTGCAGGTTGGACAAACTTCCTGGGTATTTATATTCACTTCGGGCTTCATACGCTGCCGCGTAATTTGCATGAGTCCGAACTTTGAAATTGGAAGTACGGCATGTTTGGCTCTGTCGGGACGCATGAACTCTTCCATTGCTTCAATAAGCTTTCGCTTATTGTCGGGCAGTTTCATATCAATAAAATCCACTACAATAATTCCACCCAGATCTCTGAGCCTTAATTGCCTTGAAATTTCAGCTGCTGCTTCCAGGTTAGTTTCAAGGGCATTTAATTCCTGATTATTGCTTACACTCTTATAGCCACTGTTTACGTCGATCACATGGAGTGCTTCGGTATGTTCAATTATAAGATATGCCCCGCTGGGAAGGTTAACTGTTTTACCGAATGCTGCTTTTACCTGTTTGGTAATACCATACTGATCAAAAATGGGAGCTCCGTTGTGGTAAAATGAAACAATATCTGTTTTCTCAGGAGCAATTTTCTGAATATAACTGCGGGTATCGTTGTAAATATTCTTGTCGTTTACTACGATGCGGTTGAAATCTTCATTGAGAAGATCGCGAAGCATGCTTGTAGTTTTGGTTTGTTCACTCAGGATTTTGCAGGGTGCTGCAGCTCCTTTTAAATTATCCTGAATGCTTTTCCAACTTGCAACAAGCATCATGAGATCTTCGTGAAGTTCTGCTGTATTTTTTCCTTCAGCCGCAGTACGAACTATTACACCAAAATTTTTGTGCTTAATAGCTTCAACTATTTTTTGGAGTCTTTTTCTTTCGTCGGCAGAATGAATTTTTCTTGAAACTGCAATGATATCGTTGAAGGGAGTGAGTACAACAAATCTTCCGGGTAAAGAAATTTCGCAACTTAAACGAGGTCCTTTTGCAGCAATAGGTTCTTTCAAAATCTGAACGAGGATATTGGGTTTTTGTCCCAGTACCTCATTTATTTTACCCGTCTTTACGATCTCCGGTTCAATTTCAAATTTTGAAAAGTCGAACCCAGTCGCGTTTTTGTCGTTCATAGCCTGCTGAGTAAATTTCAGCAGGGAACGGGCATAAGGGCTTAAGTCTGTGTAGTGAAGAAAAGCGTCTTTTTCAAATCCTACGTCTACGAATGCAGCATTGAGCCCGGGAATGAGTTTTTTAACTTTTCCCAGGTACAAATCCCCAACCGCGAAGCTAGCATCAGCTTTTTCGTGATGTAGCTCTACCAGTTTTTTATCTTCAAGCAGGGCGATTTCCACGCCGAGCGGGGCTGCATTAATGATCAATTCTTTGTTCAAGCTAAGTCCATTTTGTGAACTAACACACCATTTACCAACCAGAGGCTGAACGAAGATTGTCTGAAATACGATTTAGTACTACAAGCCTGAACAGACAAGCTACTATCAGCTTCAACACAAACCGGAATTCAATGCCAGATTAACTGCAATGAAAAGAAGGATAAGGAGGAAGGCTATTTGTTCTTCTTCTTATGACGGTTTTTTCTGAGGCGCTTTTTGCGCTTATGCGTAGCAATTTTGTGACGTTTTCTCTTTTTTCCACAAGGCATAAACCTAATAGTTTTTTGTTAGATAAATTTTATTTTAATGATTTTATTCTTTCGTCTATTTCTTTTAATGCATCAGCGTTATTCACGAATTTCTTTCCTATTTCATACCAGTGCGCTGCCTGTTTAGAATCTCCGTGTCTTTCATAAGCTTCAGCCAAAAGAAAAACTGCTTCGCTGTTATCGGGTTCAGCTTTTACTACGCGGTCCAGTCGGTTAATTGCCTTGTCGTACTGCCCGGTCATTATGCCTCCGTAACCCAACATGAATTGTGCATACATGTTGGTGCTGTCGCGAGTCGCTACCTCAAGTATCTTTTGAATACCTTCCATGGGACTGGCTGCTCCGGATGCACCGAATATGAAGCAACTTCCCAGACCAACTTTAGAGGAGTCGTTGAGTGGATTCAGAATTAAAGCCTTTTCAAATAGCTCTTTAGCCTGGTTAGCCATCCATACCTGCAGTGATTGCTGATCAACAGTTTTCAGCTGCCTTAAATATAAATGGGCAGCAAAGGTGAGGTTTTTTTCAGAATTTTCCAATTTGGCCTTCTCTCCAAAATAATATGCAAAAGGCTCAAAGACCCTGGCAGAGTCTTTCCAAAAATCCGCTAATTGCTGGTATACTTTAATTTTTTGGGACACGACGTCGCCCCTCACGATCGAGTTTTCCAGAACGGTGATTCTGGCCTGTTGATCAGGAGATAAGCGAGATTTAGCAGTTTCGAGAATGGAACGGGAGTCTAATTGCTCCTCCCTGGCTGTTTGTGTGGGTTGAGCTAATTTCTTAGGATCGGGTTTTGTACGCCCGAATATAAAGAGACCCAGTAATAATGCAATTCCGCCTGCTACAACAAATAACTGTTGCTTTTTCAACATCCATTAAATTTGGATGCAAAGTTAAAGGCTATCTTCGGAGTCATCCTCAAAATTCTCATCTACCGGCTTGGCTGTCTTAAGTTTTTTAACCTCCTGTACAAACTCTTTAGCGGGCTTAAATGCAGGAATGTAATGTTCAGGAATGTGTACAGCGGTGTTTTTCTTAATATTACGTCCGATTTTGGCAGCTCTCTTTTTAGTAATAAAACTTCCAAAACCGCGGATGTAAATATTCTCGCCGTTGGATAGGCTTTCCTTAACTTCTTTGAACATGGTTTCCAAAGTAACCAAAACATCTACTTTGGGTATGCCCGTTTTTTCAGAGATGTTATTGATTAAATCAGCTTTTCTCATTTTTTATCGTTTAAGTAAGTGAATTTCAATGATAAAATAAAACAAATTCAGGGGTTCATGCAAGCAATTACACTAAAAAATTTCAAGGGTTTCATTTGTATGTTATAGAAAATCAATTTCTTGCTTACATTCATCCTATAAATACTGAACGCATTTATAATCAGAAAATTGTATTTGACCCAAACATCTGAGCCAGACAGTAACCTGAAAGACAGGTCTTTACAGGGCAGAAAATCCTTCTTTACCCTCGCTCTACTGGAATGGAACCAAATCCATAACCGCCGTCAAATGCCCTGGAAGGGAGAAAAAGATCCATATAAAATCTGGATAAGTGAAATCATTCTTCAACAGACCCGGGTGGAGCAGGGTTGGACATATTATGAAAGATTCATCAAAAAATTTCCAAACATAAAAGCACTTGCCTCCGCTCCAGAAGAAGAAATTTTCAAATTATGGGAAGGCCTCGGTTACTATTCCCGCTGCAGAAATCTGATAGCAAGTGCCAGAATTCTTCATAATAATTACCAGGATAAATTTCCAGAAACTTATCAGGAAATTTTAGAACTCAAGGGAATCGGTCCTTATACCGCAGCTGCAATTGCATCATTTGCATTTAATCTTCCGCATGCGGTTGTAGACGGAAATGTATTTCGCGTTATTTCAAGGTTTTTTGGCATAGAAAAACCTATTAATTCCAATGAAGGAAGAAAATTTTTTGTTGCGCTTTCAGAAGAACTGTTGGATTCCCAAAATCCTGCAGCTTATAATCAGGCAATAATGGACTTTGGGGCTACTGTGTGTAAGCCGGTTTCTCCGCTATGTAAAGAATGTCCATTTAAATTAAAATGTAGCGCTTACCGTAAAAACAAAGTCGCCGAATTGCCGATAAAAACTAATTCGATTTCAAAAAAAACAAGGTGGCTCAATTATTATTTAATAAGGTGCGGCGATGGTCTTTACATAAAAAAAAGAACAGAAAAAGACATCTGGCAAAACCTTTATGAATTTTTTCTCGTAGAGTCAAAATCAGAAATGTGTGATGAACAGCTGAAAAATGAGTTGTCATCTATCGTATCCCGTAAGCAAAGTAAAATGGTGAATATCTCCGGTACATATAAACAAAAACTCACGCATCAGGACCTCTTTGTTAGATTCATTGAATTGACAATAGACAAGCCTATAGCGGGTTTGAAAGATTTTGAACTTGTTAAATTTGACCAGTTAAAGCGCTTCCCTTTCCCCAAATTATTGATTAGCTTTTTGCTGGAAAAAAATGTAAATTTAAGTCAGGATTAATCGACGGAGACCAATCGACGAAGACCAATTGTAGGAACTCAAACATTAAGTTATGCGCGGCGTAAACAGAGTAATGTTAATAGGAAACTTAGGAAAGGACCCAGATGTACAATTCTTAGAAGGCAATATTGCGGTGGCGAAATTTCCCCTGGCAACTACAGAGACTTTTAAAGACAGAGCAGGGAAGTTAATTAGTCAGACTGAATGGCACACCGTAGTTCTATGGAGGGGTCTGGCTGAACTGGCACAAAAATATCTTCACAAAGGCAGCCTTGTATATATTGAAGGTAGATTAAGAACGAGAAGTTGGGAAGACAAAGAAGGCAATAGAAAATTTGCCACAGAAGTTGTTGGTGATAACCTGATCATGCTTGATAAAAGAACTGATGGATCCCATGGAATGCATGGAAATGAACATGGGACCGAAGGATTTTCAGGAGATGATGTTCCACCACCCATTGGCGATACTTCGGAAAATTTACCATTCTGATTATTTTTTCTGAATACTTATTTTTGTTGCGATATTAGTCAGGCAGGCCGGTTGACCTGCCTTTATGCGTAGAGCGATATTATTCACCAAAATAAAATGCCTTGGATTACCATTTTTGCAACCTTCATTTAACTGCTTTCTTTAAGCCTGTAATCCTCGCTATCAATCCCCAGAGCATTACGATTTTCATCATCTTGCTGCTTTTTCTATTGCTGATATCTTTTTTTGTTTCGGGTGCAGAAGTCGCTTTTTTCTCTTTAACCTATCGCGACATCAACATGCTAAAAACAAAACAGCATCCGTCTGCCAGAAGGATTGTTTCCCTGCTGGAGCGCCCCAAACAATTACTGGCAACACTCCAAATAACGAATGCATTTGTAAATATCGGAACCATTATAGTCGCCAATGTATTGCTTGATGAATTTCTTATACACCCAAATGCCTGGGTCAATTTTCTAATTAAGCTCGTTACAGTAATTTTTTTACTGGTAATGTTTGCTGAAGTATTACCCAAAGTTTGGGCAACGCAAAATAATATTCGCTTCGCTTACTCTTCATCGTTACTGGTAGAAGTTTTGAGTGCAATATTTCTCCGACTCAGTAACTGGTTTGTGAATTACTACGACAGAATTGAAAGAGGTCTTGGGGGGAACAGGCATAGCATTTACAGGCCGGAAGATATCGAGCAGGCAATCAAAATGAACACCGATGAAACTACAACTGAAGAAGAAAAAGACATTTTGCGTGGAATAGGTAAGTTTGGACACATTACCGTGAAGCAAATAATGCGCACACGTCTTGATGTAAGTTCCATTGACTACAATTCAAATTTCAGAAGCCTCAAAAAACAAATCGAAGATCTACATTATTCGCGACTGCCGGTTTATAAGGGCAGTTTGGATGATGTACTTGGAATTATTCATACTAAGGATGTCCTTCCATATTTGAATGAAAGAGATGATTTCGACTGGCACCACCTCATCAGGACCCCTTATTTTATACATGAGCAAAAATTAATTGAAGATTTATTAAGAGAGTTTCAAAGAAAGGGAATTCATTTTGCAGTTGTGGTAGATGAATTCGGTGGAACTGAGGGCATTGTTACCCTGGAAGATATTATGGAAGAAATTATTGGTGATATACGTGATGAATTTGATGATGAAGAAAGTGCCAACAAGAAATTGGATGAACATAATTTCATTTTCGAAGGGAGAATGATGATCAAAGATGCCTGCAAACTGATGGGTCTTGAACCGGATACTTTCGACAGGGTGCGGGGAGATAGTGAATCTATTGCCGGACTTGTTTTAGAGCTTGCTGGTGAAATTCCTCACGTTAATCAGCTTATAACCATCGGAGATTTTGATTTTGTTGTGCTCGAAATTGAAAAGAACAGAATCAGGAAAGTAAAGGTTACGATTAAACCACCCACGATCGCATAGATAAATTTTCAAGAGAATATCATGGTATCAAGCCACATTAAGAAGCATGGATTTTTAATTTTCGTACTAGCCATTTTTGGAATCTTATTTTCAATTGCCTCCTGTAATAGCGAATACACACCGAAACCCAAGGCCTATTTTAAAATTGATTTTCCAGCCAGCCATCAGTACCAGGTATTTGACCAGATTGGCTATCCTTACAAATTTGAATATCCAACTTATAGTTTCATAAACAGAGATAGTACAATGACGGATTTGGATGCAGACAATCCATATTCAATAAATGTGGATGTGCCGATGTTTAACGCCAGAATATATTTGAGCTATAAATCCATTGGAGGCAAATCAGTTTATAAGGTTAAGTCAGGAAACGGGTATAAAGATTCTTTAGGTCTGAATACTTTTGAGAATCTTCGTAACGAAGCCTATGTAATGGCTAATAAGCATTCCATTAAGGCAAAATCCATCCAGGATTCCATCTTTCAGACTCCTTCCGGCGCCTCCGGTGTTTTCTTTTTTATTGGTGGAAACGCGGCCACAGCCACTCAATTCTACGTAACCGATACCTCACACCATTTCTTACGTGGATCTTTATACTTCAATGCTGCTCCAAATGAAGACAGTCTGAGCCCGGTCATCCAATTTTTGAATGAAGACATTAAACACCTTGTGAACACATTGCAGTGGAAAGATCCCAAATCAGGTCGTTGAATATAATTTTACGAATTCTTTATTTAATAGGATTTTTGCAAAAATATTTCCAGTGATAGCAATTGATAATGTTTTGATAAGTGATGAAGTAGTTCAGGGGCAATTTGTGTGTGATCTGATAAAATGTAAAGGTGGGTGCTGTGAAGATGGAGATGCTGGAGCCCCCCTAACTGATGAAGAAATGGATAAGCTCGTGGAGATTTATGAAAAAGTAGAACCATATCTCACAACAGAAGGCAAAGAAGTTATCAAAAAGAAAGGTTTGTACCATTACGATTCCTCGTTTGGCTGGGTAACTCCTACAATTGGAGGGGAAATGTGCGCTTATGGTTTTAGAGATGAGAAAGGAATTATTAAATGTGGGATAGAACAGGCTTATCTGGATGGGAAAGTAGATTTTAAAAAACCGATCAGCTGTCATTTGTTCCCTATTAAAGTGAAAGAAACAAAGACTTATGAGATGGTGAATTACGAACCCAGGCCAAGTTTATGCAAACCTGGCTGTAGTCTTGGAGCAAAATTGAAAGTTCCTGCCTATGTATTTCTAAAAGAAGCCCTGATTAGAAAATACGGGGAAGATTTTTATACGGTACTGGAACAAATTGCAGAACAATATTATGAGAAACAGAAATCCTGAACATTAAGGATTCAAAATTCTGATGAATGTCTGATTCAGCTTCTTCATTTATTGCGAAAAGTACAGTTAAGGCGAATGACCTTGAACATCGTCGCAAGATCAATTTCAATATTGGTAAATACAATTCGGTTGTTGCGGTTGGCAAGCAACAGTTTTCTGATATTCATTTGGCAAGAGAAAGAGCGAAGAACCTTAAATGGAGAGCCATTGAAACACTTGATCAGCGCCTGGAAGAATTTGAATCACATTTCACAAGAAGGGGAGGAAAAGTAATTTGGGCTGAGACCGCTGAAGAAGCTATCAGAGAAATATTGGAAATCTGCAGGGAAAAAAATTGCCGGACCATCGTGAAAAGCAAAAGTATGGTCACGGAAGAAATTCACCTGAATGATGCTCTTGAAAAAAATGGGATTGAAAGTGTGGAGACTGACCTTGGAGAATATATACAGCAATTAGATAACGAGCCTCCTTATCATATCGTAACTCCAGCCATGCATAAGAGTAAGGAAGATGTTGCGAAGTTATTTGCTGAAAAATTAGGTACCGATCCAAAATTAAGTGCCGAAGAACTAACGCAGGTGGCCAGACGAATTTTGAGAGAGAAATATGTAAATGCAGAGATAGGAATTACCGGTGCAAATTTCCTGGTAAGCGATATTGGCGGAATTGCTGTTAGCGAAAATGAAGGTAATGCAAGGTTAAGCGCAGCGTGGCCCCCGACACATATCGCCATTGTGGGCATAGAAAAAATAATTCCTTCTATTACTGATTTGGGTTTAATGTGGCCCCTGCTTGCAACTTATGGCACGGGGCAAAGGATCACTTCCTATAATACAATTATGTCGGGCCCCCGCCAGCCTGGCGAAACAGATGGACCGACCGAAATGTATGTTATACTGCTGGACAACGGCCGAACAAACCTCCTTGCAAATGCAAAAACCAGGGAGGCACTATATTGCATTCGATGTGGTGCCTGCCTTAATGCTTGTCCTGTTTATAAAAATATTGGTGGTCATAGCTATGCTACCACTTATAGTGGCCCGATTGGAAGCGTAATTACGCCCCATTTGAAGGACCTGAATGAATGGAAGCATCTAAGTTATGCATCATCATTATGCGGAAACTGTACGGAAGTATGTGCGGTTAAGATAAATCTACATGAATTGCTTCTCGAAAACAGGTACGAATCTGTGGAAGCAGGAAATAGTTCTTTTTCGGAAAAAACTGCCTGGAAGGTTTGGAAGCAGGCATCCTTACACCGCAATTTCATGAACCTGGGAACAGGTAAAATGAAAAACTGGATGATTAGTAAAATGTTTAAAGGATGGTCAAAGCACAGAAGCCAGTTAAATTTTCCGGCAAAGACCTTCAATGAGCTTTGGAAGGAAAGAAATGGTTGATAGAATTACTGTTTTTTCTGAAAAAATACGTAGGGTATTTCTTAGTATCATTTGAATTGACTTTTATATTTTGCAATTGATTTGGATATCCCCTCATGATCCTATTGTATTCCTCTCGATATAGTCCGCGGTTGCAATACATAGCTAATACCCTGCTCACGGAAATGGCCAGGATAGATGTATCATTTACCAACAACCCTGAAGAATTTAGATTTTTCGAAGGCCCTAAGATCAATTACTCAGATCAGCCGGTATCGGAAGATGAACTATGGATCACGCCCGCTGAAATTTTATTTGAAAAGCAAATCAGGGAACAAAATATTCGCTGTGGTGAGTTCGAAAATTTCAAGATATTTTTTCAGTGCGACAAAGGAGATTTTCCCTTCGATATTTTTGGGGCTTCTTTTTACCTGATAAGTCGGTACGAAGAATATTTGCCTCATGAAAAAGATGAATATGGCAGGTACTCTTCGAGGAGCAGCCTGGCATTCAAAGAAGAATTTCTTACAACTCCCCTCATAAACATCTGGGTAGTCCATTTGCAAAAAATTCTGAGAAGAAAATTCCCAACTATTTTATTCAGACCAAGAAAATTCAATTTCATTCCCACCTATGATATTGATATTGCTTTTTCTTATCTCAATAAGGGTTTTGTGAGAAATGCAGGCGGTCTGGTTCGCTCACTTTTCAAAGGTCAGCTGGGAGCAATGAAGGAGAGACTCGATGTACTGAGCGGCAAGAAGGAAGATCCATTCAATGTTTACGAGTGGCTTTATGCCCTGCACCTAAAATACAATCTGCGACCATACTATTTTTTCCTGGTAGCAAAAGATCCCCAGGGCTATGATAAGAATATTGATCCCGAGCGGGAAGAAATGCAGGAGTTGATTAGGTATCATGCAATGGGTTACCAGGTAGGGATTCATCCTTCATGGCAAAGTGGAGACAACGAAGAATTGCTTAAAGAAGAAATTGGATTGATGGAGTATCTCATCAATAAAAGAATTACCTGCAGTCGTCAGCATTATATTCGATTTGAACTTCCCCAAACCTATCGACTCCTCGTGCAAAATGGAATTGAAAAAGAATTCTCAATGGGATATGGAGATATAAATGGATTCAGGGCTTCAATTGCGTCTCCATTCTTTTGGTACGATCTGCAAAAAGAAGAACGAACTTCTCTGAGGGTTTATCCGTTTTGTTTCATGGATGCCAATTCTTTTTTTGAGCAGAAGTTAACTCCTTTGCAGGCCTTCGATGAAATTAGGTCATACCATGAGGCTATCAAAAAGGTAAATGGTACAATGATTACTATTTGGCACAACACCTTTTTTGGAAGCGACAAGCAGTATGAAGGATGGAAAGAAGTGTATGAGTTATTCCTGCAGGAAGTTCTCTACTGGGATTTCTAATTTTTTTCAGCATTCATTTTCTCTATTTGATTTTTCTCATCAGTTGTTTCAACCTTCTTGAATCCGGTATTTACAAGATAGATTCCTCCTATTGCAACAATAGTTCCCAAACAAATGAGTGTGGTAATTTTTTCATGGTTAAGCAATGCTCCAATAGCGACCGCAACAATGGGATTCACATAGGCGTAAATTGAAACCTGGGTGGCAGGTAACCTTTTCAATGCATAAATAAAAGAAGCATTGGTAAATACAGATCCAATTAGTACCAGGTATGCCAATGAATACCACGCCCGAATGTCTACCTGGGTAAATGGTTTGAATTGCCCTACGAAATAAGATACTATCAGTAAAACGATTCCGCTGATAAACATTTGCCATCCCATACTATAATAGGGATCTACATTACGGGAATGCCTAACCGTATAAATAGTACCCATTGCCCAGGTCATGCTGGCTGCACCTGCTAAAATAATTCCCGGATAAAATGAGGGGCGAAGTATTTCGCCAAGGTAATCGTAAAAAATCAAACAAACTCCTCCAAGACCCAGGATCAAGCCTGTTACGGTCATTACATTTAGCCTGGTATCTTTAAAAAAGAAAGTGCTAAAGATTGCGATCCATATTGGAGAAAGTGCACCGAGAACGGCACCGAGTCCGCTTGGGATAAATTTTACGGACCAGGTATTGAATCCATTGCTGATCCCAAACATCAGGAAACTCATCCAGAAAAACTGAAAAAACTGACTCCTTGTAGGAAGCTTATAGCCTTTGGAGAAAAAGTAAATCAGAAAAATGCTCCCTGCAACGAGCTGTCTCGTACCTGCTAACTGGAGAGCCGGCATATACCTGACTCCTATCTTGGCTCCCAGCCAGGTAGTTCCCCAAAAAAAGCAAATGATGCAGAGCGCAATGATTGCTTTTGAATGATCGCTTTTCGATCTCAAATAAGAGGGACTGAGGGAAGATCTCAAGCGATCGTACAAATCATATATGTAATTCTTCATCCTTCAACTAAATCCCAGGCGATATTGCGTTCATCTTAATGTCTGAAATGTCTCATTCCCGTCATCACGAGTGCCAGCTTATTTTCAACGCAGTATTCAATAGAATCTTTATCTCTAATGGAGCCACCTGGTTCGATAAAGGCAGAAATTCCTGCTTCATGTCCAAGTTTCACACAATCATTAAACGGAAAGAAAGCATCTGAAGCTAGTGAAGCTCCTTTCATATCAAAATTAAACTGACGAGCTTTTTCGAGTGCCTGGCGAAGTGCGTCAATTCTGCTGGTTTGCCCGCATCCTTTCCCAATCAATTGCTTGTTTTTTACGAGAGCAATTGCATTTGATTTAAGGTGTTTGCAAACAATATTTGCAAATTCAAGGTCCTGCTTTTCTAACTCTGATGTATTTCTTCCTCCAACTTCTTTCCACTCGGTAAAATTGCCTTTGTCCTCATCCTGAACCAATAATCCATTGAGAAGGCTCTTAGACATTTGTTGAGTTGTAGATTTTTTAGAAACTGGTTTTAGTATCAGAAGTATTCTGTTCTTTTTTGTTTTTAGTATTTCCAGCGCAGCCGTATCATAAGATGGTGCAATCAGCACTTCAAAAAATATTTCATTGATGGCTTCTGCGGTAGCTTTGTCTACTTTTCCATTGCAAACAAGTACTCCGCCAAAAGCACTTTCGGGATCTGCAGCAAGTGCTGTGTCCCAGGCTTCTTTCAAAGTCTTTCTTGCAGCGATTCCACAAACATTCGTGTGTTTTATAATCGCGAAAATTGTTTCGTTATTTTTTGGTTCAAATTCTCTAATCAGCTGAACCGCAGCGTCTGCATCAACCAGGTTGTTATACGACAATTCTTTTCCATGCAGCTTTTCAAAAGTATCGTCCAAATTTCCATAGAATACTCCTTTTTGGTGGGGGTTTTCTCCATAGCGAAGCACGCTACCTGATTGTGAAAATGGATTAGGGAATGAAGTATTATTAAAATAATTGGAAATGGCAATATCATAACCTGAGCATACATCAAATGCGCGAGCTGCCAACTGGCGACGTTGTTCCAGGCTCGTCTCTCCTCCCTGCTCCTCAAGCCATTTTTCCAATACAGGATATTCATTTTTTGAGGCGATTACTACAACATGATTGTGATTTTTTGCGGCACCGCGAATCATGGATGGACCACCCACGTCAATTTTTTCGATAATGGCCTTATCATCACTTGTGCTGGCAACAGTTTCTTCAAAGGGGTAGAGGTCAACAATTACCAGGTCGATTTCGGGAATTTTATATTGCTCCATTTCTTTCACATCTGTGTCATTATCCCGTCTGCCAAGGATTCCTCCGAACACAGAAGGATGCAGGGTTTTGACCCTGCCTCCTAAAATTGATGGGTAAGATGTAAGCGACTCAACCGGGACACAGGGGACATCCAGTGATTCAATAAATTTTTGTGTTCCACCCGTGGAATAAATAATTACACCCAAATCGTGAAGTTTTTTGACAATGTTATCCAGCCCGTCTTTATAGAAAACGGAAATAAGTGCTGACCTGATTTTTTTTTGCATAATTAAAGCGCCATTTAGAAATCAACCAACTGCAAAAGCAGTTTGGTGTTGATTCAAAACTCTAGAATAAAAGCACCCTCATCGGGTACCGAATGGAAGCGCAAAAGTAAACTATCGCACTCATTTTTCCATTGTGATATTTTCCACGCAGGTGAAGCAGGACTGGCCACGAAGAGAGGGCAATTAAAATCCTGACTTAGTTCTTTCATTGAAACCTTTGGTGTTCCCATAAGTATAACCAGATCTACCCTTATAGGCTGGTCAGGTCTTTTGTATTTAAAATTCTTTCCTACTATTAATAGCTTTTTTCCAAGGAAATAATAGAAAGATCCCTGGTTAAATGCCAAATGATTTGTGTCTGGAGCAGTTCTGTAAACCATTCCTGAAGAAATAATAACGGGGTTTAGTGAATTGCTTTTTATGGATGATGAATCTAAAATCATCTCACTTCGGTTACCCGCGATTAAATCCACACAAAATCGTTTGGGTATATTATAAACTACAATTTTCATCTGCAACTGTGAAGTGCGAATTTCTATGGTTCGGAGGGAGACGAATAAAATCAGAAAGAGAATTGAAAGAATAAAGAGTTTTACGCTCCTTTTCCTTAAACAGATTGATAAGCTAAATATCACACAGTAAATAAGAATTGTTTGAGGTAGAGAATTCTGAAGCCCGGTACTGACTGCTAAAGGCAGGTGATTGACCCATTCAACATAAGTATTCATTAGCCAAATCATGAATTGAACGAGTTTGCCAATTAAATGATTTAGAGTGGGGAAAAATGAAAAAACATAGAGTATGATTTCGCCATAAATAATAAAACTTGAAAGTGGAATTGTAAGAATATTGGCGAGAAGGAAATAATTTGGAAACTGATGAAAAAGATAAATTCCAAGAGGAAATGTGAGGATTTGCGCAGAGATCGTAACGGCATTCAATTTCCAGATTGCATCAATAATTTTATTCCGGATTGTTATTAATCTGTATACTGATGAATAAAAAATTACGATGCTCAATACAGCTCCATAAGAAAGGAGGAAGCCGGCATCCCAGAGAAAATATGGATTGGAACAAAGTAATAGAAATGCTGATCCGGCAATGCTGTTAAATGTTCTATTTTTTTTGGAGAACAAATCTGCAAGGATAATAAAAGTGAACATCACTGCGCTTCTTATTATTGACGCACCTCCGCCAGCCAAAAAACTAAAAATCCAAAGTATTAAAACAATGAGAAAAGAGCCAATCCATCTCGTTGAGATAATTCTGAATAGTGGCCTAAATACAATCAAGAGTAATCCATAAATGAGGGCGAGATGCATTCCAGAAATGGCAATTATATGCACTACGCCTGTATTCGCATATGCCTGAACGAGATCTTTATCCAGTTCGTCTCTGTACCCCAACAAGAGTGCCTCAGCTACAGCTTTTTCTTTTTCGCGGGGAATATATTTTTGAAGGACCTCAAGAATTCTGAATCTCGAACTTTGGCACCAGCCATAAAAACTGAATTTCTGCTTTGCTTTACTCAATAGAAATTCACCATTTCGCAGGTAGACCTGATGGGTAATACCCTGGAAATTGCAATATTGTTTGTAGTCAAATGCTCCCGGGTTTCCTGTATTGCGGAGTTCCTGAGGCGATTTTTTGAAAAAAATTGTTGCACCGGGTAAAAGGCAATTTGAGACATGATCATCTCTTTCAAGGTAAACGATAATCTTACCCGTAACGATTTGTGCTTTGGAATTTGAAAGAATCAAACGGGGCTCTACTATTATTTTCCAGGAATTTTGCTTTTCACCAGGATATTCATCGAGGACAGCTACTATGATGTCTTTGCTTTGGTACCATTTCATAAACCACAAAGGATTATTCCTGATTTCATTTTCATTGATGAGCAGAATTCCCAAATCAAACAGCAAAGAAGAAAGCAATAATCCTTTGAGCCAATGAAATTTGAATTGAATCCAGATTCCCGTAAAACCTAAATAAAAAAGCAGAACTAGATGGATCAGGAATAGAGTTAGAATGCAGGTTCTGGAGATTTCAAACAAATGATTACAAATTATTCCTGCAATTAGTGGTAGTAAGAGCCGTATAAATGGCGCATGTTTCCACAGGGGAGCAATAGGATTAGACATGCACAAAAATCAGTAAGCTTTCAAAAGGAGGAGCATTTTAATTCGCAATTCGATTTTTGGAGGAAAGTAGAAGAAAAGTGAAATTTTTAAGGCCTATCGACTTTTTTCGAATTGATTTTGAAAGGAATTCAAAATCAAAATATCAAGAACAGTTTTTTGCCTTCAGACCTGAAGGAATTTTCTTTGATTAATAGGGATTTAAACTCCGGTTGAACAAGATTTTCACAATATTGCCATTTTTGTGATTAATGAACATTCCTCATGTTTTTATGTTTTATAACGAATTAAATTTGTTGAGGCATTCAGGAAGATGAGAAATTGAAGGGCGAACATTCTACATCCTGGAAATAATCATAAAATGCTAAGGGTAGTATCCATTCTTACTTTCTTTATATTTTGCATTGCATGTACTTCCTCCAAAATTTACATTGTGCGACATGCCGAAAAGGGCAAAGATCCCGCGGATAATCCGCACTTGTCGGAATTGGGAGTTGCCAGGGCAAATGATTTGGCTAATATGCTTCAGGGCAAACATATTGCCCAGATTTATTCAACTGAACTTAATCGTACCATAGAAACAGCAAAACCACTGAGTGATAAGATCAATGTTCCGATCAAATATTATAGAAATGACAGTCTCCTACAAAACTTGGTAAGGATTGTTCAATCAGAAAAAAACACATTGATAGTGGGGCATTCGAACACTGTATTGAAAATGCTGGATGCTCTTCAGGTTGCACATCCGCATGTAAAAGAAATTCCCGACAATAAGTATGATTACATGTTTATACTTCGCATAAAAGCAAAGAATCCTGTGGGATATTCCTATCATTTAAGGGAGATCACGTATGGTAAGCCTTCCCCTGCACCGGGCGACAGTAGCGGTGCGGCAACAATGAAATAGTTTTCAGGAAATTATTTACTGAGGTGCATACTCCGTTCCTTATACAGTTGCCTGAAATAAGGATCGCGTAAATCTTTAATAAAGCGAATTGCTTCGCCGGTTGATTTCATTTCGGGACCTAATTCCTTATTTACTCCCGGGAATTTGTCAAACGAAAATACTGGTTCCTTAATGGCAAATCCTTTCAATTTCTTTTCGAATTTGAAATCTTTCAGCTTAGCCGCACCCATCATGATCTTAGTTGCGATATTCAGATAAGGAATCTGGTATGCTTTTGCGATGAATGGTGTAGTTCTGGACGCTCTTGGATTTGCTTCGATCACGTATACTGTACCATCTTTGATGGCAAATTGAATATTAATTAGTCCTTTTATTTTAAGCGACCTTGCAATTTTCTCTGCATAAAACTCCATTGTCGTTACTTCCATTGGAGTAAGATTGAAGGCTGGTAAAACGGCATTGCTATCACCGCTATGTATACCTGCCGGTTCAATATGTTCCATCACGCCCATTACATGAAAATCCTCACCATCAAAAATGGCATCGATTTCAGCTTCCTGGCAACGATCAAGAAAATGATCGATAAGAATTTTGTTTCCGGGCAAATGTTTGAGCAAACTCAATACGCCCTTTTCAAGTTCGGCATCATTCAATACTATTCGCATTCTTTGTCCGCCTAACACATAACTGGGTCTAACCAGCACAGGGTATCCAACTTCTTTGGCAACTTCTATTGCATCATCCGTATTGTAAGCAGTACCATATTTAGGATAAGGAATTCCCAATTCTTTCAATGTATCGCTGAATCTTCCTCTGTCTTCGGCAATATCCATGCTATCAAAGGAAGTTCCAATGATCTTAATGCCTTTTTCGTTGAGGCGCTTGGCGAGTTTGAGTGCTGTTTGTCCGCCAAGTTGGACGATTACACCATCTGGCTTTTCATGCTCTACAATTTCCCAGAGATGTTCCCAGAATACGGGTTCGAAATAAAGCTTATCGGCAATATCAAAATCCGTAGAAACTGTTTCGGGATTGCAGTTTACCATGATGGCTTCATACCCACATTCTTTTACCGCGAGCAATCCGTGTACGCAGCAATAGTCGAATTCAATACCCTGACCGATCCTGTTAGGACCAGAACCAAGTACGATTATTTTTTTATTGGGAGAGACTTTGCTTTCGTTTGAAAGACCTTCTTCGAAAGATGAATAGAAATAAGGAGTTTTTGCTTCGAATTCCGCACTACAGGTATCTACCATTTTGTAAACCCTGGTGATGCCGAGTTTTTTTCTTCTTTCATAAATATCCTCATCTGTTCCATCCTTCATGATTCTGCAAATCTGCTCGTCGCTAAAGCCATGTCTCTTAGCCTCTCTTAATAAATCGTCCGGCAATGTTTCTGTATTATATTTTGCGATTTCTTTTTCAAGTTGAACGATGTGCTGAATCTGGTAAATGAACCAGCGATCAATGCCGGTTGCTTCACAAATGCTCTTCACACTCACGCCCATCATGAGTGCATCTTTAATTCTGAAGATGCGGTCCCATTTTGGAACTTTGAGATAATCTACAATATCTTCAGAATGCATGAGGCTTTTGCCATAATAACCCAGGCCGACAGCTTCGTTTTCCAAACTCTGACAGGCTTTTTGAATTGCTTCTGTAAAACTTCTTCCGATTGACATCACTTCACCTACCGACTTCATCTGGAGGCCGAGTGTGTCGTTGGCGCCTTTGAATTTGTCGAAGTTCCATCTTGGAATTTTCACTATTACATAATCCAGCGCAGGCTCAAAATAAGCTGATGTGGATTTTGTAATCTGATTCTTGAGTTCATCGAGAGAATAACCGATTGCGAGTTTCGCAGCAATTTTAGCAATTGGGTAACCGGTTGCTTTGGATGCAAGGGCTGAAGAACGGCTTACGCGAGGATTAATTTCAATAGCGATGATCTCTTCTGTTTCGGGATTAAGAGCAAACTGCACGTTGCAGCCTCCTGCAAAATTTCCCAAATCGCGCATCATATTAATGGCAGTATTGCGCATCAGCTGAAAAGCCGTGTCACTAAGTGTCATTGCGGGTGCTACTGTTATCGAATCGCCCGTATGGATTCCCATCGGGTCAAAATTCTCAACGGTACATATAATGGCAACATTATCATTAGCGTCCCGTAGTAGTTCAAGTTCAAACTCTTTCCAACCGAGAACAGCTTTTTCAACCAGCACTTCATGGATTGGGGATGCCTGAAGTCCACGATTGAGAGCCTCATCCAAAAATTCTTTACTATGCACAAATCCTCCTCCTGTACCGCCAAGCGTAAATGACGGGCGGATTACAAGTGGGAATCCAATTTCCTGGGCGAATTCCTTTCCCTCAAGAAAAGAGTTTGCCGTTTTCGCCGGCGCTACCGGAATCCCCATGGCAATCATCCATTGACGAAATTTTTCACGGTCTTCCGCTTTGTCGATTGCTTTTATATCAACTCCAATGAGTCTTACATTAAATTTTTCCCAAATTCCAAGTTCTTCTGCCTCTTTAGCCAGATTGAGTGCGGTTTGTCCGCCCATGGTAGGCAGTACGGCATCGATATCATTCTCTTCCAAGATCTTCTCGATACTTTCAACAGTAAGTGGCAGCAGGTAAACGCGATCTGCCATCATAGGATCCGTCATAATTGTTGCGGGATTACTATTGATGAGCACCACTTTTATTCCTTCTTCCCTGAGGCTTCTCGCGGCCTGGGAACCGGAATAGTCAAATTCACATGCTTGTCCGATGATAATTGGTCCTGAACCGATGATTAGAACGGTTTTGATGGAATTGTCTTTGGGCATTATTCTCCTACTAATTATAGAGATGAAAGATATTTCAGGGCCTGCAGCACCGACTCTTCGGCGCATAAAAAAACCGGGATTTCGACCCGGGGTGCAAAGGTAAGGGTTGGAGGGGAAAATCTAAAATGATTAATAAAATCCTACCAGGCATTCTTAAATTCTTCAATCACCAACATTCATATGGTCAAACAACCATAGTCGAATTCGTTGCAGTTCAGACCTTGATTTTCGCAAGTTACCCTTACTGGTATTCGAGAAATATTTTGCTTCATGCTGTGCTATATATTCCAGAGAGAGATAAATTTTTTCGATTCTTTGGACAATTTCTGTTGCATCAGCAGGCTTAATTGGATTTTGATGATTTGATTCGTTAGCCGCGGGCGGGGGGTAAAATTTTTTTATACAGGGTTAATTAATAACAGGCCAATTGCTAACCTGGTTCAATCAACAAAAGAATTTGTAAGCATAAAAAAACCTCTGGCCACGGCCCGAGGTTGTATAAAGGAATATATATATAGACTCAGCTATTATGAAAAGCTGAGAATTCGAACTCGTCCAGTATGATTTCAGGCGATCGTTTAACCTGCATTTTCTGATCTTCATATTTATCCCTGATCCTGGAAATGTACTTCTGTTTCGCTTCACCTCCGCGAAAAGTTCCAATAATTGTTCCTGCCATTAGAGCCAGCGTAAGAGCCATTTTTCTTTTCATCCCTTTCATAACATGTCATTTTAATTGTTCACCGTCTTATAGACAAATTTTATACGCCAAATGCTGTTCCATAGTTGCTAAAAAAACATACCTCAATGTGGGTATTTGCTTCCATGCCGAACTGCATTATCAAAAATCAATAGCGCTTTTTGGGTATTCCACAGAGTTACTGGCTTTTGATTCTACTCAAAAGGTGATGGGATTGAGATATTGAATTGGAAACAATCAACCAGGGGAGATCATCCAATATGAACGACTCACTCCTGCATAGGATAAGTTGGTAATGGTGATGGTTAAGAGCTTGTCAAAATGAGAAGCGATATCAATAATTCAAAGACGGTGCCAAAAATTTTGGATCGATAAAATCTGCATAATTTTTTCAGGAGTGGATATAAAATCGGAGAGGAGGTGAAATTTTTGGATCATGGTCTCACACTGTGCAAAGGACAACCAGGTGAGATTTATTCACACCACAAGGAAATTCTGGAACCTTAAAAATCATTAACAAATCTCAGGCAGTTTTATTTTCAGATGATTTTTTTCCAAAAAGGTCATTCATCATCTTCTCAACTTCCGGAGCATGCTCTTTGAGTGCCGCAGAACCTTTTGTACGAAGTTCTTCGAAGTAATCTTTGGCTTTGTCAAATGCTCCTTCTGCCTCTCCTTTAAAATTATTTGCCTTTTCCTTCAAATCTTTCATCATCTTTTCTTTTTCCTCGTCGGTCATGCTCATGTATTTCGTCATTGCAACTCCTGCTGCTGCTCCCAGTATGAATGTTGCCAGATGTTTGGAACTTATCATTTCAAAATGTTTTTATTGTTAAATGTATCAGGGTTAGTTTTGTTCAATAAAATTACAGAATTAGTTTTTTGATGAGATCAATCCTACTGGCACTTGCTCTATTCCCGCAAACCCTTTCGGCCCAAATAAATCCAACGCCTGATTATCCTAAAGGATATTTTCGAAACCCATTGAATATTCCTATTACTCTTGCTGGAAACTTTGGTGAACTCCGCGCGAACCACTACCATATGGGATTAGACATTAAGACCAACAAGGTCCAGAACTACCCAGTATATGCGGCGGCCGATGGTTATATCTCCAGGGTTAAAATTGAGCCGGGCGGATTTGGTAGGGCGATTTATATTAACCATCCAAATGGATATTCCACATTGTACGCGCACCTCAATGATTTTTTTCCTGCTTTAGAGCAATACGTAACCCAGCAACAATACAAACAGGAAACATGGGCCATATACATTGAGCTTCCTCCGAATCTTTTTCCGGTAAAAAAAGGAGATTTCATTGCTTACAGTGGAACCACAGGAGGATCTCAGGCGCCGCATGTTCATTTTGAAATACGGAGAACCTCAACCGATATCAATCTAAATCCGCTACTATTTGGATTGCCAGTAGCTGACAATATTGCTCCAACCATTACCCGAATTGCCCTCTACGACCGAACTAAAAGTGTGTATGAACAATCGCCCAAAATTTATCCGGTAAAAAAAATTGGCAGTGGCTGGGGAATCAGTGC
>PSRI01000181.1 GCA_003175935.1 Bacteroidota bacterium
GGATAAATCGGCACCAGGATAGCACCAATTTGCTGTACAGCAAAATCAAGGATCAGCCATTCGGGCCTGTTCTTACTGAGAATCGCAATTTTGTCACGACCTTCTTCAGACATATCTCCGCACGACATCCCTATTTTGAGCAAACCACAGCTAAGGCGATTTGTTATTTCTCTTACATCGTAGGTGCTGTATTTTTTCCATTGTCCGCCTTCTTTGGCCGCGAACATGGCTTCAAGTGCTCCGTTTTCCAGTTGGTAGTTAATGCAATCAAATAATCTTTGGGGTTCAGTCATAACAATCGCTATTAATTGAAATCAGGGTATGAATTTCAAATTACCTAAAAATATATAATTAAAAAAGCAGTAGTCTACTACTTTAAACGCCGGCGATCAGTGATAAATTTTAGGGGGCTAGAATTTGGTCTGATAATACTGTCCAGTCGGCACCTTGAAAACCCGGCCGCGCTGAAATGTATTGAAATCCTCATATGC
Source organism: Bacteroidota bacterium (assembly GCA_003175935.1). Taxonomy (GTDB): domain Bacteria; phylum Bacteroidota; class Bacteroidia; order Chitinophagales; family Chitinophagaceae; genus PSRI01. The sequence continues at coordinate 492 of PSRI01000181.1, forward strand.
ATCCTGGTGGAGTTGGGTCCAGGTTTGGTAGGAAGGGAGATTGGCCGCTGCTCCAAAAATCCACTGGTTATATGCTTCAAACATTCCTGCCTGTAATAACTGCTTCTGGTATTCGAACAAACGCATTGGGAATTTCGACCCGTTGTTTTCAAACCAGTCAAGGATAAACCTGGTTCTTATCATTACCAGGTTCTCAGGTTCAATTCCTGCGCTGGCAATGGAAGACTGCTTATTCATACTGGTTAGAAATGCTTTCTCGAATTCATTCTTCTTTTTAGAATCATAATCCTTCATCAAATCTGCATTTGCAAACAGTTTCTTATATCCATCCAGTAAAATATTTTTTATTTCAGCTGATCTCGGAGAATAACTTTCGAGATTCATGAACATTTCCCCATATATCAAACTCCATATCTTGTCGTAGGTGAAATAGTAATATTTAGATGCATTATAATAGTTTCCCGGGTAATTAGGATCTGTTTCAATTCCTTTTTCCCACTGTTTGATCGCATCATAGTCTTTTTTCATCCATAACAATTCTCCATACTCACTATAAAGCGCACCGCTATTGGGAAATTTCTTCAGACCCTTTGTATAGAGTTTTGCTCCTTCTTTATTGTCTTCTGTAGATTTATAAATATTACCTGCTATTTGAAAACATTGAACATCGGCATCCTCTTTATCGAGGACAGGTTTAATTGTTTCAAGTGCTTTATTAAAATCTCTTTGCAGGTAATAAGCAATTGTGAGGTCCTTCAGCAAGCCTATATCATTTGGCTTTTGTTGAACCGCGCGATTAAATACCATGATGGCATTGGCATAATCACCCTGCTTCATAAAAGATCGACCCGTTTCCTGAAGATTAGAAGCGTCCTGGGATCTTGATATGAGTACCAGAAAAAATAATCCGGGAAAAAAAATTAATTTCTTCATGAATATGAAACATTGGTTAGGAAAATTAATTCCTCGCACACTAACTGTGGCTGTTCATCTGCAAGATCACAAATTTTTAACAGATAGGCTGAGAATTAATAAATGAGATGTGTAAGCAGTCCATCCCTCAGTTTTGGTTCGAACCAGGTACTCTTTGGAGGCATTACATTTCCTGAATCAGCAATATCGAACAATTGATGTATGCTAACTGGATATAAGCTGAAAGCAATTTTCATTTCACCGCTTCTTACTCTCTTCTCCAACTCTCCGAGTCCGCGGATGCCACCAACAAAATCAATACGCGTATCAGTGCGTGGATCTTTTATTCCGAGAATTTTATCGAGCAGATTTTTTTGCAGAATCGTAACATCCAAAACTCCAATGGGATCTTCTGTATATGACCCGGGTTTTGCCGATAGCTTATACCAGTTTCCTTCATAATACATTCCAAATTCGTGCAATTTTTGAGGAGCATATGCTTCTTTTCCAACCGCAGAAATTTCAAAATTTTCCCCGAGCTTATTAAAAAATTCTTCGCTGGTGAGCCCGTTCAAATCCGCAACCAACCTGTTGTAATCCATAATATGGAGCTGATTTGCAGGGAAGAGAGTTGTCAAAAAATAATCCGCCTCTTCTTTTGAAGTTCCATTAAGTGCCTGGCGAACTTTTGCAGCGCTTGCTGCGCGATGGTGACCATCAGCGATATAAGTGCAATTCACTTTCTCTGCAAAAATGGAACTGATTGCGTTGATAGATTTATCTTCACTCACAACCCAAATCGTATGACTGATTCCATCATCCGCAACAAAATTGTAAATGGGAGATTTTTCTGCTTTCCACTTTTCGATTAAATCATCTAACTCATTCACATTTCTGTAGGCGAGAAAAACATTTCCGGTTTGGGCACCGGTTGTTTTAATGTGGTTGATCCTGTCAAGCTCTTTGTCCGGACGAGTAAACTCATGCTTTTTAATAATATTATTTTCATAATCATCCACAGAAGAAACTGAAACGAGCCCGGTTTGTGAACGGGCTTTTCCACCCGTGAGTTGTTCTGGCATCACAAGTTGGTAAATGTAAAAGCAGGGCTTATTTTCTCTAAACAATACTTCTCTTTGTATGAATGCGTCGAGGTTTTGCTTTGCTTTCTCGTAAACAGTTTGTGAATGCACATCAACGTCTTCAGGTAAATCTATTTCGGCTTTTGTAATGTGTAAAAATGAATTGGGATTACCCTGGGCTTCCAGCCTCGCTTCTTTACTGTTTAAAACATCATAAGGTCTGGACGCAACCTGCCTGGCATATTGGGCTTCCGGGCGAAGGGCCTTGAATGGAACAATTAATGTCATAAAGTCTAATAAACTATTTAAATGGTGTACCAGAGGTTTAGTTTAGAACTTGGATTTTAGATGGGTTGATTCGGATAAAAATTTAGGGGATTTAGATATAAGATTCGGATCGCAGTATAAATGCTGCAGAGGCAAAGATTACAAAGTTCATTTGAAATCAGGCATGCTGCAATGCAAAATGTTTCATAAGTTCTGTCAGTGCTTCCACGCTGCTGAGTGGTAGTGCATTATAAAGTGATACCCTGAATCCTCCTACAGTTCTGTGACCTTTTATTCCCACCATTCCTTCTTTTTTGCAAAGGTCAAGAAAATCTTTTTCCAGTTCGGGATTCTCCATTGAGAATACTACGTTCATTTTGCTTCTGTCTTCTTTGGCCACTGTTGGTTTAAACACAGGTAAACTGTCCAACGTATTATAAATAAGCTCAGACTTTTTATTATTAATTTTTTCAATTGCGGCTACCCCTCCCTGTTCCTTGAGCCAACGGAGAGTAAGCAGACAAACATAAACAGCAAAAACCGGAGGTGTATTGAGCATGGAACCATTTGCAATATGCTGTTGGTAATCCATCATAGATGGCAGCTTGCGATTAACTTTTCCGAGTATTTCTTTATTTACAATCACCAGGTTTACTCCTGCGGCCCCAATATTTTTTTGAGCGCCAGCATATATGAGATCGAAGCGATTGAAGTCAAGTACTGCGCTTAAAATATCACTACTCATATCTGCAACCAGGGGTACCGGAGAATCTGGAATGGAGTGCATTTGAGTACCTTCAATTGTATTGTTGCTTGTATAGTGAAAATATTTAGCCTGGGCTGGAATAGTGTATCCCTTGGGGATGTAAGAATAGTTTTTGTCTTTAGAGCTAGCAACCACATCTACATTGCCGAACACTTTAGCCTCTTTAATTGCTTTGGTGCCCCAGGTGCCGCAATCAAGATAAGCGCCGGTTTCACCTTCACTCAATAAATTCATTGGAACCTGAAAAAACTGGGTAGAAGCGCCACCATGAAGAAATAGAACCTCGCGATTGGAATCAAGTTGCATTAACTCTTTTACCAGAGCAATTGCTTCATCCATCACGTTTTGGAACAAAGAGGTACGATGACCTATTTCCAAAATCGACAACCCTGTATTATTAAAATTGAGGATCGCCTGGCTGGCTTGTTCAAAAACTGTCTTGGGCAAAACACTTGGACCTGCATTAAAATTGTGTACCATTTTATTTGAGAATCTTTGAGAATGTAAAATTTTTCAATGGTATGGCAGGTGAATCGTTGAGCGTCAAATATACGCTAATTATCGCAAGTGCGGCCCAGAATCTTACCTGTATTCCATGCGCGGTCAAGTTCCTCAAACTCATGCAGATCCTCAGCATTAAAATCTTGTCCAGTTAGTTCGCTCAATTTGGGTCGTCCGGCATTTACCCAGGCCGTATACCAAAAAGATGCAACAGCAAATATGGATGCGCGCATTCTTCGCTCTACCATGCCCTGCAATTGTAAATTATAAGTCCTTGTAAATGCAGATGAATACTGGCGAACAATTTTTCCATTCCTGTTTTCAAAAGAATATTTATGTTCAGCACCGAATTTATTTGTTAATGATTTTTCGATGGCCAGAACTGAATCCACCGATTTGGCGCTTTCCAAAACTCTTTGCCAGATAAATTGTGAAGGATTTACCAGGTAGGCAGCTTTACCAATATAAAAATCGAATTCATCATCAGCCAAAAGTTCAGGCACTCTGCTTTCCCAAAAACCATGAATGCCGATTTGATTTGTGAGTTGTCCGTTATGATTACTGCTGGTATGTAATGGAACATGGGCATCGGCGATGTAATGACCAATTTCCGCTGAGAGCTTTAGAATTTTTGATTTATTCCTTTCTGTGAAAGCATTGGTAAGTCTTTGCAGCATTATCATTGTCCACCAGGGCACGATGCCATGACTCTTTAGTGAATCCGGTCCAAACTTTTTTGAAGCAGCCATCCAATTCCTGGGAAGCGAATCAAAGGGATAAGTTCCATAGTGATCCAAATCAATATAATGTCGGGGGCCTTCTTGTGGAACCATATATCGTCTTTTATCCGGATCTACTGCATGATCTACTAAAAATTCAATATTGGGTTTATAAAAAACCATCATCTCAGGTGGAAGTAAAAAAATAGCGTAGTAGTTTATTTTTTTGTGGCCAAAAAATCCCCAGTACTTTTTTTCCGGTTTAAAAGAATAGCAAA
>PSRI01000005.1 GCA_003175935.1 Bacteroidota bacterium
GATTTAAATGGGGCCGATGTAAGTTTTCCGCTCACAGCAGGCTTTACTTCATTTAACGACGCGGCAGGGCTTACAAAATTCAATCGTGCCCTTGCTGCAAGAGTTGATATTTATTCCGGTCAGTGGTCCACTGCATTGAATGATTTGAGTGAATCATTCTTCGATATCAATGGCAATTTCAATACCGGCGTCTATGATGTTTTTGGAACAGGGTCAGGAGATCAGCTTAACCCTGCATTTTTCCCACAAAATCAATCTGGCGAAGTAAGGCTGGCACATCCTACTTACGCTACGGACATTGAAGCCAATGACGATCGAATCGCCAAGGCTACTTTGAGAAATGCACCGGCTACAAGTAGTGGACTTACAAGCGACCGTGATGTTTGGGTTTATACATCAAGTACAGCAGAAGTTCCACTGGTAAGGAATGAAGAGCTCATTTTGATTTATGCAGAAGCCAATATCCAAACCAATTCACTTCCAAATGCAGTAACTGCTCTTAACAAAATCAGGACGAGTCACGGATTGCTGCCTTATAGCGGAGCTGTAACTGTTGATGCACTAACTGATGAAATGCTGAAACAAAGAAGATTCAGTTTGTTTTTTGAAGGCCATCGCTGGATTGACATGAGAAGGTATGACAGGTTGGGTCAGCTTCCGATCGACAGGCCCGAAGATGATGTTTGGAATGAATTCCCTCTACCAAATACAGAACAATAATTTCTAAACTTAAGAGACATTCCGGATCCGGAATGTCTTTTGTTTCTTAAATTAAAAAAATATTAACATGGCACATATCGATCTTAAAAATGATTTGCCTGGTATCAGGGGGCCAATGGCATTTAGTCCGAAAACCGCAAAACCACTAAATGAACTTGCAGAAGTTTTATTGAGAGACGATGATAATAGTTTGACAAGAGGAGAAAGAGAATTAATTGGAACTTATGTTTCTTATTTGAACGATTGTTTTTTTTGTCAGAATGTCCACGGAGCCCTAGCTGGCCATTATCTCAATTGCGATATCCAGGAAATTGACGGGATCAAAAACAATATCAATTCAGAAAAACTATCTCCCAAAATGAAATCCCTGCTGGCGATTGCAGCAAGTGTGCAGAAGTCGGGCAAAGCTGTTACACCCGAACAAATTACCCATGCTAGATCCTTAGGTGCCACCGATAAAGAGATTCATGATACAGTATTAATTGCTGCTGCATTTTGTATGTACAACAGATATGTTGATGGTCTTGCAACCTGGGCACCGGAAGACAGGCAATTTTATGTGAATCGTGCACCGTCGAGAGCTGAAGAAGGATATATTGATTTCGATTTATATAAGTAGATGCCGAAAGATTGCACGCCAAGACGCCAAGGAGCGCAAAGACGCAATACATTTGTTGTATAAATGCACTATCAATGAAGATCACTGCCTGCCTTTCCTGCGTATTATTAGTAATTTTTTCATCTCAATCATTCTCACAAAATTCTCCGCGTAAATCAACGCCAATAATTTTTGATACAGATATGGGTCCCGACTACGACGATGTTGGCGCGATAGCCATTTTGCATGCTATGGCAGATAGCGGACAAATAAACATTCTCGCCACAATCGCGAGCACGAAATATGAAGGTGTAGCAGCAGTTCTCAATGTCTTCAATACTTATTTCAACAGGCCACAAATTCCGATCGGAATCCCGAAAGGACACGGTCTTGAACTTAAAGACTGGCAGCACTGGAGCGATACTTTGATCGTAAGATATCCGCACAAAATCAAGACAAATAATGAATCACAGGATGCTACCGAACTTTATCGAAAATTATTATCTAAGAAACCTGATCATTCTGTTGTAATTGTTACCACAGGATTTCTCACAAATATGGCCGACCTGCTAAATTCGAATGCCGATAAATGGTCAAAACTTTCAGGGACTGATTTGGTAAAACAAAAGGTAAAACATCTGGTATGCATGGCCGGTAGATTTCCTTCCGGAAAAGAATTTAATGTCGAAAGGGATGCTGGCGCTTCAATAAATATATTTCAGAATTGGCCCACAAATATCATTCTAAGCGGATTTGAAATCGGGAGTAAAATCAAAACCGGGTTACCCATCATTAAAAATGAATCAATAAAAAATAGTCCGGTAAAAGATGTATTCAGCATTAGCATTCCCCAGTCGGCCGAAGATGTGCATGGAAGGATGAGTTGGGATGAAACCGCGGTTCTTGTCGCTATTAAAGGCTATCGCCCATGGTACAACCTTGAGGAAGGAAAAATTATTGTGAATAATGATGGCAGTAATTCATGGGATAAAAACGGGAAAGGACATTTTAGGTTAATTGAAGACAGTTCACCATCAGTTGTTGAAGATTTGATCAATCATTTGATCCAACATCAACCTAAAAAAATGAACAGTAAATAGTCTACCGATGTTGATCGTACCTGTTCGGTTGCAATACTTCTTTTAAGGTTTTCATTTCTGATTCTTTGAGCCAGGGAGCATGAGAAGCACCTGCCACTTCTTCAAGTTGTGAGATAGTTCGAATGCCAACTACGGCAGAACTTATCGCAGATTGTTGCAAAACAAATTTAATAGCCGTTTGGGCCGGAGTTCTCTTTTCATTAGATAATTGTGCAACTATTTTTTTCAATTTTTCAACTTCGCCAGATTGATAATTGAGATAATTCTCAGCAGGTTTATTCACAAGGATTCCTTTCGCCAGACTTCCCCTGGAAAGCACTCCAATATTTTTTTCTTTCAACAATGGCATGCAAGTTTCCTCGGGCCTGCGGTCCAACAAACTGTATTGCATCATTACACTCACAATCGCTGAGCGTTTTACGTATTCACGAATTACATTCGGACGAATTGAAGATATTCCGTAGTGGCGGATCCTTCCTTGTTTTTTCAATAGTTCAAATGCTTCAATTGTTTCATCAATATTATCTTCAATAGTTCCGCCATGGAGTTGGTATAAGTCAATATAATCCGTATTTAATCGCTTCAGACTCCCTTCAACACTACTCAGAATATATTCCTTCCCTGGATTCCAATCCCAACCACTCCCATCCTTTCTCCATTGGTTACCGACCTTAGTGGCTATTATGAAATTCTTTCTTCTACTGCCCAGGATTTTTCCCAGCATGGTTTCGTTTTCTCCTTTCTGATATAAATCCGCAGTATCAAAAAAATTAATACCCAATTCAATCGCCCGATCAATTAAGATTTTATTCTCTTCCAATTGATCCCCCAGTGACATGCACCCGAATCCAATATCAGAAATTTTTAACCCTGAATTTCCAAGCTGTCTGTAATTCATTTTGCAAAAATGTTTTGAATCTATTTTGAAGACGAATAAACTATTTTCCCTTCGAACATGGTCCAATTGATTTTGGTATTTTTCAACTCTTCTGCATCGACCATTAAAACATCACGGTCAGGGAAAATAATATCCGCTGACTTGCCTACTTCCAGGCTCCCAATCTTTTTTTCTTCGCGTAAAGCGCAAGCGGCATTGATCGTATAGGCATAAAGCATGGCTAGTCTGGGTACAGTCTGACTTGAATCCAAAACGCCTTTTTTACCTCTCCGCGTTTCCGCTTCATAAATTGCATAGAACGGATTTGCCGTGCTAACAGGCCAATCACTGGCTCCGCAAATTTTTACACCTGCATGCAGTAAAGATCTTGCAGGGTATTGTAACTGGTATAATGTGGGGTCAATATAAGGTTTCACAATATCAATAGTAGTTACATCGCTCATCGCCCAATAAAGTTGTAATGAAGCCAGGATACCCAAATTGGCGAATCGGGAAATATCTTCTTCTTTCATTACCTGAACGTGTGTAATGGTATGGGGTATTTGAGTGTTGCCATTGGTTTTTCTTGCAGCTTCAAATCCATTGAGTGTTTCAGTAACTGCGCGGTCACCAATTGCGTGAACGTGTACTAACAGTCCTGATTTATCAGCTGCGATTACAAATGCGCTAAATTTTTTTGGATCGTACATCAGGATTCCCATTGAACCGCTGTTGGTATATGGCTTTGAAAGCGCTGCAGTTTGCGTTGGATATTCAATCACTCCATCAGCAAAAATTTTAAAGCCAATCACATAAATATTCGGGATCGAATTGTATTTAGTTCTTAATATTTTCAAAGAATTGATTTGCTTTTGAGGATCTCCGTTTGCATCAGCTACAACAGTAGCCGCAATATGAGCTGTAAGTAGTTTCTTCTCAGCAAGATATTTGTAACTTTCAAGCATTAGATTTTTCCCTTTGTATCCAATATCCCCCGCCGCCGGATCCAGCCAGGCCGTAATACCGCAGCTGTTATTATACTCCATCGCTTTTACCGCAACCTTATTACGATCGATTTTTGACGCCGGAATGACTGCGTCTAATTTTACAAACCCACTGTCTGCTATAAACCCGTTGGGCGACCCGTTAGATTCGATCCCAAAATATTTTTTTCCTTCAGCATCCAGTGAACTGATAAAAGCACTATTAATTCCCGCCTTTTTTTGAAGTGCCGAATTAGACCAACCCGTATGCCCATCTGAACCGGCAAATAAAATTGGAATATTTTCATAATTACCACCATTAAAAGTTGCCATCAAATCTTTCAGCGAACTCCAGGTACTAATATTCAGACCTTTTATTACCAGAACATCACCTGAAAATCCGAATTTGGTTTGAATGCATGTGTCGACATAAGATATTAATTCAGCAACGCTAAGCATACTATCGTAAACATTCGCCTGCAGTAGCGTTTCCCCTCCTTCAATGGCGTGATTATGACTGTCTATAAATCCCGGCAACAAAGTGCCGCCGTGCATGTTTATCATGATTGCGTTGGGTCCGACTGATTTTTTTATTTGAGCAAGGTTTCCAACGCCAACAATTTTTTTCCCTTTAATGGCAATAGCATCAGCATACGGCTTTTGAATGTTTGAAGTAAAAATTTTTGCGTTGAAGAAGATTTTCTCAGGAGCATTCAATTCAGCAGTCGATTGCGCCAAAGAAAAAATAGGGGCTAAAAACGAAGGAATAAGTATTAAAAATTTTAGGACGTACAATTTGATTCTATAATTTTTCGTCATTATGGAGCGAGGAAATTTTATTGAGATATTTTTGAAATTGATTTTCGGAGGACTTCAACAATGAAGTCGCAATCTTTTTTATTTATTACCAGTGAAGGTCGCATTGTAATAATATTCCCTTCAATTATCTTAAAAGCAATTCCCTCTTTCAAACAGGCATACATAATTTTTTCAGCTTCCACGTCAGCACGTTCTTTTGTCTTTTGGTCCTTTACCAAATCTATACCGATATGCAAACCTTTACCTGCAATATTGCCCACCAGTTTAAAATCCTTTTTAAGTTGCTGCAGTTGGTCCATTAAATATTCTCCAAGGCTTGCAGAATTTTGAACGAGTTCATTTTCTTCAATGTATTCGATAGTTGCCAGTCCAACGGCAGCGCTTAGTGGGTTTTTCTCATGGGTGAAATGCCCTACTGATCGATGTTGGAGAACATTATGTTTTTCTTTTGCGACTATTCCTGCCAGAGGCAAAATGCCCCCTCCCAGTGATTTACCTAATACTAAAATATCGGGAGTGATATAATGTTCGCATGCAAACATTTTTCCTGTGCGTCCCAAGCCTTCAATGATTTCGTCGAAGATGAGAAAGATTCCGTAGCGATCACATATTTCACGAATTCGATTCCAATAATATTTGCTGGGGACAACCGGAGTTGCTGAAATTGGTTCAGCGATGATTGCGGCAATATCTGGGTTTCGCAGCAGGATTAATTCAAGCTGTCGCAGGTATTCATTATCGATAGCTTCTTCATCAGTATAATTCCATGGGTTTCTATAATAATTTGGGAATTCTATGTGAAATCCTCCAGGTACTCCTGGTCCATATCCAACTGTAAAATGTTCTTCACCCCCTAAAGTTGAAGATTGAAATCCATTGCCATGGTAAGAATCCCAATATGAAATTGTTTTCCATCTCCCAGTAATCTGTTTGGCAATCATCACTGCCATTTCAATGGCTTCGGAACCACCCGGACAAAAAGAAACTCTTGTCAATTGCTGAGGAGTAATTTCAATGAGTTTTTTTGCCAGTTTTATTACTGGAATATTTGTGTAACGGCGTGGTGTAAACGAAAGGTGCTGATTTAGTTGACTAATGGCTGTCTCAATAATTTTTTGATTGGAGAATCCTGCGTTATGAACACCATTACCATGAAGATCGAGAAAAGAATTTCCGGACAGATCGTAAAGAAATGCTCCCTCGGTTTTGGAGAGTACATTCATTACTGGTGTTGAAAGGGCCTGATGTAAAAAATATTTAGCATCCTCATCAAGCCAATATTTTGTTTCATCGGGAAGCGATTCGTAATAAGCTTCCCGTTCGCTGCTTTGATTATTATCACCCTGCTCTCTCGAAATTTTTTCGTTCATGCACCCAGGATTTTATGTCTAAACACGCAGGAACACTTTTTTACGATATAAGAAATAAAGAAAGACCCATTTTACGAGTACGTAACAAAGCGCATAAAACAAAAGATTCCATGGATCTCCAACTAATTGGAAAAGCCACTGGAAAAAACCACGCGTTGAATAATCCCAATTAATAAACCGGCTGGACATATAAATCAGAATCGAATTCATTCCAATCACTTTAAAGAAGAATGCCCATTTTTTATAACCCAGCACATCGATAATATAATAAAACAGAGAAAGTAATAGAAGACTCAATCCTCCAACATGCAATACAAATGAACTGGTCCACAAATTTTTGTTGATAGGAAAGACCAGGTTCCAGATCTGCGCAATTATTAAAAACACTATACCAGTCACGACCATGCGAAATATCTTTTGCATCTGGGTTAAATTGACGTCGCGCAATAATACACCAGTCATTATACCCAGAAGCCCTGTGCCAATGGAGGGGATCAAAGAAATAAGGCCTTCGGGATCATGGATTACAAGGTATAGATGACCTGGGATAATATTGCGATCGAGATAAGAAGCAAAATTCCCTTCCATTGTAAGGTCGCCCATAGGATGCATAGGAGCCGAATTGAAACATAACAATAACCAGTAACCGATAAGTAATGCTCCAAACCATATATATCGCGTAATATTCCTGGTTGTATACAAATAGATGATGTTGGCAAACATATAGGCCAGACCTATCCTTCCAAGCACGCTTCCAAATCGAATATGATCTAAAGTCCTGATTTGCAATCCATTATTGTAAATAACGCCTAAAATAACCAGGATCAGGCCCCTTTTTACGACCCTTCCAAGCAATTGTGAACGGGTTTTGCCTTTTTCCAGCTCTCTTCCCACTGAAAAAGGAGTCGCAACCCCTGCCAAAAAGAGAAAAAGAGGGAAAATGAGGTCATAAACGTGAAATCCATTCCAATCCGGATGGGTGAATTGATTGGCCAGTCCTACCCAGAATGGCGAACCCGTAATTCTGGCCAAGCTGTGAAAAATTTCTTCAGCGCCCATGATCCATACCATATCAAATCCTCTGAGGGCATCCAATGAATACAGTCGCTGGTTAATGGCTTTTTCTTCCATTTGTGAGTTAGGTTTTGGTTGTAGATGGGGGAAAGATCATGGAATATACAATATTGGAGGTAATCAGATCCAAGTTTGGTACTTAGTTGGGGAAAAAATGTATTAGAGCCTTCTTTCTACCTAATGACCGGAACTAAGGTTTGCGAACCCGAAACCCTGTGCTGACGCCGGTTTTTCATCGTTCGATAAAGTCCAAAAAACCGTCGAATTGGGTCAAAAATCGAAAAGGCTCAACGAGTTATAACTGAAGGATATCATTATGCGTTATATATGCGTAAATCCCTACTTTATGAAAAAGATAATGATAATAGCCCTGGTAAGTTTGATAAGTGCAGGTTTGAACGCGCAGAATAATGCCAATTATAACTTCTCTTCAGGCTATGTGCAGTACGTAAAATATGATGCTGAAAAGAAATCTTATTACGTAGACAGCGAAGGAAACCTGATTTCAAAAATCGCCATTAAGGACAGTCTGGTTACACTTATGACTGTTACTGATAACAAGCCGAGTATTGTAACCATTGCTGTTAGCGATATTAAAAAGGATTCGCTGGACAACAATATGACCTTTACTCTTTGTGGTATAAATGTGAAAGACCACAAACAAATTAAGATCGGTTTCTGGTTTATAGCCGGTGAATTAGATCAGGTGAGCTACCTTGAAGAAGCTTCCAAGCAGTTTATTGCTTATCGCGATCTTAAGAAAGTAGAAAACTAAGCAAGCACTCAACTAGCATAAAGGGTATTTCTCGAAACTCAGTTCATTGAATGAACTGAGTTTTTTTATTTTTCTCAGGCCGACTATCATATTTCTGTTACTTCACAAAAAGCTTCTGATTATTTTCAATGATCCAAAACTGAAAATATGAAAAAGATACTCTTCTCACTGCTAATGATGCCAGCACTTTATAGCAACGCCCAAACAGGTTCTGCACCAACTTTAAGAAGTTTGCTGCTGGAACAACTCAAAACAACTCACAATAAAAAAGACTGGTTTGTTCCGGTGAACACAGCAATAGAAGGTTTGACTGTTGATCAGGCAAACTGGACAGATGGAAAAAATCACTCTATTGGCATGTTGGCTAACCACCTGCTCTTCTGGAATGCACAGGAATTGGCCAAATTCAAAGGTGAAAAACCTGCAGCGTTCAATGGAAATAATGACGAAACTTTCGCCAAAGTAGATAATTCATCCTGGCAGACAACAATAAAAAAGCTGGATGAAGTGCTTACAGAAATTGAAAAAATCGTTGAAACAACAGATGAGGCAAAACTTAAAAACTGGTATGACGAAATCGCGCATATAGGTACACACAATGCTTATCACACCGGACAAATCATTTATATCCGCAAGCTTCAGGGTAGTTGGGACGCAAATAAAGGCGTGAAGTAGGATACAGTGTAAGTACTAAGTACTTAGTACCTAGTACCTAGCACCTAGACTAAAAAATAATTCATGCTGAGCGACTGTCGTCAGGAGCTCATTCCTTCCGCCAGTTTCAAAAGGCAAATGGATATGGGATATATGATATAGGATTGTTAGAATAAAATAAGTAACATAAATTGCTCTACCCCATATCTTATATCCTATATCATTCAGCATTCAATTTTCAACGCTCAATATTTAGCGTTCAACGTTCTACCATCAACGTTACCACGCCAGAAGCGTGGCATACCCACTTCCCCCGAATTGCTAAAAATCTCTTAATAGAGAATTTTTTTCCTGTTTTATGAAACACTTTTGAATGTTTCGTGGTCATTGTTTTAGGAACCCAAAGTTCTTCAGCATACCGGCCCTGAATCATCCCTGTAACAAAAACGGATGAAGATGTTCGAAATCGGACAATCATTTCAAAAACATTTTTTACAAACGATTATCGATCAGAAGCAAATAAACTGGAACAAACTTTGGAACGCCTGGTCAACATTTAGAGAGGCAATTCAAACATTAAAAAGAAGAAAAATGAGACTCGATCGCTTATGGACATTGGTTGGTAGAAAAATTACAGGCGAAGCTACCGAAACGGAATTACAGGAATTGTTGGATATGCTGCATCAGGACCCCTATTCACATCACTCCTTGCAGGCAATTAGCCAATTGTGGCAGATGGCATTTTACAAAGATCAAAGCAACCATCAACCTGTATTTACGAGTGACCTGCATCACAGGGCATCACAAAATATTGTTCGCAAATTCAGGAGCCTGGGATTGGAACCTGCACGGGAATATTCCCTGCATTATGAAGAACTGGAAGAAACGAGAGAACAGAACTACGCAGTAAGGAAGGAATTTGAAATGAGACAGTATTTCTGTTCTACATGGAAGACCCTGGTGAAATACAATTTTTTCATTTTGGGTTTGCTGGGACTTAGTGCCGCCAGGATTTGATCCTCCAGGTTTATCCTGATTTTTTGTGCAACGGCAATTATGAATTGCCGTTTTCTTATTTTATATTTATTCCCATTCCTACCCTCATAGTAAACCCTTAAACAATCGCTTATGAGAAGAAGATCCTTCCTGATATTATCAGTGATGGGTGCAGCAGCATACTCCATCCCATTCGTCAGTTGCCGCAGTCGCAATATTTCCTGGAATAAAACGCTTGCACAACCTGTTTTCCTTTCACATGTTTGCGATGCCAAAACCATCCAGGAAATAGGCAATGCCTACCGGGCACAGGTACCCGAAGAATCAAAAGCTGATGATCTTTATGATTTATTGACAACAGACAGTTCAGGCAAATCAGTAGCATCTTCCCTTGACAGCAACCAGGTATCTGCAATCCTTAGTGAAAATATCAGTCACGAATATGCTTCGGGAAAAACTATAAACGTAAAAGGTTGGGTACTCTCCACAACAGAAGCACGTCAGTGTGCTTATTCAACATTAATTAAGCCTTAAAAAAATTTTATGCACACAGATGCCAGGAAGCTACCCAATAACACTGTTATTGAAGGTGATATTTGTATTATAGGAGCAGGCCCTTCGGGAATTAGTATTGCATTGGAATGGGCCAACACGCCCTACAAAATTGTTTTACTGGAAGGAGGTGGTTTTGATTATGATGACCAAATTCAGGACCTGTACGCTGGAAAAACAACCGGACAAAAATATTATCCATTGAAATCTGCAAGGCTGCATTATTTCGGAGGAACCAGTAATCACTGGGCAGGCTTTTGTTCCAATTTTGATCCAATCGATTTCGAAAAAAGAGATTGGGTTCCACATAGCGGATGGCCAATTAAGAAAGAAGATTTGGATCCTTTTTATGCAAAGGCACATAAATATCTCGAATTAGGACCCTACGATTACAATGCTGCGAATTACGAAAAATTGGATCCATCTTTAAAACCACTTTTGCCTGACGATACTGTAGTTTGGAACAAGGTTTGGAAATTCAGTCCGCCTACGAGATTTGGCATTAAATACAGACCGGATATTGTCAATTCAAAAAATATTCATCTCTACACTTATGCAAATGTTGTAGATATCACTGCAAATGAAAATGTTTCTGCAATTAATGAGGTCACTGTAAAAAATTTTGCAGGGAAAACGCATACTGTAAAAGCAAAGCATTTTGTTTTATGCTGCTGCACGGTCCAAAATGCGCGACTATTACTTGCCAGCAACAAACAGGCGAAAAATGGATTAGGAAATGATCACGATAATGTAGGCAGATATTTTATGGAGCATCTCGAAATTAAATCTGCTGAGTTATATCTTCCAAAGGTTGATCCCATGAAACTTTATGGATTTTCTTTTGGTGTATCTCAAATGAGATGTGAACTCGCTATTAGTAAAAAAGCGCAGGAAGAACATAAGATCCTGAATGGGACGGCATCCTTCACACCGTTAGCCGTTGCAAAAGTTATTAAACCGGCCATTCAAAGCTGGAACAGCGATGATCCAAGAAAAGCTATTGATAGTTTTTTAGGAAGTTTAGGTGCTGCTTTTAATTCCGTTCCGCAATCAGCACAGGGAACAAATGCTTATGAATTATTTACGCGGATTGAACAGGCACCCAATCCAAATTCCAGAGTTACTTTGGATACAGAGAAGGATGCACTCGGTGTGCCCAGGGCGATGCTCCACTGGGAATTGACTCCACTTGAAAAAAGAAGTATTCGTAAAATTTATGAATTAATTGGTCAGCAGGTTGGTAAATCAGGAGCAGGTCGGGTTAGATTGATGGAATATTTGCAGGATCCAAACGATAATTCGTGGCCATCTTTTACAGGTGGTGGATGGCACCATATGGGTACTACCCGAATGGGTGAAGATCCCAAATCAAGTGTTGTCGATCCTAATTGTACTGTTCACGGTATTTCCAATTTACATATCGGTGGAGCAAGTAATTATGTAACTGCGGCAGCACCAAATCCAACCCTTACTGTGGTGGCAATTAGCCTCAGACTTTCAGATCATCTAAAACAAATTGTGAAAGCCTGAAAATTTCCTTTTCAAAAACAAACCTCCTTTGGGAAAATGGCCGTCCGCACAAATTGAATATGCAATTTCTTTGTGCCCCTTATAGATTTATTAGGCAATTATAATCGGCAAATACATCTTTGCGGTCTAAATTATCTGGATGGAGATTGTTGGGTACATAGCTTCCGCTTTAATAGGAATATCACTTGGACTCATTGGAGGTGGTGGCTCTATCCTTACAGTTCCCATGCTGGTGTATTTGTTCGGATTACAGCCCATGATGGCTACCAGTTATTCCCTTTTTATTGTTGGATCAACGAGCCTGGTTGGAGCAGTAAATAATTGGCGCAAAGGATATATCAGCCTGGGCACCGCCATCATGTTCGGAATTACATCGATGCTAACGGTATATGCTACGCGAAAATTTCTCCTACCACTAATACCGAAGGAAATTTTGCATATTGGCAATTTCGTAATTACCGAACCGATGCTAACCATGGTTCTTTTCGCACTGCTTATGCTGGCTGCATCTCTATCAATGATTCGCGGCCCCGAAAAAGAAAGACCAACCGCAAATCACATACTGGAAAAAAGGTTTCCGCAATTAATATTACTGGGGATTGCCATTGGCCTCATAACCGGTTTTCTCGGAGCTGGTGGAGGATTCCTGCTGATTCCTGCACTCGTGCTCATTGTAAGATTGCCGATGAAAATTGCTATTGGAACCTCTTTATTGATCATCGCCCTAAATAATCTCGTCGGCTTTTCAGGTGATATCGGCCATTTTGATATTCATTGGGATATGCTGCTGAGCATTACCGCAATTGCAATTGCAGGTGTTATTGTTGGGGGAATTCTTTCAAAACAGTTAAGTGGCGATAAACTCAAAAAAGCTTTCGGCTGGTTTGTATTGTTAATGGGATTATTTATTCTTATCAAAGAAATATTTTTGAAAAATGAATTTCATTAGCCTTCAGATTTTCTTCTTCCCACTTTTCCTCCATCCATCTTCACAATCCTGGGATAAAACTTACCAATAGTTTCGACTAAATGCTTCTGCGATTTCATCACCAGTTCAATGTCCTTATAAGCGTGTGGCGCTTCATCCAAACCGCCTCCCAATAATTTTACTCCATGCTTCGCCAAATTTTCTTGCAGCCATTCATGACTGATCGATTTCAGAGCTGCAGTTCTGCTCATTTTTCTACCTGCTCCGTGAGATGCAGAAAAAAGGGAAGCCTCCTGTCCAAGTCCTTTTACAATAAAGCCGGGAGCAGTCATGGACCCTGGAATAATTCCTAACACGTTTTTTCCTGCCGGAGTTGCCCCTTTCCTGTGAACAATTACTTCCTTTCCTTCTAAAATTTCCTTCCAGGCAAAATTGTGATGGTTCTCAACTCTCGCAATATTCTTTCGTCCTAATTGTTTTTCAATTTTTTCATGAATCACATGATGACATGCAGAAGCATAATCACCGGCGAGATTCATTGCGATCCAATATTCAATTCCTTCTTCTTCATCCAAACCAAGCCACGCCAGATGCGCAGCTTCCGAAGGCAATTTTCTTTTTTCCATTGCCAGCTTTGTAAAATGGTTGGCAATATTCGCTCCGAGTCCTCTCGAACCTGAATGTGATAATAGCGCCAGGTAAGATCCTGCATCAACTTTTAAAATTGGATCTCCCGCAGAAATTTCTACAATTCCAAATTCAACAAAATGATTTCCCGAACCTGAAGTTCCCAATTGTTTCCAGGCTTTCCCCTGCAATCCTTTTAGAAGTGGAGTGGAATTAAATTCAGCCCTCTCCAATATCTCATGATCGACCGGATCTTCTAATTGTCCCCCGCTTCCAAAAACTGTTGCTTCATTGAGTTCTCTCGCAAAAAATTGTTCCTTCTTAATAATATCCTTTGGATCGATATCAAAAATAGAAAGACACATCCTGCAGCCAATGTCAACACCCACTCCATAAGGAATTACTGCGTTTTCTGTTGCAAACACTCCACCAATAGGAAGCCCATATCCTGAATGAGCATCCGGCATTAAAGCTCCGGCAACTGCAATCGGCAACCTTGAAGCAGTTTCCATTTGCGTTATGGCACCTTCTTCTATAAACTCTCTTCCAAAGACATTGTACGGTATTCCAGATGGATCCAAATCAATTATTAATTCATTTGGTTTTACTTTGGGTAATAACTTAAAAGCAATAGCGCCAAGCACCGGATCATTTTTGTATTCTTCCGGATTTGCCAGAATGGCTTTTAGTATAGATATCACTTCTTCTTCAGTCGAATGTTTGTAATTTCTCTCCATAATATTCATGGCCACGCTAATAACCGGGCTTTGCGGATAGCCTAATGCTCTCAATTGTTTTCCTTTCAACTTAAAATTTGCCATTATTCTGTTTTTACACTCACCCATTAACCTTGTGAGTTTAATAAATTTTTCTAAATATGAAAAACAACTCCCTGCAAAAAGGGAGTTGTTACTAATTGGATTCTGTTTGTCTGTTGAAACCAATGGTTCTGGTCTTTGGTGCTTCAGCTACGCGGAAATCTGCCAATTCCAAAATCAATCTACGTGCCCACTCCAATTGATCCGAAGCATATAACACAAGACATGCATTCACAGCGATTTCGAGCAAACGCCTGTCTTTCATTACTACGATCGTACTGTTGAACATGATGTTCTGAGTATCGTAGTCGAAGTAGGTATGTTGATAAGTCCTCCCGATCAGCAACTGGTATCTTTCCCTAACGAACTCATATGCACGGGTTACGTCAAGTTGATCGATCGTTGCAACACAAGGCAAAAGGTTAAATTCAAAAGCATATAAACCTCTGGAGTCAATATACCTGTAGTCATACAACCAGGTGCCACGAGCTATGTTCCTTCTAAATATTCTCAATGTCATTTTAATAATATTTTCTTTTTTACTTAATCTCTTTTAAAATTTCACGACAAACTCATCAATGCACAAAACAAGTCCGTTCCGACAATCAATTGAATTTTGTCAGTATAATTTGTCGCGATATTTACCAGTACGGGAAATAAAAAACCCCGACGATTGCGGGGTTAAGTTTATGTTGAAAGAGTTTTTAACTGATTCAATAGCATAACAAGCCCCGCGAGGGAATTCTATCCTCACTGAAAAGCACTACTGCTAATTGTTTGATATGTATTTTGCGTAGAAGCAATTTTTAAAAATTTCGGAGGACAAAGTTGTAAATAATTTTTCGTTCATGCCAACTTTTTCGAAGATTTTTTTAAAAATAAATATTGAATCTCCAGGCAAATCCCCGAATGAGCGCAAAATCAGAAAGATTATTACGTCATATGTATTGTAAATCTGCCGTTAATTTGCAGTAGCTATTATCGAAACTGTCAGATACATTTTACCATTGCAGTATTGATAATAACTTTGAATGCCATTTTCTAATTCGCTAATTTTTCATTTTGAGAAAAACCTACTTTATTCTGGGTGCTCTTTTATTGCTGGCAATTAGTTGCGGCAAACCAAAGCCAGACCCCGTCATTACAAGTTTTGATCCTACCGAAGGTAGCCCGGGAATGGCTGTAACAATCAGAGGAATTCATTTCGGAAATCTTGAAAGTCAAACCCAGATTTACTTTAATCGTGCCGTAGTTACTCAGATAACAGCTGTTACTGATTCAGTAATTATAGCTTTTGTTCCCCCTGATGCCACAACAGGAAAAATTACGGTAAGCATCGACGGTAATACAACTACTTCTGCCAATGATTTTGTGGTTCATTAAGATTTAACAATCTCCCCAAATTCAATTTGACGCAATTCTATACCTTTACGGAAGTGGCAATCAAAAAAATTATATCAATATTTTGTTTGCTCCTATATGGACTTTCGGGTATTGGAGCAACATTTCAATTGCACTACTGTGGGGGAAGACTTTCCGATGTCTCGATTTTGGCAAAACCTCCAAAGAAGGATTGCTGCGGAAAACCAATAATGCCGAAGAAATGTTGCAAAACGAAAAAAATTGAGCTCAACAAAAATACAGACCAGGAAAAAATAAGTTCTTCACCAAATGCTGCTTTCAAATTTGATTCAAGACAGGAGTTTTACCCACAAAACCTGAGTATTAATATTTCCAATCTGTTTGTAATAACAACCTGCAATTCTATTAATGCGCCACCTGGCATTTTACCAAAAACTCCCTGCTATTTATTATATCGTTCCATTTTGATTTGATTCCCTGAATATCTATTCAGGAATCGACCATAATTATTATCAAAAAAAATAATCAAAATGAAAACGACATTAATATCATTTCTCATATCAGCAATTATTGCTGCCACTTCTACAGATCTATTTGCCAATAAATCTACCTTAAATGGTTCTTCCGATTCTTTAAGCAATCCGCTTTCCCCTTTGCTTAACCAATATCTGAATCTTAAAGATGCCCTTGTAAATTCTGATGCAAATTCGGCTGCTTCAGCGGCGGGCATTTTGCTTGAACAAATCAATAATGTAAAAGAATCATCCCTTCAGCCTAATGATCAAAAGGCGTTTTCCTCGCTAAAAAGCAAACTTGCTTTAGACGCAAGACATATTTCTGAAGTTAAAAACCTTGACCACCAAAGAGAACATTTTGCAAGTCTGAGTTCGAATATGTACCTCCTTGCCAAAAAAGTGAAACTTACTGATAAGCCTGTGTACCAGGATTATTGTCCTATGAAAAAATCTTACTGGCTGAGTACTGAGGCCGATATAAAAAATCCTTATTACGGAAAGCAAATGTTGAATTGCGGCGATATTAAAGAAACGCTCAAGTAGTATTTCTTTAAAATATCATTTTTTCAATTTAAATTTTTCCGGTGAATAGGATTTTCACATTAATTGTCTTCACGCTAGTGACTCTCCAATCGTTTTGCCAATATCATCATGAAATGGCCAGACAGGCGGATAACCAAATAATTTATCAGTCTGATTCAACTCATACGGTTTATCATTTGTATGTAAAAGATACGGTGGTGAATTACACAAGTAAAAAAAGATCGGCCATTGCAATTAATGGTACTATCCCCGCTCCAATTCTAAATTTTACCGAAGGGGACACAGCAGTTATTTACATTCACAACAATGCGCATGCAGAAACTTCAATCCATTTGCATGGGCTCATTCTTCCCAATCAATATGACGGGGTACCATACCTGACAACGCAACCCATCAAAAAAGGAACCACGCATCTTTATAAATTTCCTATTGTTCAACATGGAACTTACTGGTATCACTCTCACACTAAATTCCAGGAACAGGATGGAATGTATGGCGCCATTATAATAAAAGAAAGACCTAAATCTGCGATAAAAGAGTTTACCTGGTTGGTGAGCGATTGGACAAACGAACGTTCTTATGAAGTGGACAGAAGTCTGCATGCCGCTACCGATTGGTATGCAATCCGGAAGGGAAGTACCCAGGATTATGTTTCTGCAATCAAAGAAGGATATTTTAAGACAAAAGTTACCAACGAATGGAAAAGAATGATGGCGATGGATGTAAGTGATATCGCTTACGATCAATTTTTTTCAAATGGATCTGTTGAAACCTTTTTTAAGGATGCAAAGCCCGGCGAGCAGGTTCGGATCAGGCTTATTAACGGTTCGTCGTCAACATATTTCTGGATTCAATTTGCAGGCGGAAAATTAAAAGTGATTGCAAACGATGGAATGGATGTGGAACCCGTTGATGTAGACAGGCTGATTATTGGAGTGGCAGAAACTTATGACTTCATTGTAACTGTTCCCGAAAACAAACAAACGGAATTGCGTGCGACTTCGGAAGATAGAACAGGGTACACTTCCGTATGGCTTGGAAACGGAGAAAAGGCAATGGCACCTACTCTTCCCAAATTGAAATATTTCGAAGGAATGAAAATGATGAATGGAATGATGGATATGAATGGAAACATGAAAGAAATGGGAATGGAAATGAGTAATCAGGCAATGGATATGAATTCAGTAATGTACCCGGAATTGCAAAGTGGATCACAACATAGTATGGATATGGATCACGCTTCGGATTCTAATCACCATATGGAAGAGTCAAAAGAGTTTGTAACTCTCAATTACAGCATGCTCAGGTCACCTGTTTCAACATTGCTTCCTGAAGCGCCATTTAAGACACTGAAATTTGATCTAACGGGGAATATGAATCGGTATGTATGGACCATCAATAATAAAACAGTTTCAGAATCGGACAAGATTCTCATCAAGAAAGGAGAAAATCTTCGGATCATTTTATTCAACAATACAATGATGCGGCATCCCATGCATTTGCATGGACATTTTTTTAGAGTGCTAAACGGACAGGGAGTAAACGCACCTCTCAAGAACACACTCGATATTATGCCGATGGAAAGGGATACGCTTGAATTCGCTGCTACGGAATCAGGAGACTGGTTTTTTCATTGCCATATTTTGTATCATATGATGAGTGGCATGGGAAGAATTTTCAGTTATGAGGATTCACCGCCGAATCCTGAAGTTCCTGATCCCAAAATGGCGATGAAAATGGTAAATATGGATGACAGAATGATTCATCCTTACGGAAATATAAGCCTGGAATCAAACGGCACTGATGGAGAATTTTTTCTTGCGGGTACCCGTAATCGTTTTCAAACGGAATGGAGGATTGGACTAAACGACGAAAGCGGTTATGAATCGGAAAGCCACTTTGGAAGATTTTTAGGAAGAACCCAATTTTGGTTTCCCTATATAGGTTGGGATTTCAGATATAGAAAGTATGCGGAAGAAGAAAAAAATATGTTCGGACAAACAACAACTAAAGATGACAGGAAGGTCTTTTGCGCAGGTCTTGCATACACTTTACCTATGTTGATTGTGGCGGATTTCAGATTGGATTCTAAAGGTAAAATAAGGTTGCAATTTGGAAGAGAGGATGTTCCTCTATCAAAAAGATTCAGGATGGATTTTAAGGTGAACTCCGATAGAGAATATATGGCTGGACTCCGGTATGTAGTTTCAAAATATTTTGCTCTATCAACGCACTATGATAGTGACATGAAATGGGGCGCAGGAATAAGACTGAATTATTAATTACTCTATTATTCATATTAAAATTGAATGTAAATTCATCAATAAAAGATGAGACTTCTTTCAATCATATTTGGATTGGCTTTCCATTCAACGCATGCATTTTCCCAAAATGACTCGACCAAAATTGTCATCCCTATGAAGGATGGGAAAGTTTTTTATGAGAGATCTATCGGAACTTCCCAAATTGAAAATTTAACCAAAACAAAAGCTGGCTTTACAGAGTGGTCGAAACATTCTTTTCCTGATTCAAAAGAAAGTGTTGTTAAAGCAGACAAAGAAAAGAATATGGTTTTTGGGACGGGTGTTTTTAAGATTGTGACTTCTGAAAGTGGAAATTATTACTGGATGAAATTTAATTGGAGGTACTTGGATGGAAGATTTCAGGCGTATGATTTTTACGAAAAGCCTATTGAAAAAGGCATTAGCAACGAGTATTCAAAAATTGAATACCGTTGGTGGGATTTTAGACAGGGAAAACCCTGGTCTGCTGAAGATCAAAAATTATTCACCGGTATTGAAACAGGAATGAATACTTTCCTCAGTACCATTGAAAACTATCTTGGAAAATAAAATGCCCTGAACTTTGCGAACTTTGCTTCCTTTGCGTCTTTGGGTGAAATCTCTCGGAATTAATTTTTCCCTACGTTTTCCTTCTTAAGATATTCAGGAAGTATGGTTCCAATAATTTGCTCCCATCCCATTGCAAAATTTTTCTTATCAAAATCAGGATTAGCAGCAGGAAATGTTTCCAGTCCAGCATGCGTAAGTTTTATTTTTGTTTTTTTACCTTCCGGAAAAAGTTCAAAAGTCACAAATGAATTTCCCTCGTAACCTTCATACCTCCAGCTATAAGTAAGTTTCTTTCCTGGAACAACTTCTGTTACTTTACACAAATGCAAATACTGTTTTGTTTCCGTACCTCCCAGAAATTGAAATTCGAATCCCGGTGCTGCTTTGAACTCTGGAAATTTAAAATACCATTGTTGTAGTTCATTATTGTCTGTGAGCGCTCTCCAAACTCTCTCAATTGGAGCATCCAGGATTCTCTCGATTACAAAAGGTTCATTTTTCATTTTCTTTTCAATTTTTTTGTGACAGGCCTTTTCTTTTTTGTCTTTTTTTCATTGGCCAAATAAGTTTCTAAGGCATCCAGTTTGCTGGTCCAAAAGATGCGGTACTGATCAAGCCAGTTAGAAACTTCGTTGAGCTTTTGAAGCCTGGCTTCACAATACCTTTCCCGCCCAACTTTCTTAATTACAATCAGTCCGCATTCGGTTAATATCTTAATATGCTTAGAAATAGCGGGCCGGCTAATGTCAAATTGATCTGCAACCGCATTTAGGTTCAAACTCGCATGAGCAATTGTATTTATGATTTCCCTCCTGGTTGGATCGGCTATGGCCTGAAAAGGATCCCTTCTCATTAAATCGATTTTATGTAATCAATCGGTTACAAATATAATGTAACTGATCGGTTACACAAATTTTTTTGTTAATATTTTTATTCCATTTTGTTCCGATGAATTAATTTAGGATTACACCAAAACCGGGCCGGGCATGAGAAAACCCTCTACTTCACTCTTGATTAAACTCTGCTATACCTTTACAATATTCATTTTCATATGTTCTTTAAAAGGCACCGCACAAAATGGTGAACAACATAGTCAAACATCCTCTGTCCTTTGGTATAATACTCCGGGCAAAAAATGGGATGAAGCCCTGCCTGTTGGAAATGGACGTCTCGGCGCCATGGTATATGGAAAGAAATTTGAAGAACAAATTCAATTCAACGAAGACACTTATTGGACAGGCGGTCCATATTCCACAGTTGTAAAAGGAGGATATAAAGTTCTCCCTCAAATTCAAAAACTCGTTTTCGAACAAAAATTTTTGGAAGCACATAACCTGTTTGGAAGATACTTGATGGGATATCCTGTGGAGCAACAGAAATACCAAAGTATGGGTAACCTGCATTTATTTTTTGAGAGCCAGGATTCTGTTACAGAATTCAAAAGGTCGCTTGATCTTGAAACCGGGGTCGCAAGCATCGATTACAGGGTTAACGAAGTGAAATTTCATCGCGAAATTTTTGCTTCGGCTCCAGATCAGGTGATTGTAATAAGACTAACGGCAGACAAACCAGGAAGCATATCATTTACAGCCAATTTACGTGGGGTTAGAAATCAGGCTTTTTCAAATTATGCCACTGATTATTTTAGAATGGATCCGTATGGAAAAGACGGAATGAAACTCACAGGAAAATCTGCAGACTATTTAGGAATAAAGGGACAACTTAAATATGAAGCCCGAATCAAAGTGGTTCCTGAAGGAGGAAAAATGGAAATCAATGGAGTTGATTTAAAAGTCGTAAATGCTAATACTGTGACCATTTATTTAGTTGCAGCTACAAATTTCGTCAATTACAAAAATGTGGGTGCTGATTGTCATGCAAGGGTTGAAGAATATTTGAAGAAGTTATCTGCAAAAAATTATGAACAAATCAGAGAATCAGCGATCAATGATTTCCAAAATTTATTTTCCCGCGTTTATATCAATTTGCCAGATGGAGTCAATTCATTTCTTCCAACCAATGAGAGATTAAGAAAGATTTCTGAAAGTCCTGATCCAAGTCTGGCCGCTCTCTGTTATAATTTTGGACGATACATTCTCATTTCATCTTCTCGCAAGGGAACACAGCCTGCGAATTTGCAGGGCATCTGGAACAATGATATGAACCCTGCCTGGGATTCAAAATACACGACGAACATTAATACCGAAATGAATTATTGGGCTGCGGAATCCGGAAACCTTTCTGATTGCGCGGAACCGCTTTTCAAAATGATCAAAGAATTAACCGATCAGGGATCTCAGGTTGCACGGGAACACTATGGTGCGAGAGGTTGGGTGTTTCATCAAAACACAGACTTATGGAGAGTTGCTGCACCAATGGATGGCCCAACCTGGGGAACATTTACTGTTGGCGGTGCATGGCTTTGCACGCATTTATGGGAGCACTATGCATATACAATGGACAAGAAATTTCTTGAAGAATATTTTCCAATTATGCAGGGTTCTGTTTTATTTTTTATGGATTTCCTGGTGAAGCATCCCAATGGAAAATGGCTGGTTACGAATCCTTCTACATCTCCCGAGAATTTCCCTGACGGCGGAGGAAATAAACCATATTATGATGAAGTAACTGGAAGTATTTTGAAAGGAACAACTATTTGCGCAGGGTCGGCAATTGATATGGAAATTTTATACGACCTGTTTGGATACTATCTAAAAGCATGCAAAGTTTTAGGCAGGCAATCTTCGTTTATCGACAGCGTTAGTACCGCAAGATCCAAATTAGTTCCTCCACAAATTGGTTCTGATGGATCATTGCAGGAATGGTCAGACGACTGGCATTCCATTGAAGAGCACCACAGGCATTTTTCTCATCTCTATGGACTTTATCCAGGCCTTGAGCTCTGGGAAAAAAGAACACCTGAATTGATAGAGGCTTACAAAAAAGTTTTGGAAAACCGAGGTGATGGATCAACGGGTTGGTCACGCGCCTGGAAAATGTGTTTGTGGGCGCGACTTGGAGATGGCAACAGAGCGAACAATATATGGAAAGGTTATTTGCAAAATCAATGTCTGCCCCAATTGTTTGCACAATGCGGCCCACCAATGCAGGTTGACGGAACTTTTGGTGTAACTGCCGCTATCACCGAAATGCTGATGCAGTCGCAGGATGGATATATTAGATTACTCCCTGCAATTCCCGATGAGTGGAAAGAAGGTATAATTTCCGGACTTTGCGCAAGGGGCGGATTTGTATTAAATTTTAAATGGAAAGATGGCAAACTGACCGATTTGAAAATTAAATCAAAGGCCGGTGGAATTTGCAGGATTAAAGTCGATACAAAAGTGTTTAAAAGCATGCAAGAGATTCAAACCCAAAAATCTGCTGACGGGATTATGAGTTTTGCCACAGAAAAGGGAAGTGAATATTCATTTGAAATGGGAAATTGATTTATTACTTAATCTTTACTTCAAATGGTGAAGCCGGTAATTCTTCTTTGTTGTATAAATTAGCACCGGCAGGATTATCGGCCCATGCATACCTCACACTAATTGGATCGCGGAGTTCTTTGCTCCAAACGGAAACGCTCGATCCATTCATAGTTGCATTTGCCCAAATATATTTTCCGTCTGGACCAGCAATAGAAAAATATTTTAGCGATTTACCTTTAAACGCAATCAGCCCTTTGCCAACATTCGAAAAATTGAGAATAATCTTATTTCCTGATTTTGAAGCTGACTTTAATAACGGTCCGGAATACACTAAATTTTTATCACCATATGCGAGATGCATTGCCTGAAGGGCTAATCTCTCTCCTACGGGTTTTTTGTTCAATGGATGTATATCGTTCCACTCTCCTAAATCAATTGCCACAGCCATTCCTGTATTGGGAATTGACAATGTTTTTCTCTGCGCTTCCCTAACTCTGGCCCAATCACTTTCGCCCGGCTCAGATTTCGTTTCCATAAAATTTGGTAGCTGAACATAGAGGAATGGAAAATTTCCCATTTTCCATTTGGCTCTCCAATCCCGAATTAGTGTTGAGAATTTGCCTGCATATTCCATTGCATTATTTGCATTTGATTCTCCCTGATACCAGATCACACCTTTAATTTTATAATTGAGCATAGGCGCAATCATTGCATTATAAAGTCCGCCTGGTTTCCACCTAATGAAAGTCTGCTCAGGTGTGGGATCCATCTTAATACCGAGTTTATATTTCCATTTCCCCTTTAGATCAATACTATCATTTCCTAATATAAGCGCATATGGTTTATCGGGCACAAATCCCCCCCGGCCCGAATTACTGATTATCCGCACAGTAATCAGGTTTCTGCCTTCATGGAATAAACCGGCCGGAACTATATATCTTCTTGGCGGATACTGGTAGCCGATAGTTCCTGCAAATTTTCCATTTACAAAAACAGAATCTGCATCTACTATTCTCCCCAACAAAAGCTTTAGAGATTTACCTGTGAATGCCGGAGGAACATCGATCCATTTTCTGAACCAGACTGATCCATTAGTAATTCCCAATGGACCATCGGCCCAATATCCGGGAACATCCATTTCCTCCCAATCCGAATCATTAAAGGATTCGGCCTGCCAGTTTTTTTTGAGACCCTCGTCCTTATCTCGTAACAGGCGATACCATTTTGAAGAATTAGCTCGATCCCTATTTTCAATCTCAGCAATCAACTCTTTGTTCTTAAATTTTTGCATCTCTTCAAAATCTTCTGGAAATTTTCTCAACGAATCCTCACTAATCCAGGATTCTACTGGAGATCCACCCAATGCACTATTGATTAAGCCAATTGGGACTTTGTATTTATTAAAAAGTTTTTCAGCAAAAAATAATGCGACGGCCGAAAATTCATAAACTGATTTTGAATCCAGCGCTTTCCATTCACCGCCATCAAAATCTTTTTGCGGTCCATTGAAATCATATTTGTCCGGTACTATGAACTGTCTGATTTGAGGATTATTTGCTGAAGCAATAAACTGGGGATATTTATCCTGCACCCTCGACATGTTTATTTCCATATTGGATTGACCCGAACAAAGCCAAACATCACCGAAATAAATATCAGTAAGGTCAATTTTATTAGATGCAGTCAGATGAATTTCATAGGGACCGCCGGCTTTTTGTGCAGATAATTGAATTGACCAGTTACCATCCCTGTCTGCAATAGTAGAAATAATTTCTTTTTTGAATTCAATCTTAATTTTTTCATTTGGTGTGGCCCAGCCCCAAATTTTTAAAAGCGCATTTCTTTGCAAAACCATACCATTGCTGATAAGTCGGGGCAATTTTATTTGGGAAGATCCACAATAGAATAAATGCAGGAAACCGAATAGGAGAATAAAAATCCTGAACATGCAATGAAAAATTATTCCTAAAAATACATTTTGGAATTGATTCTTCAGGTTACAGTATAATTTGGGTTATTTATTTCCTGATTGAATTTTTTTAATCATTTCGGTTGCGTTATTATTATCTGGATTGAGCGCGAGAGACTTTTGGTAATATTTAATCGCAAGTTCATTTTCACCTTTGTTCATATATCCCTCGGCTAAACTATCCCAGGCATTTGATGATTCAGGAAAAACCTTTGTATTCTCTGTAAAAATCAAAATTGCATCATCGATTTTTTTCTCTCTTAACAAAACATATCCGATTGAATTGAGGGATGATTCAGAAATGGGTTGAATTTGCTTTTTGGATAATTTGTCATGGTAATCATCCAATGCATTTTTTGCCCCTTTATCCAGCACGGCCTGATAGAATACAGGTAAGGCCGGATTGAACTTTTCGTAATTCAACCAGTCTGGCGCCGGGTGTGGCCCACCTAAAGCATCTTTCAAAATCTCTCTAACAATCGACAATCCATTGTTGCTATTCGTAAAATAAACAACTCCATTTTTTGAATCAGGATATCCTGTCATATAGCATTTGCTGTCGCCCTGGTCGCCCCAATGCCAAAAGTCCTTTACTCCACTCGTAATTTCTAACCCTACACCTAAACCCCAATCCACACCAGGAGCGGTTTTTTCATTTACTGCGATTTGAGGTTTAAGCATTTCATTCCATGTAGATTCTTTAAGTCCGGTTCCATTCATGATTGCTATCATGAATTTCGCGTAGTCTTCGGCGGTAGTACGTAAACTGGCCGCTGCATTTGGATCCCTGCCTTCATTTCTAAATGAAACCTTGCCAGACCAGTCATGTCGGTAAGCGCCGATTTCTTTGTAGCTATCTACCCAGGTGAAATTGCTGCTCGTCATTCCCAAAGGTTCCAAAACCGTTCTCTTCACAAGGTCCTCGAACTTCATGCCTGTCAGTTTTTCGGCTACCCTTGACAGATATACAAATCCCTCACCTGAATAACTAAACCTTTCGCCGGGATTGAAATTAATAGGAAGGGTCTTTGAACCATCATTTCTCCAGTTTGGAAAACCGGCGCTATGTGTGAGTACCCTCCTGGCTGTAATTAGATTGATTCGATCATCGTTTACCACGTCATAGTTGTTACCAAGGTATTTATTAAGTGGGGTATCGAGATTGATTTTACCCTGATCAACCAGTTTCAACACAGTATAACAGGTAACCACTTTGGTTAGTGAGGCAGCTTCAAAAATCGTCATCCGGGTTACAGGCTTCCTGGTATCAGCATTAGATACGCCATATCCTGCTTCCCAAATGATCCTCCCATTTTCTATCAGTGCAATGGACAATCCCGGGATCTGAGCATCCTTCATGAGTGTGGGTATATCTTTTTGAAGGGCCTTCACTGCATTGCTTTTGTCGCC
>PSRI01000068.1 GCA_003175935.1 Bacteroidota bacterium
CCCACTGCAGTAAAATCGCCGGCTGTTTCCGGATCACAAACTTTCCATTCGCCACTGGCAATATCATCCTTTGGAGTGAGGGCAATACTATGAGAAACTTTGATTTGGCGAATCAGTGGATATTTTGCCTCTGCGATTTCCTGACTTGCATTTATAGCACCTGATACAGAAAATTCCATATTTGATTGTCCGGAACAAACCCAAACTTCACCTACCATAACATTATTGAGAGAAATAGAATTTTTGCCTTTTACCAGAAATGTGAATGGTCCGCCCGCAGATTCAGGATCTAACTTAACCATCCATTTACCCGATTTATCAGCCTTTACGGTTTTCGTTTGTTTATTAAACTGGACAGAAATCTTTTCGCCGGGATCGGCCCATCCCCAAACAGGAATAGGTTTTCCTCTTTGAAGAACCATATTAGCACCAAAAATTTTGGGGAGTTTTACATTTGAATATGCTTCAACAGAAATGAGGGCCAAAATCGCCAGAGTAAGTTTTTTCATGTTGTAAGAATGAACTCTGAAGATAATGAATTTTGAATTCAACCGTCTGTCACATTGATTCGATTCCATTGCAAAATGAAAAATGCTTTTGTAAATTGCCGAATTATCATCTCCATTCAACCATACAAACTGCCAACATGAAACGAAAACTTTTTATTTCAGCGATTTTGATTTGCCTGTTCACTTATGGTATTGCGCAAGACATGTGGAAATATTATTCCCCCTCTGATTTTGCAGCAAGACGGGCCAGGGTTTTCGAAAAAATTGGTAGCAGCGTTGCCATTTTGTTGGGAGCTGAATTACCGGAACCTTTTATCAAATTCAGGCAGGACAATAACTTTTATTATTTAACCGGAGTTGAATTACCTGATGCCGTATTGATTTTAGATGGCAGGAACAAGACTTCAACTCTTATGGTGCCCGACAGGATTCCGGGTGATATTAAAGACGAGGCAAAAATTCGTCCGGGAGCTGATGCAGCGAGTCTTTATAAAATGGACAGTGTTATTTCCAGATCACATCTTACAGATAAACTGACTGCCTTAGCCGCAACAAATCCAACTTTCTATTTGCAAAATGGATATGAAGAAGAAGCTGAAATGACAAGGGACCGCAGTCAGGCTGTTTGGTCATTAAGAAAGCAGGATCCCTGGGATGGAAGAATGCCCAGACAGGCAATGTTCATGAACAGCATTAAAAGTAAATTTCCGGGTGTTGAAATAAAAAATCTCACTCCAATCATGGACGATTTGCGATGGGTAAAAGATGCCAAAGAAATTGCTGTGTTAAGAGCTTGTGGCAAGATCGGTTGCCAGGGTTTTGATGAAGCCATGAAAATTACCAGGCCGGGTGTATACGAATATCAACTTGTTGCCGCCTGCGATTTTGTTTATCAATATTATGGCACTACACCTGCGTATTTTGCTATAGCCGCTTCAGGTGAACGCGGATTAAGCTGGCATTATAACGCCAACAATCACCCGCTGAAAGATGGAGATGTGATTTTGATCGATTATGCTCCTGAGCTTAATTATATGACCACAGACATTACCCGCACCTGGCCCGTGAATGGAAAATTCAGTGATACCCAACTTAAATTTTACAATACCATTAAGGAGATGCGCGAAAAAGTTATCGCAGCTATTAAGCCCGGAGTTACTATGAAAGATCTGCAGGCAGTTGGAAAGGATGTTTTCACAAAACATGGAATGGAAAAATACTGGATTGGATATGTAGGGCATTTTGTAGGAATGGCCGTACATGATGTTGGAAGTTATGATAAACCCTTTGTAGAAGGAGTAGTTTTCAATGTGGAACCCCTCATTGAAGACAAAGACCTGAAGATCCATCTTCGACTGGAAGATACTATTGTAGTGACTGCAACCGGAAGCGAAAATGTCACTAATTCATCTCCTGTAGAACCGGAGGCAATCTATAAATTAATTGCGGAAAAAGGAATTTGGGAAAAATAGTCCGGACTACATTCCCAATTGATTCATTATAAATTCAAATTCGAAAACCACATTATCGATTATTTGACTGGTCGATTGTCCGGGCCCATGTCCGGAATTGTAATCCATATGCAATAAAATCGGACTAACCTGTCCCGGATTATTTTGCACTGCAGCAACAAATTTTTTTGCATTCATGGGATCAACCCGTGAATCATTTGCACCTGCCGTAACGAGCATAGTTGGAATATTTACGCCTTGCCTGATATGTTGATAAGGTGAATAAGCAAGCAGCCATTTGAATTGCACGGAATCTTCTGACGATCCGTATTCTGGTATCCAGTAGCGAGCGATTAAGAATTTATGGTAGCGGATCATATCCAACAGCGGTACTGCACAGACAATTGCCTTGTACAAATCCGGTCTTTGAGTTGCAATAGCCCCCATCAGGAGCCCGCCATTACTACCGCCGAGGGCCACCAATTTTTGGCTATTGGTGTATTTTTCCCTGATGAGCCATTCTGCGCAACTATTAAAATCATCGAAACAGTTTTGTTTGTTCGCCAGCATTCCGCCTTTATGCCAGCTTTCTCCATATTCATCACCTCCACGGATACCCGCAGTTACAACCACCCCGCCCCTGTTTATGAATGGTGCATAGTAGCCGTAGTAAGAGGGTTCAATTCCACTTTGGAATCCACCGTATGCAGTCAGCAATACAGGGTTTTGGCCATCAAGCTTCATATCCTTACGATGAACCACAAAAACTGGCACCCTGGTAGAATCCTTCGAATAATAGAATTTAATCTCCGCAGTAATATTGCTCATGTCGATTGGAAGAATTCTTTTGTAGTAAAGCCGCCATTTGAAATTCGAAGGTGATGCGACATATACTGAAGGAGTTGAAGTAAAAGTAGAAATCGTAATATAGAGCGAATCTTCATCCCGATCGTATGATATTCCCTGAACATTTCCTGTTTCAGGCAAAGCAACAGGCTGAAGTTTTTTTCCATTAAGATCGTAAAGGATTAATCGGCTCATTACGTCTTTTTTATCCACGATTAATAGGTTTTCCCTCGTAACAACATAATTCTGCATGACTGTAGTACCTTCTGGCACCAATACTTTCCAATCCTTAAACTCGGGCTTGCTTTTATCAGCCACCATGAGTTTGTAGTTGGGCGCATGATCGTTAGTCCTGATGTATAATTTATCGCCTATTGCTTCAGGATAAGCATTGGATTCCTTGCTTTCATAAATTATTTTGCCCTGATCATCAGTTCCCGTTTTCCTGATTTTACAAACGTTAGAATAGAAATCCGACTCACCGAAAAAACTTACATCGCTATACCTGTTATCATAAACATAATAGCTGTTCTTGGCGTCGTTGGTACTACCCAAAAAAACAGCCTTATCGAATGGTTCTCCAACTTTTACTAAATAAGTTTTAAGTGGTTTTTGAGAGTCCACATCTTCCTGTGCTCGTTTCACAACATATCCATGCTGTTGATCTTTTGTCCAGTCGAAATCCATTGTATTCTCCAAAGGAGCGTATAAAATTTTTCCTGTGCGAGTATCTATAAAATAGGTCGTTGATATTTCTGCACCACTTTTTTGTACGCTAATTGCGGCTCTCTCGCCATCATAAGTGTAGGCAACACCGTTAGTGGAAGTATTTCCAGAGGAATCTAATTGAACAGGATCCCAAATCAATACTTTTTTCCCATCTAAAATGGTATATATTTTAGATTGTTTTGCTCCTTTAGGTTTCACATTTTGAAAAACTCTTTTTCCGTGTTTTACCAACGGACCTTCGTAGTCCAGGTCAAAGTACTTTGTCACATCTTCCCTATATCCTGCATGACTGGTCTGTGTTGCTTTTAAATACTCTTCACAATAATCGTGTTGTGCTTTTGTCCATTCAATCACTTTGGGATCTGTTTTTTCTTCCAGCCACCGGTAATTGTCGGTAAGGATCACTCCATGCAGGGTGTCCCGCACTGGAATGGCGGGAGTTTTGGGAGGATTGAACGCAGTTTGCGAAGTTGCATATAAAGAAATCAGAATACAAAGGAGGAAAAAGAATTTGCGAGAATTCATATTGCAAGTTTTAATCAGGTAAAAAGGTAGAGATTATTCTTCTTGAATCAAAATCCATCTAAATGCATTGATTCTGCTCAAAATGTCGCAACCACTTTTTTTTGATAACAGGTTCAAGTGTATTTTGCGCAAAATTATTTGCACCATGAAATACACCTTAGTGGCGATATTCGCCCTGTCATCTTTATTTGCTTCCGCCCAAGGAAAATGGAAAAAAGCAACTCTTGTAACTCGGTCCGAAGACTCAATACAGGTACTCATCGATGATAAAGAATGGGCCATTAATCCTGCATCATTCAAATTGAAACAAAGTTTGGAATCTCCTGTGGTTGAATGGAAGGCCAGTCAAATTATGAGTATCAAAATTGAAAATGGTGACCATTATATCTCAGAATTTATAAAGACTGAGGAAATTCCCGAAGATATGGGTACTGATCATTTTGATTCAAGCCAGGTAAAATCTCATTCAGATACTTTGTTATTGCTTTCGCAATTTGAAGGTGAAATCTATAGCCTCTATAGTTATAACGATGGTAATAAAACCAGGTTTTTTATTAGAACTAGCGCAGGCCTTGTTCAGGAACTCATTCACCGCAAATATTTAATTAGAAAAGATGGAAACTCTTATGAAGTGAATGATCAGGCTTATATTGAACAACTTAGATATTATACCAGTGATTGTGCAAAAGTTACCAGGAGTTTAGAAACGTTGGGATATTACAGTGGTGAACTAAGCCAATTTATGATTCGTTACGAACGCGAATGTCATAACGGTAACGCTGTTAGAGTGACAA
Source organism: Bacteroidota bacterium (assembly GCA_003175935.1). Taxonomy (GTDB): domain Bacteria; phylum Bacteroidota; class Bacteroidia; order Chitinophagales; family Chitinophagaceae; genus PSRI01. The sequence continues at coordinate 4,855 of PSRI01000068.1, forward strand.
AAAAACCGAAGAAGGGAACATGGTCTTTTGGATTGCTAGCCGGTGAAACCTTCACTCAATATTCCTTAAAAACTGACGATGGATATACAAGTGATCTTGGCTTCAATAAGAATTTTAATGCAAATGGTTCAGCGTCTTTTGGTGTGAGGGTAAATTATGTATTGCCGCGTATGAAGAAAAAACTTTCATTACTGGTTGACCTATATTACAATCATTCGGCGGAAGAACATTCCGAATATACCAGCTACGATAATTCGGATTTATACACAGAAAAAACTGTGGCTTTAGATTTTTCATTTCTTATTTCTAATTGGATGATTCGATATTCGTTCTTTCCTGAATCTGCTGTTCGTCCATTTGTCAATTTTGGACTTACCCTTACCAATACTTTAAAAAATGGCGGGAAATTCAAAGTAAATTATCATTATAACGGTGATGATCATTATCTACCCACCAATGATCCATTCAAACAATCAAGTTTTAATAATTTTCAGTACGGGATTTGTCCAGGTGCAGGATTGGCATATAAAGGATTTGGGCTCGAATACAGGTATGAAAATGTTTCTGAGCTTATAAACTCTCCGCATTTAAAATCAGGTATACACAGAAACTCTGTTTTTCTCAGTTATAATCTTTTTAGTCAGTCTAATCGTTGACGGGTTCAAGACATATTTCAATCATTAACCTTATTTAACCTCATTCTTAGTCGGGTTAACTCGGCGCTATATTATCTTTATTTCATGAACCCCAAAACAATGAAAAAAATATTTGCCTTAACACTGCTGATGTACTCATTGACCGCAGCTTCCCAGCAAAAAATAGTTACGTCGGCCATAGTAAAAACCAGGACTGAAGTAAATTTTCCAGAAAATCCGGCTGGACCTGGTGGTCCCGGAGATGCAGGTGGTGGAGATCGCGTTGTGATCATTGGCGGTCCGGGCGGTGGTGGAATGGAATCAAATAACACGACTTACTTTAAGCCTGGATGGGCGAAAATTTCTTCGGAGAGTGATTTTGGTAATAATACAGTTATCATAGACGAGAAGAATAAAAAGACGACGACCTTAATTGAAGCAATGGGAAGAAAGCAGGGATTTTATTCAACAGAGGCAGATGAAGAAGAAATAAGAAAACAAATGCAAACCCGGATGGATTCGATGAGAAAGGCTAATGGTCAGCCCCCCATGGTAATGAACAATTCTGAAATGCCAGAACCGGAAATTGTATATCTCGATGAAACCAAAAAAATTGCGGGATATAACTGCAAAAAAGCAGTCCTTAAAATAAAAGGGAGAAATGGAGAAGTGAACGAAACTATAGTATGGTATTGTCCGGATTTCAAAATGGCAGACGGATATCCGCTTGGTGGAGGGAAAAGAGGCAGAGTAATGGGTGGCGGACCTTATGGCGGAGACCTGGTGGGACTTGAAAAAATTAATGGTTTCCCAATGGCCTACGAGTTTTCCCGATCCAATGGTTTTAAGTTGAAGAGTGAAGTGACAAAGTTAGAATTGGATGCAACAATTGATGATAAGGTTTTTGAGATCCCCAAAGGATTTGAAGTGAAGGCATTGAAAGATATGCGTGGTCCTGGCGGATCCGGTACGTTTGATATCAGGATTACGGCCCCTGATGGTAACTAGTACTCCGTTAACTGTAATGATACCTATTCGTTCATAAGTATTTGAGGTTGATTATAAAGATAATTATATCCTTTCCTTTGACCTCCATTGACTCGCTCCACTTGTGCGGAGCTCGGAAAATCTGCAACACCGAAACAAATTTTTTTTTTGCGATCACCTTCGGTGATCTTTTTGTTCCTTTTTTGCTCCTCCAAAAAAGGAACCAAAAAAAGAGGCCGGAAAACGATGACGGCCCGTTTTCCGGGG
>PSRI01000018.1 GCA_003175935.1 Bacteroidota bacterium
GGGCCACACTGCCAAATGTTGGCCGCAAGCCGGTTGCTCCGCATACTGCAGAAGGCGCTACAATCGAACCATAAGTTTCCGTGCCAATAGCAAAAGGCACCAATCCCGCAACGGTTGCAGATGCCGAGCCTGCAGAGGAGCCGTTGGAGCCCTGGCTCAAATTCCAGGGGTTTTTAGTTTGTCCGCCAAACCATATATCATCCATGGCTAATTCTCCCATAGATAATTTTGCGATCAATACAGCGCCAGCCTTTTCCAATTGCTGGTATACGAATGAATTTTCATTTATCTCCTGATCTTTAAAAGGAGGTGTTCCATATGTAGTACTGGTGCCCTTTACTGCAAACAAATCTTTAAGTCCGTATGGTATTCCCTGGAGCGGACTTTTAATGATTCCCTTTGCAAAATCTGCGTCAGCCCTCTTAGCCTGCTCCATAGCTATTTGTTCGGTGAGACTAATAACACAATGCAAGGTATCTCCATATTTTTTCAAACGGTTTATGAAAAACCGACTTAATTGAACGGAAGAAATTTTATGATGACTGAGCAAAGAAGACAACTGAGCAATAGTGTAAAATGCCAGCTGGTTTGAATCATTGGGCATTTCAACATTTGCGGGAATATCCCAGCGAATGGGTTCTTGTTTGGTATTGAATGTCATTGTTGGCAAAACAGGATCAAACCAAAAAGGAAGGGGAGCACTATTTGGCAAATCAAACCCATGCAGGTATTGATAAAGTCTAAGGTTTGAATTCACCTGGTTTACCATTGAATCTCTCCTGGCATCGGTAAAATGCAGATCGTACATTTTTTCAGCACCAATAATTTCGCTTACCGAAATATCCTGTGCGCGAACAGCAGATGCCAGCGCCAAAAAAGAAGAACTACAAACCAGGGTTTTCACCAGTGTGGCTAAATTTTGCATAATTGGAAATTACATAATTTGAATTGCATTCGCCACAATAGCGGCCACTAATGTTTATGGGTGAATAAATCAACAAAGGATACTTTTGAGAAAGGATGATTATAAAAATCCATTAATGCCAAATTAAACAAATCAATTCTTTCAACGGAGCCGTAATGAGTAGCTCCCGGCATGATAAAAAGATTAGAATTCTCTATACCATTAAATATCCTGATTGAATGCTCAATTCGTATAGCGTCTCTGTCCCCGGATATAACTAACACGGGGCATTTAATTTTTTTCAAATCACTGTCAGTGATATTAGGTTGATAAGCTAATAATGAATAAAGTCTTTTTGTATTAAAGTCCTTTGTCACTTTTACTGTGTCTGCAATTAGGTCAGCAATTTCATCAACTATTGCTTCTTTCCCGGGAAATAAATTAGCACCGTATGTGGCAAGTCTTGAAATTTTGTTCGGATAATTTATCGCAATCAATAATCCTAAAATTCCTCCATCACTCTGACCGAAAACATAAGCGCTATCAATGTTAAGAGAGTCAAGCAGTACTTTAATGTCGGATGCCATTTGTACGTAAGTTAGATCCTTAGTCGTTGAGTCTATAGATTTTCCATGTGCCCTGCTATCAATTGCAATCACTTTAAAATATTGTTTGAAGTAATCAATCTTTGGTCTCGCATTTCTAATAGAACCTCCGCTCCCATGCAACAAAACCAATGGCTTGCCACTGCCATAAATTTCATAGTACATTCTAATTCCATTGACTTTCTTGTAACCCCCTGCTTCTATATTGTCTCCGTATTTTATGGGAGCTTGCTGCTGTGCATTTAGGCAAATAGCCAGAGACGCAAAAATTAGGATTAAAACGAGTCTTTTCATTTTGATGATTCTTTTTATTTATCAAAATTCATAATCAAGAAACAATAAATTCAACAATCGCCTTTGAATGTATTTTCGTTGTATCAAATACTCGTATTTCAAAGTCATCCTGGCTTAGTAACATTGGTATTTCAGTGCAACCTAATATTATTCCTTCCGCCCCTCTTTCTATCAATTCGTTTGCGATAGCAACATAATTTTTTTTCGTTTCAAGGTTAATTAAGCCAATTCCCAACTCCTCTTTGATTGTATATTGAATGTAATCTCTTGTCTCATCTTTTTCCGGAATTATAACTTCAAGACCGCACTCTCTAAGTTTATCTCTATAAAAATTCATTTCCATAGTAAACTTTGTCCCTAAAAGCGCAACTTTTTTTAAGCCTTGCATATTTATAGCCTTTGCAGTTTCCACTACAATATGGATAAATGGAATTTGTAGAGCATTTTGAAGTTTGTCTGCAAAAAGATGTGGGGTATTAGCACATAAGGCGATACCTTTCACCCCACCCCTTTTTAAACTCTCACAGGCATTTATTAAAATTGGAAATGAATTACTCCAACCCACTTCTTGTATTTCGCCAAAGTTTAAAGAGTAAATCATGCATTCTGCAAAATTTAGTCCTCCTAATTTTGAGTTTACTCCTTCATTGATGAGCTTGTAATAATCCAGAGTTGAAATCCAACTCGTTCCTCCTACCAACCCAATTTTCTTCATCATAATTCAAATGCTTTTTGTCTATTTATTTGGTCTATCTACCCTAAGGCAGCTGCCACCTCTTAAAAATATGCAACCGGGTCAGTTTTATCGGCCCCATTTACCCAACGGAAGGTTTATGGTTTGTGCCCGCTGCGCCTTCGCGAAGCTTGCGCCACCGCTATAGCTTGTACCTTCGCTATCGCTTCGGCACTCAGGTTAGCACACGCGGTCAGCGAAGCAAGGCCGGCGTGAAGCCATTGAATTTAGTCTAAGTACTAAGTACTACATACTAAGTACTATATACTAAGGACTTCTTAACTTTAGCCAATGCATACTACTTCAGACAAAATCATTTCAAAAGGACCCGTTGAAGACAAAAATTCTTTACTCGAAGCAAGGGTACACACTTCCCAGCTATTGGGTAAGAATAAATCCCTCGTATTGCATGGCGGTGGAAATACTTCTGTAAAAATTAAAGAGAAGAACATACTCGGCGAGGAAGATGAAATCCTATACGTCAAAGGAAGTGGGTGGGATTTGGAAACGATAACGGCCGATGGTTTTTCGCCTGTTAGAGTAAACCATCTTAGAAAATTAGCAGAGCTTTCGTCTTTATCAGATTCCCAAATGGTAAACGAACTGGTTACACATTTAACCAAAGCATCCGCACCGGTTCCTTCCGTTGAAGCTATTTTGCATGCGGTAATTCCTCACAAATATGTGGACCATACTCACGCCGACGCAGTAGTGGCTATTTCAAATTCTGTTAATGGAGATAATATCCTGAGACAAATTTATGGAGAGGATGTCATCTATGTTCCTTATGTGATGCCAGGTTTTGATTTATCGAGAGAGTGTGCCAGACAACTTAGACAAGAATTAACACCAAATACAAAAGGGATCATTTTACTTCATCATGGCATCTTTTCGTTCGGAGAAACAGCCGAAGAATCTTACGATAGAATGTTAGAGCTTGTAGGGCGTGCTGAAAACTATCTTAAAACAAACACTGTAAAACCTAATCCATCATCAGGCCCAAAACAAAATGAAAACAATCTTGAAGCATTTGCTTTGCTGCGTAAAAATATCTCTTCAGCTGCAAGCTTCCCGATGATTATGAAGAGAGTTCCTGGAGAAAAGTTTTTGTCATTTTGTAATCTTCCAAACATTGACACTGCTTCACAACAAGGTCCTGCAACACCTGACCATGTGATCCGCACAAAACGTTTACCCATGTTGGGCAGAAATGTTGACCAGTATGTTCAATCTTACAAAAAATATTTCGAAGAGAATGAACCGCTCACGAAAGACAGAAAAAAAATGCTGGACCCCGCTCCACGGGTGGTACTTGATCCGGAATTTGGATTATGTGCCATTGGAAAAACAGCAAAGGACGCGAATATAGTTGCTGATATATACGATCATACCATTGACATTATTCAATGGGCAGAAAAACTCGGTGGATATAGAGCCCTGCCTCCTAAAGATATATTTGATGTTGAGTATTGGGAACTGGAACAGGCAAAATTGAGCAAACAAAATAAGTTACCCATGTTTTCGGGAGAGGTTGCACTGGTTACAGGAGCAGCGTCGGGAATCGGTAAAGCCTGCGTTGAATCTCTATTGAAACGCGGTGCTGCAGTAATTGGTTTGGATTTAAATGATTCAATCAGGGACTTATATAACAAGAGTGAATATTTGGGAATTCAATGTGATGTCAGCTCGGAAGAGGCGTTGACAGAAGCAATTGAAAAAGCTGTTTATGCATTTGGCGGAATTGATATGCTCATATTGAATGCCGGAATTTTCCCTGCCAGTCAGCGTATTCAATCATTAACTCAAACCGATTGGCATAAAGTGATGAATATAAATCTTGATTCAAATTTGGCTTTATTACGTCTCGTTCATCCTTTCTTAAAACTCGCGCCTAAAGGCGGACGAGTAGCAATCATTGGCTCGAAAAATGTTCCGGCACCAGGTCCCGGCGTTGCTGCCTATTCGGTATCAAAAGCAGCATTAAACCAACTGGCACGTGTAGCCGCTTTAGAGTGGGGAAAGGATGGAATTCGCATCAATACTGTCCATCCAAATGCAGTTTTTGATACAGGTCTTTGGAACGATGAAATTGTAAACGCGCGTGCAAAAAACTACGGACTCACCGTAGATCAATACAAAAAAAACAATGTCCTCCAAACAGAAATCAAAAGCGCAGATGTCGCTGAATTAGCCATCGAATTATGTGGTCCCTTATTTTCCAAAACTACCGGTGCACAAATTCCAGTTGATGGAGGAAATGAGAGAGTAATTTAAAAATCATTTCGAGGCCCATACGCGAAGGACTCCGGAGCGAGAAATCTGAGTATAATGTTTGTAGTTTGTGGTTTGTTGTTTGTAGTTTGTGGTTTGTGGTTTGATAATGGCTGGTTCGTTTATTGTTTTTGTCTAAGTACTAAGTACTCTATACTATATACTATATACTATATACTTCTTCCCTTGCGACTTTCCGAGAAACTTTTTTAAACCACTTTTTGTCTAAGTACTAAGTACTCTATACTATATACTTCTTCCTTTGCGCCTTTGCAACTTGCACGAACTCTTTTTTTAAACCACTTTTTGTCTAAGTACTAAGTACTCTATACTATATACTTCTGCACCGCACAGTTTGATCGAAATGACAAAAAGGATACAGATTTTTCTTTTTCCATAAGTACAGATTTTATAATTATCTGTTATGCATCAAATAAAAAAATGTGCATCTTTTTTCGCCTGTCTGCGCAAAATAGTTTTGTGCTTTCAAAAAATATTTATGAAAATGAAATCACTATTTAGTCTCAATGCTACAATTATGTTATGCGTAGCATTATTAGCAGGGTCGGGATGTAAGAAATCTGATTATCGCATGCCAGCTGCACCTGCCTATCAAATCAGTATTAAGGTTGATTCAAGATTGGGCCAATACCTGGTAGATAAAGATGGTCGGTCGCTTTACATTTTCTCTAACGATCCGGATGGTAGAGACAATTGTACTGGCCAGTGCCAGTTATTTTGGCCAACTTTCAATGTTCCAAATCTCTCAGCTTCTATGTTAGGGCCTGGACTGGACTTAGCTGATTTTGCTTCAATAACTTCTGCAGCAGGAAATGCACAATTGACCTATAAAGGTTGGCCATTACATTATTTCGCTCCTGATGGAATGAAAATGGAAGACCCCGGGCAGATTCAGGGTGATAATAAATTCAATATTTGGTTTGTTGCGAAACCAGACTATAGTATTATGATCGTAAATCAGCAACTGACCGGTGTGGACGGAATAAATTATAAGTCTGATTATACTGTTGGCAATGGAACCACCACTTATTTTACAGACGCACGAGGACGAACACTTTATAATTTTTCCTTAGACAGTGCCAACCATAACAAATTTACTGCGCCTGATACTGCAACAGTAAACAATTACAATAGGTTTTGGCCAATTTATGAAACCGACAAAATCGTTGTGCCTTCAGCACTGGATAAAACACAATTTGGATCCATTACAGTGTACGGACACACCCAACTTACATATAAGCAGTGGCCAATGTATAATTTCTACAGGGATTCTACTCGGGGAAGCAATAAAGGAATTGCTTTCCCGCAAGCACCTGCACCACCAACGAATCCGGTTATTTGGCCTGTAGTGACGCAAAATCAGGCCCCAGCAGCGCACCAGTGAGGATTAAAGCCCAAACCCTAATGGCCGTTTGAGAAATCAGGCGGTCATTTTGTATTTAGTGTGGCCCCATAGGGCAAAACGTTTAAAACGATATTGACCTTGTAAATAATTTGCAATTCTAATTATGGAAAATAAGTGCGCACATTATGAGAATAAATTTGAAATCCAGTATGCATGTGACTGATAAAGGTTTAGAAACAGATTTTCTATATGTCCAACTGCTTGAAAAAATCAAATGGTTGATTCGCAATTCCACTTTTAAACCAGGGGATAAATTATCTTCAATCAGGGCATTTAGCAGGGAACAGGGAATCAGCATTACAACAGTGTATAAAGCATATGCTGAATTGGAAGTAATGGGCTACATCGAAGCAAGGCCTAAATCAGGCTACTATGTAAAAGCTAATCGCAAACATTCATATCTCATTCCGAAAGAAATTGAAGTGCCTGAAAATGTTGAAGAATTCAGTCCGTATGATATGACCGTTGAAGTTTATAAGAACCTGGATGAAGAAAATATTATTCAACTATCCCTAAGTGCACCTGCGGTCACCTTATTGCCCCGGGCAAAGCTAAATAAAACGATGGCGCAGGCCATTCGAACCAGTAAGGATGGCGGCATAGGTTACGAAGAAATCCAGGGAAATAAATTGTTGAGAAATGAGATTGCGCGACACTCAGTTAATTGGGGAGGAAATCTTTCCGCAAATGAAATAGTAACAACCCAGGGATGTATAGAGGCATTACAATTTTGTTTGATGGCAGTAACAAATCCTGGCGATGCTGTAGCTATTGAAACGCCCGGCTTTTTCAGAATAGTAAATCTCATTAAAAATTTAGGTCTTACCGTAATAAAAATTCCTACCGATCCTGAAACGGGACCTGATCTCAAATATCTGAAATCTCAATTGCCAAATATAAAAGCCTGTTTATTCACTCCAAATTTCAATAATCCTTTGGGGAGTTGCATGCCCGAAAGTAATAAGGAGGAACTGGTGGAGTTATTAGCACAACATGAGATTCCTTTAATTGAGGATGATGTATTCGGAGAATGTTATTTTGGAACGACGCGACCAAAAACCTGCAAGAGCTTCGACAAAAAAGGGCTGGTCTTGTATTGTTCATCTATTTCAAAAACTCTGGCTCCCGGTTATCGCGTTGGATGGTGCATACCGGGAAAATTTATTAACAAAGTCCTTCAGATAAAAACTACACACTCGCTGGCATCTCCCGGACCAACTCATGCTACTGTTGGCCTCTTTTTCAATACCGGCCGTCTCGATTTGCATCTCAGGAAACTTCGGAGCAGTCTGGCAACTCAATGCAGACAATATGGACAGGCCATTAGGAAATATTTTCCAACAAATACCCAAATAAGCAATCCCGGTGGTGGATGTTTTTTGTGGATCAGGCTTGATAATGGAATTGACTCCAATAAATTATACCAGAAAGCAATCGATAAAAAGATTCGTATTGCTCCCGGCAATATGATAACTGGGGAAAATTGCTTTTCCAATTATATCCGGATCGGCTTTGGTCATCCTTTTACCAGAAATTTAGAAACAAGCCTGGAAATTTTGGGTCAACTCATTACTGAAATGATCGCAGATACTCAATAGCAAGAAGAACAACTCCGCGCCTTTACGATCTGCCCGTTTCCCTTTTTCTTTTGTCATTTCGAGCCCGGCAACGCATCGGGACGAGAAATCTGCAATGGCATAGAGCCAGGATGATTGAAAATCATCCTTCCTTTCATGGAATTACTGCAGTGAATCGCTACTGTTCCCTGTTTGTAGATCATTCTATTAATAATTAGACCATGACTCAGGCATTTCCACATTTTTAATTTGGCGATTTCGACCGACCAATTGAATTTTAAATTGCGTTGCAGGTTTCTCTCTGCTAGCGCAGCCGGGCAACGGGATCGAAATGACAATCGAAGGCGGCGTTTGGAACCTGCGTTTTTGCAGTGCTTCGCGTCCCCGATGCATATCTGAGCGTGAAGCCTTCCAAAAATATCAGGACATATTCATCTTGATACTAGGTACTAGGTACTTGGTACTTTTAAATTTCTTCTTTTGTTACTAACTTTAATACTCCAACCCTCCCCTTCGAACGAACTTTTCCAATGGGTCATAATTTAACAAATGAAAGAAATGTATTTAGCATTCCTTGTAGATGACGATCCTGATGACCACAAGTTTTTTAAAATGGCCGTTTCGAGACTTGCCGTTCCCGTGCGCTGCGAATTTGCTTATGGTGGTGTGGAAGCTATTGAGATGTTGAAAAATATTAGCTATTTCAACCCTGATATTATTTTTCTTGATATCAACATGCCCATTATGAATGGCATGGAATGCCTTCGCACAATGAGGAAAATGGAAAAACTGGTCAACACTCCAATTTACATGTATTCAACCTCTGCGGATATATATATTACTACAAGCTGTCTTACTTTGGGTGCAACAGGTACAATTAAAAAAGTACCGAGCGTAAAACTGCTAAAAGAAATGCTTGGCGAAATATTTCTAAAACAGAAAGTCAATTCCTGAATAATGCCCCGTCAAAAAGTCAAAGGCAGAGCAAATTCCACTGCGGCTAAGGCTAATGGAACTTCACGTTCAAAAAATAACCATACGCAGAAAGAAAATGGAAGAGAAATTTCCAACCAACAGGATTTGCGCATTAGCGAAAAGTGGTTCCCTGGAGCTTTTTCCATTAGTACTGTTGGGGTGATGTTTTGGCGAAAAGAGAATTTCAAACTGGGTGATGCGAATGATGCATTTCTTCAAATGACCGGCTTCCCACGTGAGGAAGCGCTGGGCAAGTCGTGGCAGGATTTTACACCTCCTGAATTTCACGCTATTTCTCTTAAAGCACTTGATGAGTTGTCGGCTCGTGGTGAAATTTCTCCATTCGAGAAGCAATATTATCGCAAAGATGGTTCGCGCTGGTGGGGTCTGTTCAATGGACGTGACGTTGGTGACTATGCTATTGAATTTGTTATTGACATCACGGGTCGCAAAGAAGCCGAACAACAATTAATGGTCAGCGAACAACGATTTCGAACCATTGCAGAAGCTGCACCTGCAATTGTTTGGGTGTGTTCGGCACCCGACGGAAAAAATATTTTCTTCAGCGATAAATGGTATGAGTTTACAGGGCAATCGCATGAACAGGCTTCTGGCTATGGTTGGACAAAAGCTGCTCATCCCGAAGACTGGGAACGCATTGCACCATATTGGGATCGATGCCAGAAGACTGGTGAGATTTACCAGGGTGAGATTCGCTATCATCGACAAAATGGCGAGTGGCGCTGGTTCAATTTTCGCGCAATGCCATTGCGAAATTCTTCAGGAACTATTGAATCCTGGTACGGACTCAGTATAGACATACACGACAGAAAAATTGCAGAAGAGGCCTTACTCAAAAGCAAAGAACTGTTAGCGAAAGAACTGCAGGACGCAAAGCAATTACAACAAATTAGTAATCGGATTATTGAAGAAGGTGATATTCAGGAATTGTATGAAGCGATAGTTGAATCTGCCGTTGGCCTCATGCATGCACATACCGCTTCACTTCAAATTTTAGATCCTATAAAGAATGAGCTGCACTTGCAGGCTTATAAAAATTTTCATCCGCAATCGGCGAATGCCTGGCGAATTATCTCTGCAGATTCGGGCACTGCCTGCGGGCAGGCTCTTGTAAAAGGCGAACGAATAATGATGGATAATATTGAAAATCCTGCATTTGGAGTGAGCAAAAAAGATATCGATGCATATCGGCTGTCTCAAATTAATTCCGTGCAGTCAACATTACTAATCAGTCGCACGGGCAAGTTTTTGGGAGTACTGTCTACCCATTGGAAAGAAAACCACTATCCAAGTAAAGATGACTTTAATCTGTTTGATGTCCTCGCACGCCAGGCTGCAGATTTGATTGAAAGAAAACAGGCGGAAGAAGTGCTGCAAAACAAACAGAAACACCTGGCCAAAGAATTGGATGATACAAAACAACTGCAGCTGATTAGTACCAAAATTATTGAACAGAGCAACATAGACGAATTATATGAAGCCATCCTTAATGCAGCCACGGAAATCATGAATTCTGATTGCGCAAGTATTCAGACGATGATTCAGGATAAAGAAGAATTGTATTTACTCGCATATAAAAATTTTCATCCAACATCTGTGAAGCATTGGGAGTATGTAAAAGCAGATTCTCATTCCAGTTGTGGACTTGCTTTGATCAAAGGTGAGCGGGTAATCATTCCCGATATTGAGAATCATCCCTTTGATGATGTAGATTACAAAGCCTATCGGATGTCTGGTATTGTAGCTATCCAGTCTACTCCACTAACCAGCCGCTCAGGCAAGCTGGTAGGAATGATATCTACTCATTGGAAAAAAGTATGTACACCTTCTGATGAAAAATTAAATCTCTTTGATGTGTTGGCGCGCCAGGCTGCAGATCTTATCGAACGACGGCAGTCGGAAGAAGAATTGAAGAAATTTAATATGGAGCTGGAGCAGCAGGTGAAACAACGAACAGAGGAACTAAATGAAAAAAACAAGCAGCTCCAACTCACAGTTTCACAACTCGAATCTTTTAATTATATAGCCAGTCACGATTTACAGGAGCCCTTGCGGAAAATTCAAACCTTTGTTGAGTTACTCAATGAATTTGAAATCAGCGAGCCTGAAATGGAGGAATATATTAGGGGTATCAATGTTTCGTCGGGACGCATGTCTGATTTGATAAATAGTTTACTTCAATATTCGCGACTATCCCGCGCCATGGATGCGTTTCAATTCGTCGACCTGAACCAAATTCTGGAACACGTAAAAACAGATTATGAAATTCCCATCCGTGAGAAAAATGCAACAATGGTAAGTGCAGATCTGCCAACCATTCGCGCGATTCCATTCCAGATGCACCAGCTATTTGCAAACCTCATTAGCAACTCCCTCAAATTTTGCGAACGCCAACCCGAAATAAATATTTCCAGCCGAATTATTCCGGGCAGTGAAGTAAAAACAGAAGAAGAACCAGACGTAAAAAAGAATTATGCAGAATTAGTATTACGTGACAACGGTATTGGTTTCGACAACAAATACAATAAAAAGATTTTTGAAGTCTTCCAGCGCCTGCACAACAAATCTGACTACAGCGGAACCGGGATCGGCCTCAGTATTGTCGACAAAATAGTCAAGCAACACAACGGCTTTATAAAAGCAGAAGGCGAAAACGGAATTGGATCTGTCTTCACGGTTTATTTACCAATAGAATAATCCCATCCCTCGCACTAGCTTTTGTGGCCAACTTTATTTGGCTGTTTCAGATTTGAACCAAGCGGTGTTGTCGCACGACATAGAGTAACTTTACAGCAAGTGCCATAACCCATAGAAAATAGACAGCCTCACTGGCACGCTCCCATATCCCCATCATCGGTGTTGGAAGATTGGCTTCCAAAGCTGGAGTATCTTTAGCAGTTAAAATTCCAAACACGATCATAAGCATAATACTTATGCTTGTGTAAATGCGAAATTTTTTTCCTGATCCACCGGCGCTGAATGTCATAATCGCGATAGCTAAGAGCATGGTGACTATCGTCCAGCCAATATGTAATGAATCATTTAAGGACCTTCCGACAGCCGAAATGACTTCCCTTTTGTCCATAGGCGGCCAGTAAAAATTGAACACACTATATGCGATTATAAATCCCGCAGCTATACGTAGTCGTTTATTATTTTCTGCAGTATAAAATACGCCCCAACCAAAGGCCCCAAACAACAGCGGATAAAATGTTGCCAGTAATACCCAAAGAATTCTTGTTGGTGCTCCATAAGATGAAAGTTCGCTTACAGTTTGCGATGCGGGAGTATATCCTACATAATAAAAGGGTACATAAACGCTAACAAAAACATACCATAATGATGACAAGACTCCACAATACAATAGGCCTTCAAGCATCGAATCCGTATTGTTTCTTGCAATAACAAGGGGTATTACTACGATAATGCCGATCAGCACGGGAACCGCCCACATGAGATGAAGCCAATGCAATTCCTGTAATATAATGATCTCCGTATAAAACCAAATGAACCACCCACCAAGGGCAATGCATGCCCAAAGCCAGTCATTCTGTTTTCTGCGGATCAGTAATACAAAGGCTAATGCACTAAGAATTCCCATTGCTGTTAAAATAATGCCAGGCATGAGAAAATTTAAAAATGTTCCATGCATTAAATTAACAGGCATATCCATAAACTTTCCGTCAGGCTTCATAATAAGCAAAAGCCCGCCTGTCATGGCTCCAAGCGCTTCATAAGCAAGGACGATGAGCAGAATAATTCGTTGCCATTTAATATGGTCAATACTAATTCTCATTGCACATTCGCATTATGTACCCCGGATTTCTTTTTCTAATCATGCAGTTGCTTTTTCACTGTTCTTTTGCAAATATTTTTCCAGCAAATCCGGTAGTTTTTCAAAAACCATAGATAATCCCTTTGATGAACGGGTTGAAATAAACTGGATTTCATTCCCTTTTGTAACCAAGAAACCAACCGGTCCCATTCCCAAACCAGCCCCTGCACCTTTACCTTCACCTTCTCCTTCTTGTTTATTTTTTGAAATAGCTTTCCCTTCACCCCCACCTCCGCCAAAACCTAATCCTACAGACATTACAGGCACGCAAATGAATTCTCCTAATTTAAATTGCTCACCCATGATGGTTTCAGTCTTTGCTTCCGTTTTTAGAAACTCGGATATCTTTTCGAGCATTTCATTCAAGTTTGTCATTGTATTATAATTTTAGATTATGATTTTAGATAGCTCCACAATATTCTGGCTATATTGTTTCGCGTTAGGAATATGATTTCATTTTCATCTCTAAAGTTTATTTGAATTTTTTTTCCTGTTCTTCTTTCTAACCATGCAAACAATGGATATAGAATTCCGTTGAGTGGAATATACCCTGTATCAATATTCAATTCACATTTATCTACTTTAAAACTCCTGACAATTTTCCAGATTTTTTTCATAGGAATTTTAAGGGTAGTATCTCTGCTTTTACTTTTCTTATTTTCTGACTTGTTTTGGTTTTCGAAGAGGTCAATTTTTTTGTGCCACAATCCCATCTTAATTTCAGCATATAAGGAATTACCAATCACACAAATTCTTGCACTCACAACTTTTTGTAGTCGGATCTGGCATAGTCCTTTCCTGCTGTCAAATTCTATATAAAATGGAGCGAACAGTAGGAAACTGAGGCCAAAAGCAAGAACCAGCAGGATTAATAGGAGCCACAATAACATTCGCTTTGTTTCTTAATGTAAAATCGTAATCATTACTATTAATAAAAATGACATTCGTCAAATGAAGAAATGATATTACGCATGTAACATTGAAATCATTCTGGGGGCTGACCTCTGTCAATTAATATTTGCTCTGTGGTTTTAACCTTTGAAAGTTAAAAAGGGTATGAATATAAATCGCATTGTTTATAAAACCGGCTACTTTGCAGGCATTGCTGCCTTCGGTTTTACTGTTGCCTATTGTGTCGTTCAATTAATGCAGGTTGTCCAAATCACACATTTCCCAATTGATGAAATTCTTATTTATAGTACTTCCCTTGGAATTGTAATTCCATTTATTCTGGAAATGCTTGCATTTCATTATGTCACACCGCTTGAAAAAAAATTCTGGACCCATGCCGCAATTATTTTTGCAATTATGTATGCGGTATTTGTAACTGCCAATTATGTTGTTCAGTTAACTACAGTCATTCCTATGAAGCTGCGGGGCGAAGCGGAAAAGGTGCGCATTTTAGATCAAACTCCACACTCACTTTTTTGGGACTTTGATGCGTTGGGTTACTTTTTTATGGGATTGTCAACTCTGGCTGGAATTCCGGCACTCGCAAAGAGAGGTTTTCAGAAATGGGTACGCCTGTCTTTCATTGCAAACGCACTTGTAACACCTCTTATAATGTTTGTCTATTTCTATCCGAATTATTCGGAAAAAATACTTGCATTAGGTTATCCCTGGGCCATAACTGCACCACTTTCGATGCTTATGCTCGCTCTAATGTTTCGCAGAGAAATTAATGCTGGTTACTAATGACAATTTGCATGAAATCTTGCTTATTGTCTGTCGTTTGTAGCTTAGTCTAAGTACTAAGTACTATATACTAAGTACTATATACTAAGTACTATATTCAAAATACCCCATCAAAAGAAAATATAATTGTACCCTATCGAAAATAAATTATAATCATACCCGGTGTTAGTAAACGCACCCACATGAAATTGAAATCTCACAGCCTGTCGCTTTGCAAATGGCACTGAAAACGTAGCTCCAACTCTGTAATTGTCTTTTAAATCTCCAGCGGGGACGTCATTGACTAACGTTTGTCCTCCATTGAACCAATTGCCATCTATGCCAAACCACATTTGGTTTTTAAAATAATAACAAATATGGGCCTGGATACTAAACACCGGTTTTTGTTCAAGGGTTTTATTAACAAGGAATTGTTTATTGTCGGCGTAAAACCAAACTCCGGAATATGCTTCTGCATACACGTGTTTAAATCTTTTTGACACGCCTATTTCAGGTTTTAAGCCCCAGCGATTACTTCCCAGATTTATTCGTTTATCCTTGTAATAGAGACCAGTAGGTGCAGAAATCACAATACTTGCACCTATAATCATTTTTTGCTGAAATTGTCTGAAATCTTTTTTGTCGAGTGCGGGTGATCCAAAGAAATTGATCCCAAAGCGAATTTGTGCATCACCAAAACCATTTCTTACAGCGCTCGTATCCCTGCCATTGAATTTTGCACTTCCCGATAGAAATGTGAACGGAGCAATCACCTGGATCCTCGCCAGTTTTTTTGCCAGGGAGAAAGTGTGCACATAACCCGTCCCAATGACATTCGCCTTCAATTTAAAATTTTCAATAGGTAAAGACGGATCGGTTAAAACATTACCTGACGAATACGCATATACGAGCGCAATCACATTGGTTCCTTTGGGTACATTGGCATATGCTCTTGGCTCAAGGTCCTGAGATAATGCAATTGCACAGCCAAAACAAAATAGTATCGTTAATAATATCGGTTTCATCAATTTACAAAAGCGAGGGTTTGTATACCCCTACAAAATTAAAGCTAACTTGATAACGAATATGTAGCTATTCTTTGATGCACCGGACCATTTTACTCAGGCATCCGTGTCGCGTTCTATCGTTCGTAATAGATAACTTAAATTTGAAATCGAACCAAACAAAAACCAACATTCTTTTACCAACATCTATGGCATTATTAGAAGTTCGAAATATCTCAAAAACTATTGCAGACAAAATTATTATAGAAGATATAAGTTTTGAACAGGAAGAATTTCACAAGCTGGCCATTGCCGGCGCATCGGGTTCGGGAAAAACAACTTTACTAAAAATGATATCCGGACATCTGCAGCCAACCAATGGAACTATTTTGTTTGATGGTGAAAGAGTAGAAGGTCCGGATGAAAAATTATTACCCGGTCACAAACAAATCGCTTATTTATCTCAGCATTATGAATTGCTGAATAATTATCGGGTTGATGAATTGATTTGGTACGAAAATAAATTGCCGGAGTCAGAAGCTACCCGGCTTTTTGAAATCTGTAAAATTGATCGTTTTCTGCAACGTCGAACCAATCAACTATCTGGTGGTGAAAAACAACGTATTGCACTATGCATGTTGCTCATCAAAAAACCAAAGATGCTCGTGCTCGATGAGCCTTTTTCCAATCTCGATCCAATGCATACAGAGATATTAAAAACTGTGTTGGAGGATATTTCGGAAAATTTAAAAATCACCTGTACGCTTGCCTCTCACGATCCCAATGATACGCTTCCCTGGGCAGATAAAATAATAGTGATTAAAGATGGGAAATTTTTACAACAGGGTTCTCCTCTTGGGTTATATCACAAACCGATGAATGAATATGTAGCAGGTTTGTTTGGAAAATACAACTCCCTCAAACCACAAATAGCGTTTTTGTTTGGAATAGTTTCAAAAGAAAAAAATGTAATTACCAGACCCGAACATTTCCGAATCAGTAGTAATGGAAGTGGTGTGAATGGCATCATAAGCAAGATTCATTTCCGCGGAAGTTTTTACGATGTGGAAGTATTGGTTGATAATGCAAAAATTACCGTGAAAAATGACGGCAATCAATGGGCAGTTGGTGATAAGATCTTTTTAAGTCTGAAATAAAATGGCGAAATCGATGAACATCACAATCTTCTAAAGTCATTTCATTCACTCGCTCCATTTGTCGGGAGCTCGGAAAATCTTCAACTCGAATACAAAATCTTTTTTTGCGATCACCTTCGGTGATCTTTTTGTTCCTTTTTTGCTCCTCCAAAAAAGGAACCAAAAAAGGAGGCCGGAAAACGATGACGGCCCGTTTTCCGGGG
>PSRI01000086.1 GCA_003175935.1 Bacteroidota bacterium
GGCTTGACTTTTCTTTGGTTACTTTCTTTGTGTCAAGGCAAAGAAAGTAACAATAAACTCATAGCTGAAATGATCAAGCTTTTCGAAAAGTATTTTGACAACAACGTAATAGATAATTCAAGGAGGAAAAGTTTTCTGACCGTAGTCACGGCACACGTGACGAAGGTGCGATGAAGTAATCAAAAACCTCTGCGATTTTAGTGAGTAGAGAAAAAATGGCGCAAAGTCAGGCAGAGGAATCACCGTCATTTCACGTTTAAGTTGACACTGGTACCTGGATTATGAAGTTAGAATATTGAAACCTTTACCATCAATCCGGGTTCTTTTATTTCCAATTGCAATTGACATTGATCAATTCAGGCATGAACAGCCTATAAACGACAAACCACCAACAACAAACGTAAACGGCCTGAAAACAAAAAAACCCCGTCGGGTAGACGGGGCAAATAATTTGAAATCTGGTCAGAGGTTCTGCCTTCTAGGTCGGCAGTAAGTGTTGCTGCTTAATCGGGACGGTTTTCAAGTGAGTCTAGGGTACTGACGGATTTCAAGGCTCTTCAAGGATTTACGGTTGCTCTCAAAGGATCGGATCAGAATAGCTTAGGGTTTGGTTTTTTAAGACACTGAATTTCTCATTTTTCAAGGGATAGGAATATATCTTTCCGGGTTTAGTGTTTCAACAGGATCGGGGGCTTCTTTCTCAGGATTTGGATCGGGTTTAGCTGTGTGCGTTTGATGATGTAAAGATGCGCAGGATTTTGCCCCTCTGAAAGTTTTTTCGCCAGCATGGCCATTTGCTTCGATTTTCGGGATAAAAGCTTCGACAAGCCTGAATTTGGATTCAGCGCTTTAGGTAGTTCCCATTAGAAGAAAGTTTGATTTGGGGAGATCAGAGAATATTTATCTTTTGCATCACACCTGACTTGTGCGCCTTGCTAATTGGAATCATATTTCCTTTAATGAACAAAACATTCTCCTGGATATCATCAATCTTGGTATAATTAACGATATATGAACGGTGAACTTTCATGAATACAAGGGGGTTCACTTTTGTCTCGAGGTTCTTGATCGTGTTGTGCGTTATATATTTCTTGGTAGGAGTAATAAATTTTACATAATCGCCCATGCTTTCAATATAGAGAATATCCTCATTGCTCAAACGAATGAGTTTTCCATCACTTTTAATAAACATGTGATCCTGATCGGAATTACCATTGAGCTGTTCACTTTTCTTGCTTACTTTTTGAATGGCATCCAGGAAGCGCTGATAGGTAAATGGTTTTTTGAGGTAATCTGTAACATTATACTGGAAAGCATCATATGCATATTCCGTTTTGGAAGTTGTAAGAATTACCTGAGGAGTGTAAACAAGCTGGTCAAGCAAATCAAAACCGGAAGCACCAGGCATTTCAACGTCAAGAAATATGAGGTCCACTACATTGTCATTTAAATAACGCAGTGCTTCTTCAGCATTCAAAAAATGCTGGTCCACTTCAATCATACCACTCTTTTCGCAAAATTTTCTGAGAAATTCCGCTGCTACGGGCAAATCCTCAACGATAATACTATGATACTTCATAGGAACTGTATATTGAATTGTTTGAGCCTATTCAACTCTTCTTCTATTTTTTGAATGGCCTGTTCTGAGATCCTGATAATTTGACTGAATGTTGGCTCAATCTCTGCCACGGACTGTGCTTGTCCGCATCCATCTTCAAATTCGCGATACCTTTCCTGCAGATCGTTCATACCAACATAACCGAATACGGGCTTTAGCTTGTGGATAATTTTTTTCAATCCACTTAAATCACCGTCATGAAACTTAGTTTCAGCAACTGGTAATTCGGCCTTCAGCTGGTTTAGAGATGATTCAAAAATCATCTCAGCCTGGTGAAGATCATCTCCATACAGGTCCTGCAGGAACGCAGTGTCCAGTTCCGGAGAGAACGCAAATAATATTTGTGGTTCTCCTTTATTCATTTCACAATTTGTACTTATACAGCAACGTTTTATACTTAATGCCCTATTGGCATTGTTCGAGATAAATCTTCATCTCAACTTATGAAAACGAATGTTTTAGACAAATTAGTATCTTTTGGATATAGTATTTTAGACAACGGTACAGATCCCTCCCTCGGCCACGAAGACCGAAAGAGTGTTCAAAGACTGATATTGTTTATCATATTCGGTATGGCAGTCAACCTTGTTTGTCTGCTCCTGAACTTTTTTAACGGACTCTACGTTAGTGCCTCCCTCAATATTATATGTATCCTTTTGCTTACGGTCAGTTATTTCATGAATAAGGACCGCAAACTTGTATTTGCAAAAGTGTTGGGAATCTTAACTGTCAATTTTTATTTATTTGCGATAAGCTATGTAGAAGGTCTTCGCGCGGGTGAACATTTATATTATTTCCCTTTTCTCCTTGCGCTCATCTTTGTTATTGACCTAAAGAAGAATTACCAGGAACTGATCATGACTGGCGTGGTAACCTTTATTACTACAGCCATGATATTCATTATGGCACCTTATGTTAGTACGGTTCAAACCATTAACAATGACCAGTACAGCAGTTTATTTAGTTCTAACCTGAGTCTTTCATTAATAATTACCGCATTATTTACATACAATATCTTAAAAGCACTCGAGAAGAACGAAGAAAAAATTCTTGAAGAAAAAAGATTTACAGATACTATTTACGACACCTCTCTCGATGCCGTATTTATTGTGGATACAACTACCCTTCTCATAACGGACTGCAATAAGCGAGCCGTGGAAGTATTCGGACTGACGGAGAAAAAAGAAATTTATGGATCGCCCGCTAAGTTTTTGCTGGGAGAAAAAATGGAAGAATATGTGCGGGTGCAGGGAAAACAATCTTTTTATAAAAATTCACCATGGTATGGCAACATGGATTTTTCGCGTAAGGATGATACCCCGTTTTTTGGTTATGTAAATGTGGTGCCATTTACTCACAGTAATATTATTTATTGTAAGATTAGTATTCTCGATATAACTGAAATCAAAATTGCAGAATTCGAAATTCTTAAGGCCAAAGAAAGGGCTGAAAGAGCAGCTAAAGTGAAATCCCGATTCCTGTCCAATATGAGTCATGAATTGAGAACACCTTTGAACGCTATTATTGGTACCACCAATCTTATCCTGCAGGAGGATTATCTTCCATCTCAACGCCAGAGCTTCGATGTATTGAAACATTCTTCAGAACACATGATGCAACTGGTAACCGACATTCTTGATTTCAGTAAGATTGAAGCAGGCAAAATGGAACTGGAAAATACGCCATTCAATTTAAAAAGCTTCTTACAAAAAGTTGTTAGTTCATTCACATCTCCTATTACACGCAGAAACCTGGAATTCAAAGTTGATATTGATGAACACGTGGATATGGAAGTTACCGGCGATGAAATGCGACTCAACCAGGTCCTCAATAATCTACTTTCAAATGCTGTGAAATTTACAGAGCAGGGAACCATCACCATTAAAGTAAAAACTTCTCATCGTAAAAGTCATACTACAGATGTTTACTTCGCCGTGTGTGATACGGGAATTGGTATTCCAACAAACAAAGTCCGACAGGTATTTGAAAGTTTCACACAGGCAGATATTGAAACCACAAGGAAATTTGGAGGCACAGGGCTTGGACTTGCAATCAGTAAAAAAATTGTTGAAAAGATGGGAGGAGATTTATTGGTTCAAAGTGAAATCGGAAGAGGAAGTACCTTTTATTTTACACTAAATTTCAAAGTGAACAAAACACAAAAGTCGTACGTAGATGAAAACAAATTGAAAGGATTATCTGATCTGGAAGGTGTGAGAATATTACTGGCTGAAGACAATCCGATCAATATGATGGTGGCAAAAAGATTTTTACAGAAATGGAATGTAGAAGTAACGGAAGCCGAAAATGGTTTGCGCGCAGTTGAAGCTTTTGCAAAAAATAAATTTGATCTCCTTCTCATTGATTTAGAAATGCCTGAAATGGATGGAGCGCAGGCTGTCGCGCATATTCGTCAAACACATAAAGACATTCCGATACTCGCTTTTACAGCTGCAACGTATGAAAATATGAGAGAAGATTTGTTGCAGAAAGGCTTTACTGATTTTGTACCCAAGCCCTTCAGACCAGAAGAACTCCATAAAAAAATTGTGCAGTATACCAACCGCGAAACTCCTATAAGAAGCTAAAAAAAATCCATTTTCAATTGCGCACTGCTTTCGAAAATGGATCAATAAAAATTATTTGACTTTCTTTAGTTTGTTTTCTCCAGGTCTTTTGGATCGAGGGCCTTATTCACCTCAATTTTAGTAATCGTATTTACGATATCACCAGCCTGCGGATTATTTGTCGTGCTCTTATGTGGGAAAACATATCCATCGGGAGTTTTTTGGTAATCGGCAAAATTCACAACCTGCTCAATGTCTTGTCCGCTCATAGTTACTTTAGCCAAAATGCGCGTGAGATAATAAGTTGATGCATCGATATAATAGGTTATATCCTGCCCCTCTTTTTTGAGATTCACTTTGAAATTGGATTTGCCATCGATATCTTCCTTACCCTGAAGCGTACCTGTGTACCCATTTTCTTTGTATTTGTAAAAATCACCACCGGCGCTCAATCTGCCAGACTGGGCTTTAATGGCATCGTCGGGCATTGGTTGAGCATCTGTGCTCCCCATCATAGGGTTAATCATCCAGCCTTTGTCTTTAGTCATGTAAGTAACAATTTTTTGACCCTGCACGTCTACTTCCGATCGCATGGCGGTTCCAAAGATGATCCAAACTTTTGAGTCAAGGGTCATTCCCATTACTTCGGTACTTGCTTCCTGGTAAAGTGATTTGAGAGAATTCAGTTTGTCTTTTCCTCCCAATGCATCAATATACTTTGCCTGTACCTCATCTATCGTTTGAGCATAGGTGATATTTACAGTGGCGAGTGCAATTGCTGCCAGAATAGTTGTTTTAAACGATTTCATTTGATCGATTTTTGATGTAGAATGTATTTATTTTTTGTGCTTAACTGTTAGACGGGGTACTTAGTTTTGCCAGGTCCAAAGTTGGATTCACTTCTATTTTTTCAATATTGCTTGACGCTCCCATTCCTACTATGGTTGTTGTGTAAGGAAAAACAAATCCTTCTGGCGTTTTTCTATAATCTGAATAATCGATTTTAGTTTCGGCATTTGGATCAGCACCCGGCCTTCTGCCCATTCCACCTTTCATGCTGGTGCGATCAATATAATAGGTGGTTTCATCAATAAAATAAGTAATCTCCCTGGCGCCAGCTGTTGTGAGTTTGACCTTGTAACATTTTTTGCCATCTACATCTTCTTCACCCTGCAATTCTGCTTTGCTTCCCTTGGCTGCATAATCTACGAGTGGACTGACGCATTCCAATTCCGTTTGCTGGGCTTTCAACACTTCAGGATTCATCGGCTCAAAGTTTCCGCCACTACGAGGATTTGATGCCCAGCCAGCCTTGTCAGTTACAATCATTGTAGCAGAACCCATTCCAAAATTTATCTCCCTGCGCATTAATTTATCCTGAACCTTCCAGATTTTTGAATTGACTTCATTTCCATTTTGCATAACCGCCACCTGTTCTATATAAAGACTTTTAAGGGAATGAATTTTTTCCAAGCCGCCCATGGCTGTAATATATTTTCCAATCACATCATCCACAGTTTGTGAAAATGACTGGAGAGAAACTAAAACTACAGAGAAGAGTACGAGTTTTTTCATTTGGTTATATTTATTTACCAAAAATAGTTCTTTAGCCGTTTCAAAATATCTCTTTATCTATTAACTTGAGTCAGGCCATCACAAAACACATTCGCAATGGCGGTACAAACAGTTGAGGGTTTGTTGGTAGATTTATTCAGACAAAACATATACCCTGCCCGGATTTCCTTTGTTAATACTAAGATAACTTCGATTGAAGCCATTGCCGAAGCGGGAGCCGGTGCGGCAAATCTACCTTATATTCTTCCCGGATTCATTGATGCTCATGTACATATTGAAAGTTCCATGATGGTTCCGTCGCAATTTGCCCGAATGGCTGTGGTTCACGGAACCGTTGCAACCGTGAGCGATCCGCACGAAATTGCCAATGTTTGTGGAATGGAAGGCGTTGATTTTATGATTTCTGATGGAAAGAAAGTTCCTTTCAAATTCTATTTTGGAGCCCCAAGTTGTGTACCGGCAACAATTTTTGAAACAGCCGGGGCCGCGCTCAAATTAAAAGATGTTGAAGAATTGCTTCAAAATCCCGAGATCAAATACCTCAGTGAAATGATGAATTTTCCAGGTGTTTTATACGGTGATCCCGAAGTAATGGGCAAAATACACGCTGCAGTAAAAATGGGAAAACCCATTGACGGTCATGCTCCCGGCCTTAGAGGTGATGATGCAAGAAATTATATTGAAGCAGGAACTGGCTCAGTATGCATAAGTACCGATCACGAATGCTTTACCAGGGAAGAAGCACTTGACAAATTGAAGTTTGGAATGAAAGTCATTATCCGTGAAGGAAGTGCTGCCAGAAATTTTGAAGCATTGGCAGATCTGATCAATGATCACTCCGACCAAATGATGTTTTGCAGTGATGATAAACATCCGGATAGCCTGGAGCTTGGACATATCAATCAACTTTGCACCAGGGCTATTAAAAAAGGCATTGATATATTCAAAGTTTTAAAAGTGGCTTGCTTAAATCCTGTGAATCATTACAAACTAAATGTGGGCCTTTTGAGAGTTGGTGACCCTGCAGATTTTATTTTGGCAACCGATCTGGAAGAATTCAAAGTCTTAAAAACTTTTATCAACGGCGAACTCGTTGCGGAAAATGGACAAACACTTATACCGGCTACAACTAAATCATCAACCCCTCTTAATAATTTTCATTGTGAACCAAAAACACCCAGGGATTTTGAATATAAAATAGGCTTAAGCAGTAAATCATTATCCAAAGAAGCTTCTGTAAATGTTCCTGTAATTGAAGCACTGGATGGGCAACTTATTACAAACAAACTAACGGCATCGGTCCCCATTCAAAATAATATGCTCGTAGCTGATGCTGAAAATGATATTTTAAAAATCGTTGTTGTAAACAGATACAAAGAGGCCAGAGTGAGCAAAGCATTTATAAAAAATTTCGGGCTCAAAAAAGGAGCTATTGCATCTTCAGTTGCGCACGACAGTCACAATATTGTGGCAGTGGGTTCTGATGATGAATCATTATGCGAAGCGGTTAATCTTATTATTCAAAACCGTGGTGGCGTAAGTTGTGTGGAAAGGCAATCCAAAATTTCCCTGATCGTTCCCCTACCTGTTGCGGGTTTAATGAATGATGAGGATGGATATGAAGTGGCAAGGATGTATGCTGCAATTGACAAAGCTTCCAGGGATCTCGGTTCCAAATTAGGATCACCATTCATGACGCTCTCTTTCATGGCGCTCCTGGTAATTCCCCATCTTAAACTGAGTGACCTCGGGCTTTTCGACGGAGATGAGTTCAGGCTTATTCAGTAATAATCCATAACTCATCATTAATTAACTTAGATACTAAATCTGTGATGATGAAAGTTGCTCGCATTTCATTTTTGTTGGTGGTAGTCTTTTTAAATAGTCTGCAGCTTCGCTCCCAGTTTGTGGGACAAAAAACTTATTGCAATCCCGTTGACATCAATTATCGTTACAATTTCGAGCAGTTGAACGAAAAAATTTCATATCGTTCTGGTGCCGATCCTGTAATTGTAAATCATAAAGGAGAATACTATTTGTTTGTAACCA
The DNA here is from genome assembly GCA_003175935.1 of Bacteroidota bacterium. GTDB lineage: Bacteria > Bacteroidota > Bacteroidia > Chitinophagales > Chitinophagaceae > PSRI01. The sequence continues at coordinate 7,810 of PSRI01000086.1, forward strand.
TCTCAGGCGGCTGGTGGCACTCTAAAGATTTGCTGAATTGGGATTATGTTGTTCCGGATAAATGGCCCATGGAAGATATGTGTGCACCTGCTGCACTATCGGTAAGGGATACTCTATATCTCTTTCAGAGCACATTTGAACAGCGACCTATTTTTTATAGCCTGGAACCTGAAAAAGGAAAGCTATTATTTTATAACAGATGGCTTCCGCGACTTCCCCCTTTGGTTGGTCCATGGGATCCGGATATTTTTTATGATAAGGAACTGGACAAATGGTATATGTACTGGGGTTCATCGAATGTGTTTCCCATTTATGGCGCAGAGCTGGACAAAAGCAGGAAACTCACTTATGCCAGCGATTATGTAGGATTAATTTACCTGCATCCTGAAGAACATGGTTGGGAAAGATTTGGTCCGAATCATACAGATACAATCCGGCCATTTATTGAAGGTGCCTGGATGACGAAGTATAACGGTAAATACTACCTGCAATATGGAGCACCCGGAACAGAATACAATGTTTATTCAAATGGAACTTATATTTCAGACAAACCACTAGGGCCTTTTACCTATGCACCTTACAATCCCATCTCGTACAAGCCGGGAGGATTTTTAGTGGGAGCCGGACACGGAAATACTTTCCAGGATAACTATGGAAATTACTGGAACACCGGAACCCCATGGATTGCAGTAAACTGGAATTTTGAAAGAAGAGTTGCCATGTTTCCTGCGGGATTTGATAAAACAGATCAGATGTATGTGAATACAAGGTTTGGTGATTTTCCACATTACCTGCCCAAAGGAAAATGGAATAAGAGTGATGAATTGTTTACAGGCTGGATGCTGTTATCTTATAAGAAACCGGTGGTTACTTCGTCTGTGAAGGATACATTCTCTGCTAACAGGATAACGGACGAGAACCCACGAACATATTGGGTGGCAGCTCAAAATAAACCAGGCGAAACGGTTACTATTGACCTACTGCACGAATGTGATGTGAAGGCAATCCAGATAAATTATACCGACTACAAATCAAATATTTTCGACAGCGACTCTACGGTTTATACGCAATTCAAATTATTTGTTTCAAAAGACGGGAAAAGTTGGCAATGTGTCAGCGATCTTAGCAATGAAAAAAGAGATCGCCCAAATGCATATATCGAATTAAAATCTACTGCCCAGGCCAGGTACATAAAATATGAACATATATATGTAAAAGCGGCGAATCTTGCCATAAGTGATATCAGAGTTTTTGGTAACGGTAATGGTAAAGCGCCCAAGACTCCAGCAAATTTTCACGCAACAAGACAAACGGATGCGAGAAATGCAGACATAAGTTGGGATAAAGTTGATGGTGCAGTCGGTTACAATATTCTTTGGGGCATCGCTCCTGATAAATTATACCAGACCTACCAGGTATTTGCAGATAAAGAAAACCGACTCGAAATCCGTGCCCTGAATAAGGGTCAGGATTACTACTTTGCCATTGAAGCCTTCAATGAAAATGGCGTTTCTCCATCCACAACTGCTGTGCATATACCCTAGGTAAAATCAGGCAAATCAATTCGCCGACAGTTTTAGGAGCTCTACCGAGATTATACGAATTATGGCCTATACTCACTTGCGACACAAAGTGGGCCGGTATAGATTTGTGTAAAATTTATCAATGGAAGAGAAAGATATTAAAAACGGAAGGGGCGGTCAGGTTTTACTTGGCATTTTCCTTTTAACCATCGGCGGCCTGGCTATTGCAAGACAGATGGTACCGGATTTTCCTTCATGGGTTTTCAGCTGGCAAATGTTGCTTATAGCGATAGGAGTTTTTGTGGGATTCAGACATGGTTTTAGAGGATTGGGCTGGTTGGTGCCGATTGTAATCGGATCAATTTTTTTGATTGATGAATTTGTTCCTGATCTGCACTGGAAACCATTTAGCTGGCCAGTGGTTTTTATAGTCCTTGGAATCATAATAATCTTTGGAAATTTCAGGACAAACAGGGGAAGATGGATGAGAGACCGATGGAACGACAAAAAATATCATTGGGAAAATTATACTAACCAGGGACAGACTCAAGGTGTGGGAGAAACAACAACAAGTTCAGAACCTGTAACAGACGATGGATATATTAACACAACGTCCATTTTTGGCGGAGTACACAAGGTGATTGTATCAAAGAATTTTAAGGGCGGCAAAGCATCAAATGTTTTTGGAGGTACGGAATTGAATCTTTCGCAATCGGATTTTGAAGGCACAATTGAATTGGAATTGGTCCAGTTATTTGGTGGAACCAAATTAACGGTTCCACCTAACTGGCAGGTTAAATCGGAAATGCTTGCTGTATTTGGAGGTGTAGAAGATAAAAGGGTATCACAATTATTAAAACCAGATCCCAATAAGATTCTTATTATAAAGGGCACCACAATCTTTGGCGGGTTAGAGATTACGAGTTATTAGTTCACAGAATCCTTCTACAAAGAGCTTTATTGTAAGAAAGATGTCCAAAATATACCCTCTACGATTGTTATTGTAAGAAGAGATCCAATATTCATCTTATCCATTCAAAACTGAAATCAACAAATTATGAATTGGTACATGGCGAAGATCGTTTATCAGATCATATGCGGAGAAGGAAATCACAAGCCGCAATTCGATGAGCAACTGCGACTCATAGAAGCACAATCAGAAAACGAAGCATTAAATAAAGCACAAAGAATTGGGCAGCGAGAGCAGGAAACATTCTATAATCAGCAGGAGAAGCTGGTTCAATGGAGATTCATTAATGTTTCGGAATTGTATAAGATTTCTGCATTGATAGATGGGGCTGAATTATATAGCAGAATTGCAGAGATGGATAATGCAGAAATGTACAAAGAGCTCGTTCATAAACGGGCGGCACATCTGCAATCGAATACCACGCATCATTATTTACAACTTTTATAAGATCAGTCGGTGGCCGCAACCCCTCTTTCAACAAATAAGTTTCGCTTATATTTTATCGTTAGCTGGGTCATTTGGGCAGCTTTGTATGTTGGTGTTTTGGTGAGGTTGGGATATGATGTAAAAACTGCTGCAATTGATAGCGTTGTTAGTAACGTGTTCCTGGCCCTTGCGTCGGTGCTTGTGATTAATAACCTGCGCTACTATTTACCGAGGAAAGAGCAATTTTTGTATTTGCTTTTGATGTGTTTGACGGTTGCGGGATTATGGCTGGTTTTAAGCAGATGGATATTGTTATTGTTATTTGGACCTGAAGCTTCACATTTCTATTCAATTTCTATCCCAATAAGATTTGGTGTTGCGGTTTTAATTATTGGTTGCGTAATGTTGGTAAGTGTGGTGTGGTATTCAAGAGAAGAACAAAAAGAATTTGAGAAAAGGAAAAATGAATCTGAAAGACTCGCAAAAGATGCAGAATTGTTCAAACTTCGTCAGCAATTGCAACCGCATTTTTTATTTAATAGTTTAAACAGCGTTAACGCCCTGATTGGATCAGCACCGGAACAAGCAAGAAAAATGGTTCAGAATCTTTCGGATTTTTTGAGAGGAACCATTAAAAAAGAAGAGAATCAATTCATCAGGCTATCTGAAGAACTGGAATATCTGAATCTCTATCTTGAAATTGAAAAAGTAAGATTTGGCTACCGACTGAAAACTGAACTCGATGTAACACCTGAAGCTCTCGAATGCAAGATTCCCTCTATGTTGCTGCAACCGCTGATGGAAAATGCAATTAAATTCGGACTTTATGGAACAACTGGTGAAGTAATGATAGGATTAAGGGCGAGAAAAGTTGAAAAAGAATTAGTAGTTGCAGTGATGAATCCATATGATCCTGATACAAAGATCCAGGAAGGAACAGGGTTCGGACTAAAATCCGTGAAGCGCAGGTTGTATTTGTTATTCGGCAGAAATGATCTTTTGGAAATTAATACTACTAAAGACGCATTCGTAGTCATATTTAGAATTCCAGATGCACATGATTAGAATCATTATAATAGACGACGAACCATTAGCCAGATCGATATTGAAAGAATATCTCAAAAAATATCCGGATATGGAAGTGGTTCAGGAATGTAACGATGGTTTTGAAGGCGTAAAAGCAATTATACAACATCATCCGGATTTGATTTTCCTTGATATTCAAATGCCGAAAATAAATGGCTTTGAAATGCTCGAACTCATAGACCAACCCCCTGCAGTGATTTTCACTACAGCATTTGATGAATTCGCAATACGCGCTTTTGAAGCGCATGCAGTGGACTATTTATTAAAGCCCTTTAGCCAGGAAAGATTTGACAGGGCCCTAAACAAATGGAAGGATTATCGTCCATCACAAAATCAAAAATCAAATGAAGCAAAAGGCGTAACTGATGCACTGCTGGAATCCGCATCAGAATTACCTTTTCAAAAAAACAGAGTCGTGGTGAAAACGGGAGGAAAAATCAAAATCATACCCGTGCAGGATATTCAGTATTTGGAAGCAGCAGACGATTATGTTAAGATCCATACCCAGGAAGGCGCGTTTCTGAAAAATAAGACTATGTCACATTTCGAGAAGACGCTCGATGTCCAGCAATTTGTGAGGACGCATCGCTCATATATCGTAAATGTTCAGCAAATCACGAGGCTGGATCCTTATGAAAAAGATAATTACAGAGTCATTTTGAAATCAGGTGCCCAAATACCTCTAAGCAAACCGGGGTATGTAAAATTGAAAGCAATCCTGGGTCTCTAAAAAATGGTTTCATATTCAATTTCATAATTATGAAAAAGGTCTATCAGCAACTAAATCTAAAAAGACACAAACCAGTTTTTATTAAGCTGATCGGTGGAAAATTTGAATTGCATACACATCCTGAACTCAGCATAAAGGTGGAAGCGGAGGACACATTCGATGGCAATATCCTTCCAATCATAGATGACAGGGGTAACAGTATTGAAATAGGAAAACAATACATACCAGGGCTCTTAAATAGTTCGAGGGAAATACCAATAAAAATATTTGTCCCCGATGAAAGTACAGTGGATTTTTCCTTGATGGCCGGACAAATTTCCATTGCGGGATCTTATGACCACTTACGATCTTCTTTAACCTTTGGAAGGATTTATATAAAAGTGGATGATATTGCTTTAATCAATTCAGCCGATCTGGAAGTTTCAGCCGGGGATGTAAAAATAACTGCTGAGGACAAAACCTTAATTAAGCAAAGAAGCGGAGGGTCAAACTACCAGTTATTGCAATTAAATCCCGCCGGTAAAATTTTGGCCCACACAACACTTGGGGACGTAAAAGTAGAATCCCCATACAGGAGTTATAATTTCAAGGCAACCGAAACTATGCAATAGATTATTTACCAGACATCCAGACAGCGCCCCCGATACTATCCTTACTGGCACCCGTAACCGAAGCAAATACATTTATTTCTTCTCTCCACCTCAAAACACCTATTAATGCCATAACAAGCGCTTCTTTGAATTTGATCAAATTCTCGTCGGGCAATATAACTTCGGTGTTTATTTCTTTCAAATTTGCGCTAAGGCGTTCCATCAAAAATTTATTAAATGCACCGCCTCCTGTAACCAACAATTTCCTTTGCGCCTCAACTGATCCATACTGCTCATCCAAGATTTTGATTGAATTTTTTATCTGGACACATATATGTTCAACATAAGTTCTAAGAGCATCTGTTGTTGAAATTCCGGCGCGTTTTATAATTGGATAAATGATATCTGTACCAAATTCATTTGCCAGCGATTTAGGAAAAAGTTTAAAATAATATTCCTGCACGTTCAATTGGCGAAGCAAATTCTGGTCGATATTTCCTTGGCTTGCTGCTTTACCATCTTCATCATAATCTTTATTGAATTCGGAAGCAAGGAGATTCAAAACTCTGTTTGCCGGGCTGATATCAAAAGCAACCGGACCTGTATCAGGCTTATTTCTAAAATGGCAGGCAATATTTGCAATGCCACCCAGGTTAAGAAAAAAATCATACTCGCCTAATAGAAGTTTTTCTCCGATAGGTACAATTGGCGCACCCTGTCCTCCCAGAGCTATATCCATAGATCTTAAATCACTAACCACTGCAACACCTGTTTCAGCAGCAATTGATGCTCCATCCCCAATTTGAGCGGTCATTCTTTTTTCAGGCACATGAAAAACAGTATGCCCATGCGAGGCTATCAACTGAACCCTGAATTCTAATTGATATATGTCAATAAACCGATTAATCTGCTCACCTAAAAAATGACCATAATCTACATGGAGTATTTGATAGTCGAGAGCATTTAAAGCACTGGCATTTTTTAGTCTTGATTGCCATTCTTCCGGAAAGGGGTAGCAATCAGCATTTAATATTTCATAGCTCCATTTTCCACCGTTTTCATGGAATTGAACGAAGGCAAGATCGAGGCCATCAACCGAACTTCCGCTCATTAATCCGATAACATGGTAAACCATCAGTAAAATTTCAGATTGCAGTTATAAGACTTTAGATTTGCTTCATCAAATCTATTGATTTGCACTGATCTATTTGCAACCAAAACAATTCCTATGGTGATCAATCTCAGCGAAGAACACTCACTGATCAGTAACTGGATAAGCGAAATAAGACACGTGGAAATTCAGACCGACAGGATGCGATTCAGACGCAACCTTGAGAGGATTGGAGAGGTCATAGCTTATGAGATCAGTAAACAAATGGAATGGGTAGATCAGGACATTCCCACACCATTGGGAACATCCGTTTGCAAGGTTCTCAAAGAACAACCCGTTTTAGCTACAATACTACGTGCAGGATTACCGTTACACCAGGGGTTGCTCAATTTCTTTGACAGGGCAGATAATGCATTCATTTCGGCTTACAGAAAACATCACCGGGATGGATCATTTGAAATAAACCTGGAATATGTTTCCTGTCCTGATTTAGATGACCGGATTCTTATCATTTCTGACCCTATGCTTGCAACCGGAGCGTCTCTGGTTAAAACCATTCATTTTTTAAAGAACGAAGGACAACCTAAAGAAATCCATATTGTATCGGCAATTGCCTGTACTGTTGGTATAGAATATGTTCGAAGAGAGGAGCCGCATGTTAAAATATGGTGCGGCGCCATCGATGACGAACTGACCGCCAAGGGTTATATAGTACCGGGCCTTGGAGACGCCGGAGACCTGGCATATGGAGCTAAATTGCAGTCGTGATGGTAAAAATTCGTAACTTGACAAACTTAACCGTGCTGCGAATGAAAAAGTTAGTAGTACTTGTTGTTGCTGTATTAGCATATGGTAACATCATGGCCCAGGATCCACATTTTTCCCAATTCTTTTCATCGCCTCTCACATTAAATCCTGCTTACACCGGCAAATTTGATGGTGACTTTCGTGCAGCCGGTAATTACCGAAATCAATGGCCAACTATCAATAATGCCTACACGACAATGACGGCGTCTATTGACTTTCCTATACTCGCGAAGCGATTACCCGAATACGATACCTGGGGCGTTGGTGTAATGGCGCTAAATGATCAAAGCGGAAATAAGATCCTCAATAATAATTTCATCTCCGTTTCAACAGCTTACCATAAAGGCCTTGACGAAAATGGATTTCATCAGTTGGCCGTAGCATTTCAGGGTACTTATGCTAACAAAAGACTTGATGTCTCCAAAGCAACCTTCGAAGATCAGCTTACTGCACTTGGATTCACCGGCGTTACTTCGGAAGTATTTAACAATACCAATGTAGTTGTAAATTATTTTGACCTAAATACCGGCTTACTTTATACCGGAACCACTAACGGTTACAACAGTTTTTATTTGGGTGCATCCATGTACCACCTGATCAGACCAAAAGAATCATTCCAGGGCGGCAATTTTGTATTAAATCCAAGGTTAACTATTCACGGTGGCGGTTATATACCAATTGACCAAAACAAAACATTCCATGGAAGTTTTATCTATCAACGTCAGGCGGGTGCAACAGAAACCGTACTTGGCGGTGCGGTAGCGTTTAACCTTAACGGTGACGAAGACAATCCAACAAGTTTGTATACCGGATTGTGGTACCGCTTTGGTGATGCATTTATTCCTTATATCGGATTAGAATGGAGTGGCGTAAGATTGGGTTACACTTATGACATTAATAATTCTTCTCTTAATACTGCTTCCAATAGTCGTGGTGGTAATGAAATTTCTCTCATTTATGTTCACAAACCTGCCGATCCTGACAGGAAGAAATTAAACTGTCCGAAGTTTTAGGAGATATTAGTACCAAGTACTTAGTACCTAGTACTTAGACAAATCAATATCCCAAGTCTTATATCTTACATCCTGAGCGTTGAAATTTTCTTACTTATTTATCGTGTACGAGAACGAATCTGTTTCGGGATGAAAGTGTTTCCAGGAGTGCCAGAATTCCTGATATGCTTTTACGGGTTTAAGCACAGAATCTTTGAGCGGACCTGCAATGCCGAGTCCGTCGAAATTCCATGAGGATCCTGTATTGGAGTCTTTGAGAGTTTGGGTGGAATTATCCCAGGTAAAATTAAGTCTGTTGCCACCAACTGTCGCGTTCCATACGTGAAATGAAACACTGTCGGGCTCAACACACACTACATATGAAGCTGAAGAAATAGAATCGTTGATTACTTTATATTTCAAAAGATCGTTCCAATCATATGCTCTTGCAGAATTGTTCACCGGAACGCCAACAACCCATGATTTAAATTTCCAGGAGGCACTGTCCCTGTGCTCCAGGTCCCCGTCAATTGTTCCCTTGTCGTAACCTTCCAAATTCGCATATGCCTTTTTGAAAACGGTATCTGGTTGTAACACTTTAGTGTTTGGATATTTTCTAACCCAGGCGCTTAAACGCATTTGTTGAGAAGGAAGTTCTTTGAGCATTGTGCCTTTTAGAGGCCCTGCAATTGCTTCACCTGTCTCCTGCTGCCACCAACTTGTAGTTCTGCTATCTTCAAACATCGCATTAAAATGATCCATTCCCACAAGGCGGAATTGTTCATTTGCCCCATTTACTTCAGGACTAAATACTCTTCCTGTTCTGCATACTGTGCAATAAGTAACCATTACCGGAACTCCGCCAACGGTATCCCTCACCTGGTGGTGGTACCCGATAACTTCGATTGGGTAAGCTTTAGCTTCGCCATTAAATTCAACACCCACCACAAGATTACCCATGGAGACTTTATTATCATTTAAAGATGCAAGCACTTTGGTTTTTGGCTGATAGAAAATCTTATCTGCAAGAAATTTAAAATTCACGAGGTAAAATATTCCTGCATAAAGAATGAGGACAATGCTCAACGCAATTTTACCCCATACTTTTCCTGTTCTGAAAACACCAATTACTGGTATTATGATCAAAGCGATAGCAATTAATCTCATCCACCAAATATTTTTGTTGATGAAATAAGCGAGATTAATTGTATTAGCTCTCTGGCTGCCTGGAAACGGCATGATAAAATATACTTTTCCAATTTCCATTGCAAAGAGAATAATCAAACCTAATACAAGTATCAGTTTTCTGTTCATAGCTGAAATAGTAAATGAGTCCGCACTATAAATTCTCTAACAATTCTACTACTTTTTCGCTTTTCAAAATAAAATATCCCAGGCGATCATTGCTGATGCCATCTTTTAATTGATAGCTAAATTCAAGTTTGTCATTCCGCACAGTTGTTTCAAAGTATTTAAAGGAGATATTGCTGTATTTCCTGAGGTCTTCTCCTATTTCGTAAAGATGAGTTGAAAGAATGAAAAGTGAATTCTTAATTTTTATCAATCCTTCAATAACTACTGAGGAACATTTCATAGCATCCTGCACATTTGTTCCTTTAAACAATTCGTCAATGAGCACCAGCCATTTTCTGGAATCATTAATCTTTAGAATTGTATTCTTGATTCTTTGAACCTCATTAAAAAAATAACTTTCGCCTTTTACAATATTGTCCACCACATTGATATTACTCAGTATACCGTCAAAAAGAGATAACTGTAAATGTGCTGCAGGAACTCCCATTCCAACCTGGGCCAGATATACGGCAACGCCAACAGATTTAATGAATGTACTTTTACCTGCCATATTAGCTCCAGTCAAAAAAAGAAAATTACTACTTGGTGAAAGCTCCACATCATATGAAACAGGTTCCGAAAGGAGAATATGATAAAGTCCTTTTGCTTTCACAAATGGATCGGAGGAGTCAATAAACTCCGGGAAACTCAGGTTGTGTTTTTCAACAGCCATTGCCATCGAATACCAGGCATCAAACTGACAATACATGTCCATCAGTTCATATATCTTATCCTTAAACCCTTCCCGAAAGAAAAAACCGAAATAAAGATTTTCTCTTATAGTAAAATGTTTTCCTTTTGGTTTGTCCAGTAGTTCCTGGAGTTGGTGGTGCTGAAGTAATGTTTTTATTCGTGATGTGAGTAATTGCAACCTTGCCGGAGCCGAAGGATCATCAAACACAACTGAGATCTGGTGCATTCCCATAATAAAATCCCTGAAATGCGTCATGGAATAGCGAACCAATCCATAATCAACGCTATGAATTACTTTATAGAGCCAGGTATTGAAATAATCATTGGACGCAGGGATCCTGTCCAGGGCAGTGTCATAAAATCTTTCCAAAACCATTAATGTTCCGTTGGAGATGCTGATGGGCCATTCTCGTAGTCGGGATTTGATAATCTTAATGATTTGTTGCGTGGATAGAATTTTTTCCAGATCTGAATGAGGTTCACTCAACATATATCTTAACCACTCTTTGCCTCCAACGCTTGTGGTAAAATTAATATGGTGAAAAACCGAATATTCTTCTTCGTGATTAAAAATGGAAAGATCGTTATATGTTGTTTTGTCTATATCCATTCAGGGAAATTTACAGTTTGTTTTTACCAAATCAGCGAGTAAATAAAAGTCTTTGACCCTTATTAGATTCATCCCATTTGAAATTTCCATACTGCGTATCGCTATTATTAAAAACAAGGTTGCCATTCACAAAAGTATGCGTAATGGTAGTGGGAAATTGGAACCCTTCCAGCGGACTCCACCCGCATTTATACAGAATATTTTCTTTTGAAACTTTGTGTAGCCTGTTTGGATCTACAATTACCAGGTCGGCCCAGTATCCCTCCCTAATATAACCTCTTTCCTTAATTTCAAAGCAGTCCGCAACGGCGTGACTCATTTTATCTGCAATTGTTTCAATCGAAATTTTTCCCTGCTTCCAGTAATACAACATCAAACTCATTGAATGTTGTACCAACGGAAGCCCGGAATGGGCATGCTCGTAAGGAGGTTCTTTTTCTTCCAGTGTATGCGGTGCGTGATCTGTTGCTATAAGGTCAAGCCTGCCATCCAGCAAAGCTTCCCATAGTCCGGCTTTATTATTTGGCGCTTTGATTGCAGGGTTACATTTTATAAGGTATCCGAGTTTGGCATAATCGTCTGCCGTAAAATGCAAATGATGAACGCACACTTCCGATGTAATTCTCTTTTCTTTTCTTGGCATCATGTTCGAGAACAATTGCAATTCCTTAGCAGTGGAAATATGCAAAATGTGCAATCTGCTGTTATGTTTTTTTGCAAATTGTATAGCCGTAAAGGATGATTCAAAGCAGGCATCTTCGTTTCTTATGATTGGATGGTCGGAAGGTTCCAGGTTTTGTTTTGTTTTTTTAATATTCTCGTAATTAGCCTTAATAATTTTCTCATCTTCACAATGTGTGGCTATTAGTACCTCGGATTCGCGAAACAATTTATCCAGCGTAAGAAAATTATCCACAAGCATATTACCCGTACTGGAACCCATAAATATTTTGATTCCGCATATGCGATCCTTGAATTCATTAACCCTAAGCGCCTGGTCTGGATTGACATTCGAAGTGCCCATAAAGAATGAATAATTCGCAAGGGCATGTTGTGCGGCAATAGAGTATTTTTCTTCTAGCAAATCAATGGTGAGTGCATTGGGAATAGTGTTGGGCATTTCCATAAACGAAGTAACGCCACCGGCTACTGCCGCTTTTGCTTCCGTATAGATGGTAGCCTTATGCGTTAGTCCCGGTTCTCTGAAATGAACCTGGTCATCGATAGCTCCGGGGAGTAAAAATTTCCCCGTTCCATCTATTTCTATGGCACTATTGCTTTGTATTGATTCGTTAATCTTATCAATTCGTCCGTTCTTCAACAAAACATCTGATTGAAACGTTTTACCTTCGTTTACGATTGTAATATTTTTTAGGAGATAATGGTGCATGTAGGAATTATTAACCTGAACTTGATTTTACAATGCAATTTAAAAAAACCGCTATCAGTGCCCTTCTTTTTGTTTGCCCTTTTATTCTCTCAGCACAATCGACCTACATACCAAGGGGATCAAAAGAATACAGCATCCTGGATCGCCTACAAATTAAATTAGGCAAAGACACAGTCCTCAACTTTTTACAAAACCAGCCATTTAGCCGACATGAAATGGTGAAGGTTATGGAGGGACTGGATTCTACCGGACAAAATATCAAATTAACAGATGTGGATCGTTATAATATTAACGATGCCCTGATGAATAGTTCTGAATGGGTAACAGGAAGCAAGGAAGGCTTCAGCCCTAAGAAACCATTCCTCAAAATTTTTTATAAGAACAAGGCTAATTTTTTTGAGGTAGATAATAAAGATTTTTACCTGTCGGTAAATCCTGTATTGCAATTACGCGCCGGAAAGGAAAATGATAATAGTGATTTGTTATTTGTAAATACAAGAGGCGTGGTTATTCGTGGTCTTATAGCAAAAAGGATCGGCTTTCAGTCATATATAACCGATAATCAGGAACGGCCTCCATTATATGTAAGAAACCGCATCGACTCCATGCAGGCAGTGCCTGGAGAAGGGTTTTACAAACCATTCAAAACAACTGGATACGATTATTTTGATGCGCGGGGATATATTACATTCAATGCTGCAAAATTCATAGACTTTCAATTTGGGTACGACAAAAATTTTATTGGAGATGGATATCGAAGCCTTGTTATGAGCGATAATTCAAACAGCTATCTTTTTTTGAGAGTGAATACACATGTATGGCGACTTAATTACAACATCCTTTATATGGAACTCACGAATCAATTTGAGAAAGGTGCCGAAGACTTTTTGTTACCGAGAAAATATGCCGTTATCCACCACCTGAATGTAAATGCACCTAAATGGCTCACACTTGGAGTGATGGATGCCATAGTTTTTGGCAGAGCTGATCATTTTGATTTTTCATATCTCAACCCCATCATATTTCTGCGTGCTGCAGAACAGCAGGCGGGAAGTCCTGACAATGCACTTATCGCGTTCGACGTAAAAGCAAATGTTGCACACAGCCTGCAATTATATAGTATGATCCTGATTGATGAGCTTAAACTTTCCGAACTGAAAGCCGGGAATGGTTGGTGGGGAAATAAATTCGGGATCCAGTTTGGAGGAAAATACATTGATGCATTTGGAATCAAAAACCTCGACCTGCAGGCAGAATTCAATTGGGTGCGACCTTTCACTTACAGTCACACAGATTCAGTAGCAAACTATACGCATTATAACCAGGCGTTGGCCCATCCTATTGGTGCTAATTTCCGCGAACTTATTGGAATTGCGCGCTATCAGCCCGCGCCAAAATGGCGATTTGAAGGAAAGCTGATTGCTTATTTGCAGGGAACCGATACAGCAGGAATGAATTTCGGAAACAATATTTTTCTTCCTTATACTACCCGCGCAGGTGAATATGGATTTCATATTGGCTCCGCAGTTCCCGCTAAATGTGTTAACTTCTCTCTATGGGCAGATTATGAGTGGAAAGAAAACTTTTTCATCGAAGCCTCCCTCACCGTTCGAAGATATACGGGCCAACCCACTAACACTATTCCGTCGATTGGTATTCGATGGAATATCGCCCGCCGCGAGTACGACTATTGAAGTTGAAGGTTCGTTACAGGTTAAAGGTTGATTGTTGAAGGTTTGCCATTCAGACGGTCAGCGTTCAAGAAAATCCTATATCCTATATCTCATATCTTTTGTCTAGGTACTTGGTACTAGGTACTCTCAGTCTCTACTACAGGCCCCCACCTTCGAAGTGGAGCGAGAACATGATCATTCTTGAATTGAGATTGTCGATCACGTTTGCGTATTTGAGTGTAGGATCTTTCACTAACACATTGCCGAGGCCGTTACTGATTTTAATTTCCGGAGATAAAATGAAGTATTGATAGAAGAACTGAAATCCAACTCCGAGTTCATAACCAAAATCAGTTTTCTTAACTTTCAGCAAATTTTCAGCATTTGTTGCACCAGCATTTGATGCGAGATCGTAATCAAATTTTATTCCCGCCAGTGTATAGGCACGGAAATTTCCGATGCGATCACTTTTGAGTCGAATTTGCAGGGGCCAGCTCATCACAATTGATTCTACTTTTTGTGACTTTGTCATATGCCCGTCCTCAGGATCGGGGTATTTGAGGGTATAGTCAAATTTCTTCTGACTAAAAATAAGATTCAACGGATAGAACCGAAGATCCCAACGTTTTGACAACTGAAGATTCGCAACAATTCCAAGATGGATCCTTCCGCTATTCGGACTTTCTACAGTTTGGATACTATCCTGCTGCAAAAAATAAGGTGAGTGAGAAATACTATAGTGTGAGGTATTGTATCCAAGCACGATTCCAAAATAATAAGGTTTGTCGTCGTGATTGGGGAGATTTAATCCTTCCCGAAGCTGAGCAAACAGAGGATTGATTATACCCAAAGAAAAGAGGAACGACACAATTACTTTACGCCGCAATAAATACTGCAGATACCCAGGCTTAAATTTTTGCATGATGTGTTGGTAAATCCCGTGTTTTTTAAAATGTTGAGAAAGTCCTGCCTTTCCGGGAAGCGTTGCACCGAATTATTGAGGTACTGATACGCATCTTTGTTTTTACAAAATAATTTTCCCAGTTCAGGAGCGATCTTTCCCATGTACAGATTGTAAAGTTGTTTTATGCCTGTTATTTTGGGTTTTGAAAATTCGAGTATTACCAGTTTGCCCTCGGGCTTTAAGACTCTGTAAATTTCTGCGATTCCTTTCTCCAGATTCTCAAAATTGCGCACTCCAAAGGCCACAGTTACAGCATCAAACGTATGGTCAGGAAAGTTTATTGTCTCACTATCACCCACTTGTAAATCAACACGCTGGCTTAATCCATGTTTTAACAATTTCTCTCTGCCCAGGTCCAGCATTTTAGGAGAAATATCAATCCCAACAACCTTGTCCGGATGGAGCAATTCACATGCCATGATAGCCATATCGCCGGTGCCTGTGGCCACATCCAGTACCATTTTAGGTTTTTCTTGTATAAGTTGTTTTAGTGCCTTCTTACGCCAACGAATATCAATCCCGGCCGACAAAAATCTGTTCAAAAAATCATATCTGAACGCAATCTTGTCGAACATCGCGGCCACCTGCTGCTTCTTACTTAGCGAGGAATCTTTATAGGGGACTACTGTATCGTGTTCAAATGCTGTCATGAGTCACAAAGATAAGACTGAACGTTCAGAGTTCAGGGTTCAGCATTTAGAGATTAGGATGTATCATTTGGGATAATTGATAAACTGAAGTATGCATTAGTCTTGGTACCAGGTACCAGGTACTAGGTACTCTAAAAATCATCTTTCTGGTGGTAAAGACTTATTGTGGCAGCAATAACTGCATAAGCAGGGGCGAGGATCCATCCGATCACGATAATTCCATGCATAAAATAAAACATGAGACCATTGCCTATGGCAAGTCCTTTATGCTTACCGATAAATTCAATGCTTTGTGCGGGAGATAAACGATGTCGTTCGCTGCTATAATCCAGCATGGAGAACCCATAATAATAGCATTCAACGAACAGTGCCAGCACAGGAGTAACCCATCCAACAACAGGAATAAAGGAGAGAATTAGAATGGAGATGGTGTATACTGTTTGCCAAAGCGTATTACGTAATGCCAGTCTTATTCCACGAATAATATCCTTCACTAATAATTTAAAATTGAATGGATATTCTTTTCCTTCTATAATAGATTCAGTTTTTTCACTGAGATAACCGAATATGGGAGAGCCCACAATTAGCCAGATGTATTTGAACCAGGAAAAATAAAGCAGCATCAGGATCAACCAAAGCATGATTCCGCCGAGAGCAAATAAAAATCCAAGCCAACTGCTTTGCATTTTTTCAACCCAGCCCTTTAGTCCTGTTTGCACAATGAGCAGTTCAATGAGGTAAGTTGCGCTCTTACCAAAAAAATACATGCTAACGGCAAAGAGTAATGCATAGATAAGCCCCGGAATAATAATCCACTTCCACAAGCGATGTTTACGGATAAACTGGTGCGCTTTGAAATAAGACTGGATTGCGATTACAATCTCTTTAAGCAAATTGCAATGGTTTTAGATCGGTTTTGTTAAATTGTTCAAGGATCAGGGACTTTAATCTGATTCAAACCTACGTGAAACAGTTTATTACTCAAAAAACTTGGAAAGATTTTCGGTATCTGGCAAATTAATCAAACTATTCACGAATAATTATTGATAAGAAGATGGAGAAGTTGAATCTGGGCTTTTATGAAAGAAAGAATGTATTAAAAATAGCAAAGGAACTTCTGGGAAAAGTGCTGACGACAAACTTTGATGGAATCAAAACTTCGGGACGCATTGTAGAAACCGAAGCGTATAACGGAGTTATTGACCGGGCTTCACATGCCTGGGCAGGCAGGAGAACTGCTAGAAACGAAGTGATGTATAAATCAGCCGGAATTGCGTATGTGTATATCTGTTATGGCATGCATCATTTGTTCAATGTGGTTACTAATGACGAAGAAATTCCGCATGCTATTCTCATCCGGGCCGTCGAACCGCTCCTTGGTGTCGACACCATGCTTAAAAGAACGGGGAAAAAGCAGCTGGACCGCACCCTAACTTCCGGACCGGGAAACGTTGCAAAAGCCCTGGGAATCTCGGTTAAAGATTCCGGATTGAACCTGCTGGGTGATAAAATATATATTGCAGACGATGGATTTAAATATTCGCCAAAACAGATTGCTGAAGGACCAAGAATCGGCGTTGAATCAGCAGGTGATCATGCATTATTACCCTATCGCTATTATGTTAGAGGAAACCAGTTTGTGAGCGGAAAAAGAAATTAGATCAGGAACTAAATTTCAGAAAAATTGAATCAAACTGCCCCCAATCAAAACAACCAGGCACATAAAAAATCTACTGCCAAAAAAATTCTGACCCATTTTTCATTTTGGGTTTTAGTAGCGGTTGTCCTAGGAATCGTCGTTGGCCATTTTTTTCCCGAATTCGCTATCAAAACAGAATTCCTCGCGAAATATTTTATTAAGATTATCACCTTTTTTATCGGACCCATAATTTTTCTAACCATCGTACTCGGAATAAGTGGTATGGGTAATCTCGGTAAGGTTGGGAGAATTGGTATAAAAGCCCTCGTATATTTTGAAATCGTAACAACCATCGCTCTCATCATCGGTATCCTTGTAGCAGATATTTTACAACCTGGAAAAATCAGTAAAAGCGGACTGGCACATGGAACGAATAATTTTACTCCTTCCAGTGGAGGCATTGATTGGAAAAGTTTCTTCCTTCACAATTTTACTTTGCAGGTACTCGCCGTTGCAATCATCGTTGGAATCATTTTGAATCTTTCATCAAAAAAAGACAAAGTGATATCCATTCTCAAAGACATCTCAGACCTGGTCTTTAAAGGACTGAAAGTTGTTATGTATATCGCTCCACTCGGCGCATTTGGAGGAATGGCAAGCACCGTAGGAAAATACGGTTTAGAAACTCTCCTTCCCCTTGGTAAATTATTGACTTCTGTCTATTGTACCATGGCCATTTTTATTTTTGGTGTGCTCGGACTGATCATGCGCTATTATGGATTCAGTATTTGGAAATATCTCAAATTGATCAGGGAAGAATTCCTTATTGTACTGGGGACGAGTTCATCCGAGGCTGCTCTTCCATCACTCATCAATAAACTGGGTTTGATGGGATGCAGCAAACCGGTAGTTGGACTCGTAGTCCCTGCGGGGTATTCTTTCAACATGGACGGTACCTCTATATATCTTTCTATGTCGGTGGTTTTTCTTGCACAACTTTATAATACGCCTCTGAGTTTTGCAGAAGAAGTTACCATGATTGCCATCCTGATGCTTACTTCAAAAGGAGCAGCCGGTGTTACGGGAAGTGGGTTTGTAGTTTTGGCGTCCACCATAACTGCACTTCATAAAATTCCGCTTGAGGGTTTATCTTTCCTGTTAGCAGTTGATAAATTTATGAGTGAAGCGAGAGCGATTACAAATATGATTGGGAACGGAGTTGCGACAATCGTAATTGCAAAAACTGAAAAAGAATTCATACCGAATAAAGATTATAATATTGAAAGATCTCATGCCAAAGCGCTAAGACACGCAAAGGCGCAATTATAATATGCCAACAGTATATTTGATTCCTTGTGTAATTGCAGATGATGCGGTGGAGACGATTCCAGCGTATGTGGTGGAGCATGTAAAAAAATGCCAGGTATTTTTCGTGGAGAATGAAAGAACAGCGCGAAGATATCTGAAGTCGATCTGGAAAGAAATGGTGATTGATGATTACAAATGGTTCACCATTCACAAGGCAGAAGAAGATGTAAAATCAGATTTTATCACTGCTTTAAAAGAAGGTAAAAATATCGGTATCATCAGCGAATCTGGTTGTCCGGGTATAGCAGATCCTGGGCAAATATTAATTCAGTCGGCACAGGAAATGGGCGTGCAGGTAAAACCCCTGGTTGGCCCCAGTTCCATTTTGTTGGCATTAATGGCGAGTGGCTTAAATGGTCAGACTTTCAAATTCTGCGGCTATCTTCCCATTGATAAGTTTGAAAGGAACAAAGCATTGAAATCTCTCGAAGCAGAGTCAGCCAAATTGAGATGCACCCAAATTTTTATAGAAACGCCTTACAGAAATAATCAATTGCTGGAATCCGTTCTGCAAAATTGTTCCGCCTCAACACGGTTATGCATAGCCGCAGATATCAGTTCGGCAAATGAATCCATTGTAACAAAATCGATAGCTCAATGGAAAAAAAATATTCCCACTATTGGAAAGGTCCCGGCTATTTTTTTGATTCTTGCCTGACAACTATAGGCCGTATTCACTAATGAGATAAATAATTCCTGCCATATTGATGGCTCCCAAATTAAGTTCCCTGGGACTCACTGCTTCCAACACATCGGTTTCAGCGTGGTGAACATCAAAATATCTTTGGGAATCCGGAAGTAACCCTGCAACAACGGTACCCAAAGGCTGAAGGGCTTCTATGTCTGCTTCGCCACCACCTTCAACAAAACTTTCAACACCGTATGGTTCAAACAAAGTTTGCCATTGCCAGATTTTTGCTTTTTGTGCCTGGGTACCGGAAAAGGCAAGGCCCCGGGGGGTAAAACCACCAGCATCGCTTTCCAAAGCAAAAATGAATTTCTTATCCGACGCTTTTGCCAGCTCAGCATATTTGTCTCCCCCGTGTCCTCCATTCTCCTCGTTCATAAACATAACTGCGCGTATGGTTCTCCGTGGCTTAATCCCAAGGGACCTGAAAATTCTGATCACTTCCATACTTTGAACACAACCTGTTCCATCATCATGCGCTCCCTCAGCCAAATCCCATGAATCCAGGTGACCACCAACAGTAATGATTTCATCAGGAAAATCAGTTCCACGAATTTCACCAACCACATTATATGATTTTGCATCAGGCAACATTTGGCAACTGGTGCGGACAAAAAGTTTAGTGACCATTTTTTTCTTCAGTTCCCTGCTTAAAAATTCTGCGTCATTGGTACTGAGTGCAAGTGCAGGAATTTTTGGCAGAGAATCCGCATAAACAGTAACTCCTGTGTGCGGGTGATCATCGGGGTTAGACGCAAGAGAACGAATCACAATAGCTTTTGCACCATATTTCGCAGCGATGGATGGTCCGGCTACACGATATCCAATTGCATCTCCATAAGCTCTGAAAGTATTTATGAAAAGGGAATTCATGGGGTAATTGAAAAACACAATTTTGCCCTCAACCACTTTTCTGCCTAATTGTTCAAGCTCTGCAAAAGATTTTACTTCTATAACAGGTGCGGTGATACCAGCTGCAGGCGTTGCTATAGAATTACCAAGCGCAACAGCTTTGAGGACCTTGCTGGTTCCATTTGCGTAAATTAGTTTAGTCTCTTCCTTTTTTCCTCTCACCCAATGTGGCACCATACATTCCTGGAGATATACAGTGTCGGCACCCATTTCCTTCATGATCTTAGCTGTTTGCTCCACGGCTTTTTGGGCTTGTGGTGAACCTGATAACCTTGGACCCACCTGCTTACATAGTACTCTCAGATTTTTGTATGCAGTCCCATTCTGCATAACATCATCTGAAATCTTTTTTATCATGAGCGAATCTTTGTTCTGGGCGAACACCAATGTGCTGAGTAAGACCAATGAGGCTGAGAGTAGAAGCTTCTTCATATTAAAATTTGGTTACTGAAATCTTATCTTAATCCAATAGGTTCTTTCATTGAAATAATACTGTCAACTATAAATTTGGTATATCCCCGCCAGGGCAGTGCACCTAAATATTCCTTATAGTGCAGGTCAAATACTTTTCCTGAGTTCGACATTAATGTGTCCGCAATACTTTCTTTTACAACTGAAAATTCGAAATCATAAGACTGGACAGTATTCGGGGCTTTGGATCTAAGTCCCGACTGGATTAATTTCCCTTCGTAGGTCTTAAAAATATATCCTTTTTTAACTAAATAATTTAATTCGCCGGATTTAACACCATAACCCAATACAAAATAGAATTTGTAGTACAGCAGGCCAAGACCAATCAAAATCAGGCTGAGAACAATGATCCAGATAGTTTTGCGCATAGACTTGTTTTTAGCGTTACCAAATTACCAAATGTAGGCCAAACGGCCATGTAAGTGGAACGGTTCATAGTTATTAATCTTTAACTTCGCTTATTCTTTTAAAAGCAGAATGCCGTATGAATATTGGAATCGTTTGTTATCCTACGTTCGGAGGAAGTGGAGTGCTCGCAACTGAACTGGGAAAAGCACTTGCAGATAAAGGCCATAATGTTCATTTTATCACCTACCAGCAACCTGTTCGGTTAACCGGATTCAGCGCGAATATATTTTATCATGAAGTAAGAGTACCTACATACCCCTTATTCGATTATCCTCCTTATGAGGCCGCTCTTGCCAGCACTATGGTTGATGTTGTGAAAAACAATAATGTGGACCTTCTTCATGTGCACTATGCAATTCCGCATGCTGCTGCAGCATACATGGCTAAAAAAATATTACTGAAAGAAAATAAGAATATTCCTGTTATTACAACCCTGCATGGCACGGATATTACCCTGGTTGGAAGGGATAAGACCTACGCTCCCGTAGTTGCATTTTCCATTAACCAGAGCGATGCCATTACAGCCGTATCCAGAAACCTTAAGGAAGAGACTTATAAGATTTTTGATATTGAAAAAGAGATTGAAGTCATTTACAATTTCGTCGATATTAAGAGGTTCGCACGCAAACCGATAGACGCATTTAAAAAAGTAATCGCACCTAATGGCGAACGCATCATTTTGCATGCGTCCAATTTTAGAAAAATAAAGCGGATACCTGATGTGATTCGTATTTTCAAAATCATCAATGAAAGTATTCCTTCAAAACTCTTACTTGTTGGCGATGGACCAGAAAGACCAATGGCAGAAGATCTTTGCAGGGAGCTTGATTTGTGTGATGATATGCGATTTGTAGGCAAGCAACAAGACATGGAAGAAATTTTCGCTATAGCAGACCTTTTCCTTCTGCCTTCTGAATATGAAAGCTTCGGATTATCTGCTCTTGAAGCCATGGCGGGTGGCTCACCTGTAGTTGCTTCTAACGCAGGAGGACTACCCGAAATCATCCGGCAGGGAGAAAATGGATATATGAGTGCAGTAGGCAATCTGCATCAGATGGCCCAATATGCCCTGGAAATTTTGAAGGATGAGGATATTTACCAGCAATTCAGAGTGAGCGCAAAAAAACAAGCGGAACGATTTGACATCCATCATATCGTACCGCAGTATGAAAAATTATACGAAAAATGTCTTCAGGCTTTTAGCGTGGTTTGATCCAGTCTTCGGGGTTTAGGTATTTTGGGTTATTGCCCACTACTACAGTGACGACAAATAAAATTTCACCCACTCCGTCTTCGCTATCGGATTCTGCAGCTTTTCCTAATGTTTGACCAAGTTTAACCGCATCATCCTTATTTACAGATACGCCATTGAGGTTGTAGTATGTTGTGAGGTATTTACCGTGCCTGACTGTAACTGCAGCGGTTCCACCAACATCATGCACTGACAAAACTGTTCCTTCATATACAGCTTTCACGGGAGCCCCGATATTGGTTTGCATGTAAACACCAATATTATCCTCAGTTACTTTTTCCATTCCCTCAATAGGGTGACGGCCAAATCTTCCTGTAATATTTCCTTTATCAACCGGCCATGGTAATTTTCTTCTGTTGTTTTCAAATCCAACAGACACTGCCGTAACCTCAGGTGTATTTTCCAGTTTGTTTTCTTCCCTTGGTTTCTTTGTAGCATTGGAGGTGGAAGCATTAGATTTTGAAGTTTTTGCTGCATTTGCCTTCGCCAGCGCAGCTTCTTTTCTTTCCCTTTCTTCTGCTTCCTTAATTTCGCGTTTGATTATCGCTGCAATGGAATTCTTAATACTCTTCTCAACCTTATTCTTCGCAACTAATTCTTTATTCAGTTCATTTTCCCTCGATTTAAGTTTGGCTACCACATCATCCTTTTCTTTCTTTTCTTCCTCAAGCTTTTTCATTTGGTTGCTCTGCTCGGTAAGGGTTTTTGTTTTTAGTGTTTTATTTTGAGCCAGAGACTGATTCTTTTGCGAAAGGAGTGTTTGTGTAGTATAGATGTCCTGAACTTTCTTTTCCCTGTATTCCCTGTACGATTTTAAATATTCAATCCTCTTGATCGCGTCATTAAAGCTTACTGCTGAAAACAAAAAATTCAGCATATCGTAATTGCTCCGATTCTTATAAGCATATTCTACCGTCTTTGCATATTGGGCCTTTAAAGTATCCAGGTCCTTTTGCAAACGATATATCTCGCGATTATTAGTGAAAATATCGTCATCGATCAACCGCATTTGTTTGTTGATCGTTTCAATAACAGCATCACGTTTCCTGATCAGGCTCTGAATTCGTGCCAGCTGACCAAGACTCTCTTTTTTATTTTTCTTGACTTCGCCCTGGGATTTTTTAAGTTCTTCGATTTCCTGCTGGATTTGTACTCTTTGTTTTTCCAGTTCCTCTTTTGTAGGCTGTTGTGCCCGGGCAGGGAGACAGATCCCAATGAAAAAAGCACCAATTAGAGAGATAATTAATTTCCGCATGATAGGACTTTGTCAGGTTGTTCAATACATCGAATCAGGATATTTGGATTTAACGGCCGGCCTCCCGGTAGATTGTACTATATTCTGTTAAAATTATTTTCGCTTATAGTTGTGTGGTACCACGAAGTTGTAAGTTAGGTCCTTGTCAAAGTCCACAGACTTAAAATCCATGTCCACATCCAGCTTGGTTTTCTCTGCAATCGTAATTTTTCTATTGGTAGAAAACAGTTTTCCACTCAAAACCGCATAATCTTCGTAAGTGAAATCTGCCGTTCGGTTTCTGATCACGTCCACGTCATCAAGCTTACTATGCAAAATAGCAAAATCAGATTTTCGTGCTGTTATTAAATGCTTAAAATAATTTCCAAGCGTAGATAAAGAAACTGACTCTTCGGTTTCTTTATAACTCAACACATTTGAACTGTCCAGGTAAACCGGGTTCCCCAAAATCAAATCCTGCAGCGTATAAAAATCGATTGGTAATTGCGCAATTTCCTTAAGGTAAGCGAGGGACTTATACTCGATGGTTTTGCCGAGTTTGTCCATGATGTAAATGCTATCCGGACGAATCAAAACCCTGAATGCTTCAATTCCAAGAGCGGCATTGATGGATATCCAGATGATACTGTCTTTTCGCATCCGGATAAAAGCATTGAAGTCGTAGTTTCTTTGTTTACTATCGGTATAGTCAACTTTTACTTTAGCATTAAAAGTTTTGAAGTCGATGTGATTCGCTTTTATTTTTTGAAAGGCTGTATGAACAAGTAAAGCAGAATCGTTTTCCCGTGGATTTATTACCACGGTAACTGTGGTGTCTTTCTTGGTCATGGCCGCCTGAATTTTTTTGGAAGTGCGACAACTGAATAGGAAACTGCCAAGAACCAATAATAAAAGCAGGTGCTTAATATTCATGCAACCGGTTTGATCGATTAATTTTTCCCTGTATGACCGAATCCTCCCTCATTTCTCAACGTTCCACTCAATGATCCGGTTTCAATCCAAATTCCTTTTTCAATTTTTTGAATCACCATTTGTGCAATTCTTTCTCCCGAATGAATAGTCTGTATTTCATTCGAAAGATTAATCAGAATCACTTTGATCTCTCCTCTATAATCTGCATCAATCGTGCCGGGGGTATTGAGGCAGGTGATCCCCTGTTTAATGGCAAGGCCACTTCTCGGTCTAACCTGTGCTTCATATCCTTCAGGCAACTCGATGAAAAGTCCGGTTGGCACCAGGCATCGCTCCATTGGCTTGAGCATAATCGGGTCAACCAGAAAAGATTTGATATCCATACCTGAAGATCCTTCTGTAGCATAAGAAGGCAGCGGATTATTGGAATGATTGATGATTTTTATGCGAACATTTGGCATGGAAACAAAAATAAGGATTAAGTTGAAAGTTGAACGTTGAAGGTTGAAGGTTTGTTGAATGTTTAAGGTTGAAGGTTTGTTCGAAGTTACACGTTTAAAGTTCAGGGTTAAGAGTTCAGAGTTCAAGGTTAAGAGTTCAGCGTTTAGAGTTCAGCGTTCAGTGTTTAGCGTTTAGAGTTCAGAGGTTAGCGTTTAGAGTTTAGATGTAATCTGTAATCGCTACTACTTGATCTGACAGTCCAGGGTTCAATGAACCTGTCTAAGTACTAAGTACTCTATACTAAGTACTTTGATTTTTTATCTAGGTACTCGGTACTAGGTACTTGGTACTTTCCAATGGGTTTTTATTGCGCATGATTTAGTCTAAGTACTAAGTACTTTATACTAAGTACTATCTGCTTTCCAGGAGAACGGTAGCATATGCCATGAGTCCTTCTTCTCTTCCCACAAATCCCATTCTTTCTGTTGTTGTGGCTTTGATGGAGATATCCTTTGGGTTCAGATGAAGAATTTCAGCAATTGCTTTTTGCATTTCGGGCACATAGGGTTTTATCTTGGGAACTTCCAGGCAAAGCGTTGTGTCAAGATTCACGATATCATATCCTTCTTTAGAAATCATTTCATAACATTTCGACAAGAGAATTTTACTGTCGATATTTTTGAATTCTGCTTTTGTATTGGGGAAATGAATACCTATGTCGCCAAGATTTGCTGCACCCAGCAATGAATCACAAATAGCATGTAGAAGAACATCGGCATCACTGTGGCCCAGTGAACCCTTATGATGTGGAATTTTTATACCTCCAATCCACAGATCTCTTCCCTCTACCAGTTGATGAAAATCCACCCCTGAACCAATTCTGTATGCCATTGATTTTTTTTGCTAAAATAAAAAACCTCTCAGGATTCTGAGAGGCTTTTGGAAATATAGGTCGATATCTTTAAAATCAACAGGTAATTATTTTGAGCTTGAATTCTCTGCACCGTTAATATCAAATATCAAGCTGAAACGAAGTGTATTTGAAAGTGGGTTGCGGTTCACACCATTTCCCGAAGGAATGAGGTAAGAAAAATTCAGTCCGAGCATGTTGTATTTTAATCCAACACCCATGGTGAAATATTTTCTGTTCCCCTTGGATTTATCTTCATAATAGTAACCACCGCGAACTGCAAACTGATCGTTGTACCAGTATTCGGCACCGAAAGAAAAAGCAAGTTCTTTCAGATCATCTCCGTCGGCAAATGAGCTAAACCATGATCCAACCACACCTTTGCTTCTATAATCAGCAATTGCTGCAGAATCTTTTGAATAATCCCCGGTAGAAGTTGGAGGTGTTGGCACCATCAGCTTATTGATCTCGAGGTTCATTGTGAATTTATTCACTTCATTGAACACCCATGTATGTCCTGCACCAATACTAAAGTTTGCAGGGAGATAATCTTTTTGAGTTGCGTCATCAGTATATCCAATCTTCGATCCGAGGTTAGTCATGGCTACACCGAAATTCCAACCCTGACCGCTTTCATTATATTTTTGATAGAACAATCCGATATCACCAGCTACTGCATTACCTGCCTTGTAAGAAACACCATTCACCGCAGCGCCACCAGCAAGATTTGAATTAATATATCTGAGTGCAACACCAAGAGAAAGTACATCTGAAAGTTTTCTTGAATAGCCCACGTCTACGCCAAGTTCACGAGGACGAAAAGAATTGAGATCATTACCCAATGCATCCGTGAACTGGATATTACCCAAACTAAAATATCTTAATGAAGCAGAAATTACCTGCTGATCATCCAATTTATAATAACCTGCAAGTGATGCAAGATAAACGTCAGTTAGTCCGAGGTCTTTAAGCCAGGGCGTATAGGTGAGAGAAATTCCTCCGGGATTTTTATTGAATGGGTATTTCGCCACATTATAAAATTGGGAGTTGGCATCAGCAGACGTTGCAGTACCTACGTCACCCATACCTCCCGCCCTTGCATCGGGAGAGATCCTCAAAAAAGGAACAGCAGTCGTAACTACGTTTATAGGTTCAGCAGACTGGCCATACCCTGCCACAACAAAACTCATAAGCGCCAGGCTTGTGATTGCAAACCTCTGTATTGATCTTTTCATCAGAAATTGTATTTGATTGATAGTGAATTAAGAAAGTAGAGTTTTTTTCAAAATTCGCGCCGAAATTAGAGGTTAATTAATATTTTTTTTCAGAGTGATACAGTCGTCTATTCCTGATTAAATCCCTGTACGAGATGATCAATTTGCGCAAATATACACTACTCCGTCATTCACTCTTTAAATCGCCTCGTATATCCTTACAGAATTTTAGAACGATTTCCTTTAACATTTATTGTTTTCTAAGTGATTTTCATGGCTTTGCCAGATTCAGATTTCCGGCCCTTACCCAGATAAGCTACGATGCAAAATTTTTGCCATGCGTATAGATACTTATTAATTTAATTTGGTTGTATGGCCCGAAAAATTAAATCAGCCATACTTTAGGATGTAATCATCGTACTGTACGGAGGGAATTTGGGCCGGGAACCGTTAATAGGGAAATTTAGCATTTAATAAACAGAATATGTGGGGATAAGTAAATTGGCATTTCTGATAAAGTACCTAAATTGCGCACCTTGGCATAATTCTAGTATAATAGCATAGCCTTCATGCAGTTTTATACAATAAAGATGCATATTACCCGTTATCATTTAGCTTAAATCCAGCAAAATGCAAAGACTACTGAATTTGAAAAACCTTGCTTACTTATCTGCGGCCCTGGTGCTGTTCAGCTCCTGTAAAAATGGCCTTTTTGGAAGTAAGAACAAGCATGAAAAATCCGAGGTAACCGGTTGGAACTACAATGATAAGAACATGGGTGGTTTCAACGTGTCCAAGGAAAAAGAACAGAAAACCGGCCCTGGTCTGGTGTTTGTGCAAGGTGGTACCTTTACTATGGGAGCTACCGATGAGGACGTAATGGGAGATTGGAACAACGTACCCCGCCGCGTGACTGTATCATCATTTTATATTGACAGAACAGAAGTTGCCAACGTTCACTATCGTGAATATCTTCACTGGGTAGAGAATGTTTTCGACGATCCTCAATATGCTAAAGTCATCGACGATGCCAAACCCGATACACTGGTTTGGAGAGATGAGCTTGCTTATAATGAACCCCTCGTGGAATATTATTTCCGTCACCCATCTTATAATTATTATCCCGTTGTTGGTGTTAGCTGGAAACAGGCAAATGATTTTTGCTTATGGCGCAGTGATCGCGTGAACGAGAGAATTCTTGTGGAAAAAGGATATATCAACAAAAACCAGGTAAAATCTTACCAGGGTCAGGGACAGGATAATTTCAATACTCAATCTTATTTAAAAGGTTTGTATCAACCACAGCCAGGTAAGCCAAAGAAAAATACGCTTACTGATGCTAATGGCAGACCCAGAAATACTGTAACCTTCGAAGATGGTTTCATGTTGCCTAACTACAGGCTTCCAACAGAAGCTGAATGGGAATATGCGGCTTATGGTTATATCAACCAAAACCCAAAACCAAAGAAGAAAAACAACGGAACCGGTGAAGAATTAATCAAGGAAAAACAAGTTTATTCCTGGAGCCAAAACGTGAATGGTTTGCGCGATACACGTCACGGCAGCTGGCAGGGTAAATTCCTTGCAAACTTCAAACGCGGTAATGGTGATATGATGGGTGTTGCAGGTGGTTTGAATGATAACGCTTCAATCCCGGGACCAGTAGACGCTTTCTTCCCGAATGGTTTCGGTTTATATAATATGTCAGGAAACGTGAACGAGTGGGTGTCTGACGTGTACAGACCATTGAACTCAATCGATGTGGATGATTTCAATCCTTATCGTGGTAACCGTTATCAGAAATTTAAGAAGAATGATAATGGCGAATTTGAAAGAGATAGTTTGGGTAGAGTTGTAAAAGTTGATGTAACTGATGAAGAAAGTAAAAATCGTCGTAACTATCAAAGAGGTAATGTGATTAATTACCTTGATGGTGACTCTGTATCTCAGGTTACTTATGGTTATGGTGTAACTACTTTGATCAGCGATAAATCAAGAGTAATTAAAGGTGGTAGCTGGAACGACCGCGCTTACTGGTTAAGTCCTGGAACACGCAGGTTCCTCGAAGAAGATCAGTCAAGCAGCACCGTTGGTTTCCGTTGCGCTATGGATCGCGTGGGTAGTCAGGAAGGTAATGGATTTAAGACTGGTAATACCTGGAGCAAGCGCAGACAAAATTCTCGTAAGAATTAAAAGATATTTCTCTAATGAAAAAGCCTTCCCATCGCGGAGGGCTTTTTTATTTGTGCGAATTGAATACCATATTTTTGTTGTTATGCAAATTGAAGAGCTCTATAAAATTTATTTGAAACATCCTTCCGTGCAAACAGATACCAGGCTGCTGAAAAAGGATGATATATTCTTTGCACTTAAAGGGCCCAATTTTAATGGCAACCAGTTCGCAAAACAAGCCCTGGATTCAGGCGCCAGCTATGTTGTAGTAGATGAAGATCCCGGATTTGCAGATGCCCGACTAATAAAGGTTGGCGATACACTGGAAGCCTTACAACAACTTGCACTTTATCATAGAAAACAATTTCAAATCCCATTTATAGCGATCACCGGCAGCAATGGCAAAACAACAACCAAAGAGCTTGTTCATGCAGTATTGTCGACCACTTACGTTACTTACACTACCCAGGGCAATCTCAACAATCATATTGGAATCCCGCTCACCATCTTACGGATAGGATTAGACGCAGAATTTGCAGTGATTGAAATGGGAGCGAATCATCAAAAAGAAATTGAAGGTTATTGTAAAATTGCCCGACCCACTCATGGCATCATAACCAATGTTGGAAAAGCTCACCTGGAAGGATTTGGTGGAATTGAGGGTGTTAAAAAAGGAAAAGGGGAATTATATGATTTTCTTCGTGCGGAAGATGGAACTGCATTTGTAATGTGGGACTATGATTATTTGAGAGACATGAGTAAAGGAATAAATCGCATCGTTACTTATGGAACCGCAGACGCATCAGTTACAGGTATTGCTAATAAGAGCGAACCATTCCTGGAAATTAAAATGACTTCGGGTTTAGATATTCCTGTTTTTCAAACCCGGTTAGTGGGAAGCTATAATTTGCCCAATGTACTGGCAGCTGCAACAGTTGGGAAATATTTTAAAGTTGATAAGGAGAAAATCAAATCGGCCCTTGTACAATATGAGCCAACCAATAGCAGATCGCAGCTTATCGAAAAAAATGGAAACCGTATTATACTCGATGCATACAATGCAAATCCAAGTAGTATGAAGCTTGCTGTTGAAAATTTTTCAAAACAGCAGGGAGAAAAGGTATTATTTCTTGGTGCAATGAAAGAGCTGGGTGATGAAAGCAGGTCGGAGCACAAGAACCTTGTGGATATGATTGGAAAATTTGACTGGTCGGATGTTGTGCTGGTTGGACCTGAGTTTGAAGGTCTCAATCAGGGTTACAGGCATTTTACATCTGCGAAGGATGCCCTTGAATGGTTAAAAAGTAATCCGGTAAAAAACAGTATGGTTCTTATTAAAGGGTCCAGGAGTATTAGAATGGAAACGCTGCTGGATGCATTTTCTTAGTTAAAATATTTTTACTGGCAGCATAAATTAAGGGAACTTTGTAAAAAATTCGCAATGGATACGGTTCAAGAAAAACCAAATTATTGGATCAGCGTACTCGACAATAGATGTCCCAGGTGCAGGAGAGGAAAGCTTTTTGAAAATTCGAATCCCTATAAACTTAAGACCTGCGTTAAGATGAATCCTAAATGTCCGGTATGTGGACAGCCTACGGATATTGAAGTAGGATTTTATTATGGAACGGCATATGTGAGCTATGCGATTACGGTATTATTTAGTCTTTTCACATTTTTTGCCTGGTGGCTTATAATTGGATTTTCGTTAAATGACGGTGATTTTCGATTATTATGGTGGGGAATTGTAAATGCGGTATTGATGATTCTTCTGCAACCGATATTTATGCGACTATCGCGTTCGCTTTGGATTTCATGGTTTGTAAAATATGATCCGCACTGGGGTGATAAGAGTGTTGATGAGGAAAGTTTAGAGCGAATAGTTCCTGAGCAAATGAACAATTGGTAGTCTAAGATATTTTCGAATTATTATTTTGGGGCAAAAAAGTCGCGGAATCCGAGATTCCAGCTTATTTGGAATATTACCAGGTACACTTCCGCACTTCCCCACCCTCACCCACCCCCTACCAGCCAACCAAATCATGCAAATCAATTCACGGGTACTTCCCTACTATCACAATTCGTGTAGGGAAACAAACCATCATTAATCAACTCATCAAAGTTGGATGCTAGAATTTTTTGCGATTAATCACTATGTAAAATTCAAAAAATCATTTAATGTAACAATGAGAAAATACCTTCAAAAGAAACAGAAAATTCTTTCCATAATATCGCATAATCCTCACTGAAAGAAACAGAGAATAATTATTTATATTAGAGTCCATCAACAAAACTGCCGGTTCCCTGCTTGCCCATGATGATGAAATTTCCTCATTAATTGCAAGGTTTGATCGGCGACACATTAATTCCATGAGTCTTCTCATTATTTTTATTTGCATTGTCGCCCTCGTTTTATTAATCACGCTGGCAAAAGTAAATGCCTTCCTCGCTTTTCTTGTTGTTTCGCTATTGGCAGGATTGTTCCTGGGTATTCCACTCACATCCGTTACTAAATCTGTTCAAAAAGGAATTGGAGACACATTGGGTTCATTGGTAAGTGTGATTATCCTCGGAGCCATGTTGGGGAAACTCGTAGCGGAAAGCGGCGCGGCTCAAAGAATTGCAACAACACTCATGAAGGCATTCGGTACAAAATATATCCAGTGGGCATTAATGATTACGGGCTTTATCATCGGCATTCCACTTTTTTACAACGTTGGTTTTGTATTGATGGTGCCTCTAATTTTTTCAGTTTCTTATCAATATAATTTGCCTGCAGTATATACCGGACTTCCCATGCTGGCCTCCCTTTCGGTTACTCACGGATTTCTTCCACCGCATCCGGCACCTGCTGCACTCGTTACACAGTTCCATGCAAATATGGGAATCACTTTGCTATATGGAATTTGCATTGCGGTACCCGCAATTATAATTGCCGGACCCATTTTTGCAAAAACCTTAAAGAAAATAAATGCTAAACCGCTCAAAACATTTCAGCAAAAAACGATTACTGAAGATAAATTACCTGGTGTCCTCAACAGTTTTGTCACTTCACTTTTGCCTGTCGCGCTTTTAATTATTACAGCAACGCTTCCAATGATTTATCCTGAATCTGAAAAAGCAAAAACAATTTCAGCTTTATTAGGCGATCCAATGATTGTAATGCTAATCGCAATAAGCGTCGCGACCTTTTCATTGGGAATTAGTACCGGAATGAATATGCAGCGCATCATGGAGATTTATGCAGATGCTGCCAGGGACATTTCAATGATATTGCTGATTATAGCCGGAGCTGGTGCGTTTAAACAAGTGCTCACTGATAGTGGCATTAGCGATACTATTGCTGCCACACTTCAAAAACAGGCGCTTCCCCCCCTACTTATGGCCTGGTTGATCGCAGCCGTCATCAGGGTTTGTATTGGCTCTGCGACGGTAGCCGGACTTACTGCAGCAAGCATTATTGCACCCATGATGGCTACCACTCACGCCAATCCAAATTTGATGGTTTTGTCCATTGGAGCCGGAAGCCTCTTATTTTCGCATGTAAATGACGGAGGATTTTGGTTATTCAAAGAATATTTTAATCTCAGTATAAAAGATACCATCAGATCCTGGTCATTTATGGAGACAATCGTTTCAATCATCGGTTTGATTGGAGTACTATTAATTAACATGATTATATAAATCGATTATGGAAAATTCAACGCCGGAACAAAATTTTGCTCAATTGGGATTAACGCTTCCTCCCGCCCCCACTCCCGCAGGAGTTTACAAACCATGTTTAATCGACGGTAAACATTTATTCGTTTCAGGGCACGGGCCAGTTAAGGACGATAAGACATTAATCGTTGGCAGGATAGGAAAAGAAATGACTGCTGACCAGGGAAAGCTTGCCGCAAGACAGGTTGGCTTAACTATTCTCTCTTCGATTAAAGCACAAATAGGAAGTTTGGATAAAATTAAACGAGTGATCAAAGTTTTAGGTATGGTAAATTGCGAAAGTGATTTTGAAAAACATCCATATGTAATTAATGGTTGCAGTGAATTGTTTGCAAAAATTTGGGGCGACGACAACGGAGTAGGTGTTAGAAGTGCCGTTGGAATGGGTTCACTGCCCAATAATATTTCCGTAGAAATAGAAGCATTATTCGAATTGCACTAAAGAAAAAATAATGAATCAGGAATCCTGGTATAAAATTGATGATATTGACGAATTGGATTCGCCAGCGCTTGTGTTGTTTACAGACAGGGTAAGAGAAAATATACATACTCTTGTAAGCATGGTTGATGATGTGCAAAGGGTAAGGCCACATGTAAAAACGCACAAGACCATTGACGCTACAAAGCTGATGATGAATGCAGGAGTAAATAAATTTAAATGCGCAACAATTGCAGAAGCGGAAATGTTGGGAATAGCAGGTGCCGCCGATGTTCTTCTTGCATATCAGCCTGTAGGACCGAAATTGAAAAGGTTTCTATGTGTAATTGAAAATTATCCTGCCACAAATTACTCCTGCCTGGTAGATAATATTATTGCCGCCACAGAGATTTCTAATTTTTTCTCATCACATCACAAAAAAATAAAAGTATACCTGGATGTGAACGTCGGACAAAACCGAACAGGAATCACTGCTGGTCCGGATGCAGTTGATCTTTATGTTAGATGCGCTTCACTTCCCGGCTTGCTGCCGGTAGGATTGCATGAATATGATGGACATATACGCGATAAAGATTTTGAAATGAGGAAAAAAAATTGTGATGAAGCTTTTGCCCGGGTTGAAAAGATTCAAAAAGAAATTAAAGAAAAAGGGTTTCCTGAGCCAATAATCGTTGCAGGTGGCTCGCCCACTTTTTCAATTCATTCGAAAAGAAAAATAATAGAATGCAGCCCGGGTACATTTGTTTATTGGGACAAGGGCTATCTTGAACTTTGCCCGGAGCAGGATTTTAAACCGGCAGCATTAGTTATTTCGCGAGTCATTTCGCTACCATCTCCAGGAAAAATATGTGTTGATCTCGGACATAAATCCATCGCTGCTGAAAATGAAATCACAAGACGGGTATATTTTATCAATGCGCCGGAATTAAAACCAATAAGCCAAAGCGAGGAACACCTTGTGCTGGAGGCTCCTAATGCTGATCATAATTTTGTTCCGGGAGATGTCCTGTACGGAATCCCGTATCATGTTTGTCCGACCATTGCATTATACGAACGAGCGCTTACCATTGAAGATGCAAAAATTACCGGCGAGTGGAAAAATATTTCCCGCGACCGAAAAATTAACTGTTGAATAGCGTTGGCGTCACTTTGCGCCTCCGCGAGAAACCTTTCGAATTGTCTATGTTTATTGTCGATGCACATTTAGATTTAAGCATGAATGCCCTCGAATGGAACCGTGACCTTCGGTTACCCGTAAAGGATATTAATGCCCGGGAAGCAGGGAAAACGGATAAGCCAGACAGAGGCAATGCAACTGTTTCTCTTAAGGAATTAAGGAAAGGAAATATCGGTTTAGTAGTCGCCACACAGCTGGGCAGATATGTTGCTCCTGAAAATCCTTTGCCGGGATGGCATTCGCCGGAGCAGGCATGGGCACAAACGCAGGGACAACTGGCGTGGTATAAAACCATGGAAGAAGAAGGAGAGATGGTCCAAATAAATTCCGTTGACAAACTGGAAGCTCACCTTGCTTTATGGAACGACAATCAACCCAAAGAAAAAAAACCTATAGGATACATTTTAAGCGTTGAAGGCGCAGATTCATTCATAAACGTGGATTATGTGGAGCGTGCCTATCGGTATGGACTACGCGCAATTGGACCGGCTCACTATGGACCGGGTAGGTATGCAAACGGAACGGATGCAACAGGTAAGATGGGACAAATGGGTTTGGAGCTTCTGAAAAAAATGGACGAGCTGCATATAATACTTGATGCAACGCATTTGTGCGATGATGCGTTTTGGCAGGCGATGGATCACTTCAAGGGACCGGTTTGGGCCAGCCACAATAATTGCAGAGCACTGGTCAATCATAATCGTCAGTATAGTGATGAACAAATAAGAGCATTAATTGAAAGAGATGCAGTGATTGGAGCCGCAATGGATGCATGGATGATTGTTCCTGGTTGGGTACGCAAACAATCCACCCCAAAAAGTACGGGATGTAATTTGGAAAGACTAATTGATCATATGGATCATATCTGCCAGATTGCAGGCAATGCAAATCATATCGGAATTGGTTCGGATCTTGATGGTGCGTTTGGAAGAGAGCAGTGTCCCTACGATATTGAAGATATTTCTGACATTCAAAAAATGACGGGACTACTTAATTCCAGGGGCTATGCTGCAGCGGATATTGATAAAATCATGCATGGAAACTGGTTGAGGTTCCTGAGAAAAGCATGGAGCTAAGGTCTAAAACAGAACAAATGAAAAAAATACTTCCAAAAATACTTCCGGCAATTCTCATACTTTCCTGCTTTAATTTTCAATCATTTTCCCAGGTAACCAATCAACGGGTTTTTGATACAGTTGGATTTATACCGGAGCATTATCCAGTTAGAATTGCATTGTTTGAAAAAGAAAGTTTTTCAACCGGTGGAATAATTTTCCTTGGAAATAGTATTACTGAAATGGGAGATTGGAAAAAGCTTACTGGAGATAGTACAGCTGTAAACCGGGGTATAGGAGGAGACATAACTTTTGGAGTCTTGAAACGGCTGGACGAAATTATCAGGCGTCAACCAAGGAAACTATTTATCCTGATTGGAATTAATGATATTGGAAAGGATATTCCCGACGCAGTAATTGCAGATAACGTGAGAAAGATTATCGAGAGAGTTCAACAGGAATCTTCCAAAACAACCATTTACATACATTCCATTTTACCTGTAAATCCGCTGGTACCCAATTTCCCACAGCATTACGATAAACAGACCCAAATCTTATCAACCAATATCAAACTGAAAGAAATAGCTGATTCAAAAAATGTGGTGTTCATTAATATCCACGATCAATTTCTGGATGAGCAACAGAATCTTGATAAACGTTACACTGTCGACGGATTACATTTGAATAAATCCGGATATGATATGTGGATCAAATACCTCCGGGATAATTTATTCCTTCCATAAATTCAGGCTACAATCAGCTCTTGTTGTATTTTCGCGCCACATGTTGGCCGACCGCCAATCAATGTAATGAATATGATGAAGAGAATTTTATGTGTTTTGCTGACACCACTTTGCATTCTATCAGTAAAAAGTCAATCCAACAGTAATTTATCTGGAAAAGTTTCCGACTCACATTTGAGGCCCATTGAATCTGCAACAATCGAAATCCTGAATTCGAATTGGGGTGCCATTTCCGACAGAAATGGTCAGTTTGTAATCAGGAATATTCCTGCGGGGAGTTACACTGTGCATATTTCCGCAATCGGATTCGCAGCTATTGAAAAAGAAATAAAAATCGCAACTGGCAGTTCTTCTCCAATCGATATCCAATTAGAAGATGCTGCAAAACAGTTGGACGCGGTTCTTGTGACGGCACAGAAAAAAGAAGAGGATCTGCAAAATATACCATTTAGCATTTCGGCACTTTCATCCCGGAAAGTGGATCAGTACAGGGTTTGGAACACGAAGGATATTACTGCCATTGTTCCCAATTTATATTCAGCCAATCCTGGCGACGATAGAAATGTCACGTCAATTCGTGGTATTACCTCAACCTCTTATGACCCTGCTGTTTCAACTTACATCGATGGCGTGAATCAGTTTAGTCTGGATACTTATATTGCCGACCTCTTCGATGTGGAAAGGATTGAAATTTTGAGAGGACCTCAGGGTACCCTGTATGGAAGAAATGCAATGGGTGGTGTAATTAATATCCTGACAAAACAACCAAACAATTATACCACGGGGTTTGCGGAAATTAGTTTTGGAAGTTTCGGACAACAAAGATTCAACGCGGGAATCAGGACTCCATTAATAAAGGACAAATTATATTTTGGCGCCGCTGCGATGTATGATCAGCTCGACGGATACTATACCAACGATTACAACGATTCAAAATTCGACAGGCAGCACAGCATTACCGGCAACTATTACCTGAAATATTTGGCAAGCCGCAACTGGATTCTCACATTAAATGTGAAGCATCACAATGCAAGGAACCATGGAACTTTCCCTCTCGCTCCGAGTGTTGACCAGGCATTTGAAACTCCTTTCCATTTGAATCAAAATGCCATCAGCCAAATGATCGACAATACACTCAATTTATCCTTATCTATTAATTATACCGGAAAGGGATTCAATTTTAGTTCACAATCAGCATATCAAACTAACCATAGATATTATGATCAACCAATCGACGGAGATTTTTCACCAATTGATGGTGTTACTATCATAAATAATTATGGAAATGATTGGAACAAGGTGAAAGTATTTACCCAGGAATTTAAATTTTCATCACCTGCTTCATCAATATCAAAATTTAAGTGGACAGCAGGTGCTTATTTCTTTTACCAGGATGTTCCAAACAAACAAGCTACCAGGTTTGGAAAAGATGCAGCATATGTTGGCGCTCCTGACAGTTTATTTTCTATCATCAATACAACCAAAGCAAAAAGTTATGGTTACGCCATTTATGGCCAGGGAACTTATGCCGTCTCTGATAAATTTGATATTACTGTTGGATTGCGCAATGACTATGAACATAAAAAATCTGAAATACTTGCCGAATATCAACATGATCCCAATCCGGATCCAATATTCGATATAGTACCTGATACAAGTGCGACTGCAAGTTTTGGAGCATTCTCACCTAAGCTTGGGCTCGATTATCATTTCGACCAAAATCATCACGCTTATTTTGTTTACAGTCGCGGTTATCGTTCAGGTGGACTCACGCAGCTTTCTTCAGATCCATCTCAACCACCACTTTACGAATACAAACCTGAGTATAGCAATAATTTTGAATTGGGTTTAAAAAACAGCGCATTTAATAATCATCTTCGCCTGAACATTTCAGCATTTTACAGCAATATCACTGATGCACAGGTACCAACATTGATTTTACCTGATGCGATAACGGTCACAAAAAATACAGGAAAGCTTGAAACCAAAGGTGTGGAACTTGAATTGGCGAGCAGACCGATTGCAGGTCTGGAGATCGATTACAATTTTGGTTATAATAACGCCAAATATAAAACTCTTAAGATTTCACAAAACGGAACAGAAGTTGATCTGGCAGGAAAACACCAAATCTTTACACCCAGCGTAACTTCAATGCTTGCCGCTGAGTATTCTTACAGCCTTGATAAAGCATCAAATTACAAACTGATTGTTCGTGGTGAATGGGCTTTGTTGGGAGATGAATATTTTGATTTAGCCAATACCATCGAACAAAAATCATATAGACTGTTCAATGCAAGAATCGGCTTCAGCGCAAAAAAATATGAAATCTTTTTCTGGGGCAGAAATCTTGGAGATAAAAAATATATTGCTTACGCCTATGATTTTGGTGCGGTGCATCTCGGAAATCCGAAAACATTTGGTGTAACATTAAAGGCCAGGATTTAATCCCGGCCTTTTTTCATTTACAAAGTATTGCTTCAAATTAATATCCCGGATTCTGTGTCACAGCAGGATTCACGTTAAGCTCGGCTTTTGGTATAGGAAATATTCTTTTTGGACTGCTCACTTGCAAAGTAAGAGGCACAAATGGCTGATAATTTCCTGTGCTATTATCTCTCACAACATCTTTATTCAATCTTACCAAATCCCAGTAACGCTGCCCTTCGAATGCAAGTTCTTTTCTCCTTTCAAGATAGATATCATTCAATAACGCTTGTCCGGAAGACGCATAACCTGCAAACTGAGGATCCCTTCTTTTTGCCAGCAAATTAAGAATGGTGCGCGCATTTGCATCATCAGATTTTCGATTGTATGCCTCCGCAAGTATCATCAACACTTCTGCATACCGAATAATTTTCGTGTTGTCTTTACCGTTAGGGTTTGTAGTATTGGGATATTTATTGACAACCCAAACGTCTATCCCTCCTCTGTTCCCAGGAATTATAAGGTTCCGTCTTGCATCTGTTGCACTGTATTTACTATAAAGATCATCCGTAGCCAGAGCATCTCCATATCCATCCTGGGAATAAAATGCATCCAGATTATCCGTGCCATTATTTCCTATTGCATCAAATTCAACTTCAAAAATGGTCTCCTGTTTATTCGTTACCGGATAAGGATTCGCCCAGTAGGCAACAAGAGATGAACTGTCCACCAAACTATATCCGCCATTGTCAAACACATCTTTTGCGGATGCTAATGCATTATCCCAATCCCCTTCTGCCTGATATAATCTCGCAAGCAAAGCCTGGGCTACATACTTTGAAACATAAGAGCTGTTTTTATTTTGATTCAGTAATGAATACGCCTGCTTAAGATCTGCTTCGATTTGTTGATAGACTTCACCCACTGTATTCCTGGCAGGTTTCAAATGCGGATCATAAGTAAGTACCAATGGAACACCTGGTGAAGCAGGATCAGATGTATATGGAAGGGCAAAGAATTTTACAAGTTCAAAATATGAGAGGGCCCTGATGGTTAATGCTTCTCCCCTGAGTTGATCTGCCACATCGGATCCTTTAATGGAAGAGTTAATCACATTGTTGGCCCTCAATATGGTGTTGTATGCCTCAGCCCACAAATTTTGAACGTTGCTATAAGTCTCGATATATGTATATGTAAGTTCTGGTAAATAACGGTTAGAGTTAACCGGAGAAATATATATGTTGTCGGCAAGCAAATCTCCATCTATTGGAACAGATCTTCCAAAAAAATCCACTGCTCTCAAACTCGAATACATACCATTCACCGCAGTTTGCATGGAGTTTTCGTCAACAATGGCTTCTTCCAGTGGTACCTGGTCATAAGGCTGTAAATCCAGAAATTGTTTTTTGCACGAACCCAGCAATATGAAACTGGTCAGCGTCCACACTATTAATTTTTTCCTGTTCATATCTCAATAATTTGATTTTAAAAATTAAGATTCAGTCCGAACGTAACAGTCTTTTGAGTCAGCACCTGCAAATCATTCACACCACTAATTGGTTGTTCGGGATCAAAAGTGATATTCTTGTCAAAAGCTTTAGTCCAGAGATTGGTCCCTCTCACGTATATCTGCGCATTATCCAACCTGAGTTTAGTCAGGAGATTTTTTGGAATCTGATAACCCAGTGTGAGAAATCTAAGTCTGATATAATCTCCCTTGAAAAAATACCTGCTTGAGGTTACGTTCGAATTGGAACTATTACCTGCTACATATTGAGGAATATCTGTTACATCTCCAGGCTTTTTCCATCTGCGATCATACTCTTTCACATTTTGATTCAGTGTAAAGAATGCTCCGTCGCTTTCATTGAGGAAACCCCATGTATTGTATTCAAGATTTCCATATTGGAAATTGAATTGTCCGCTCAACGAAATGCCTTTGTAGTTAAAGGTTGTAGTAAATCCTCCGAATGCTTTTGGAGATGCAGTTCCTATGATCGCATTTTCAACCTGAGTTACGTCTGAAGTGGTTTCTTTCCTGGTATCATCTTTATACCAAAGTCCGGCTCCACTTTGAGGATCAACTCCTGCCCAAATAAAAGTGTAAACAGATTGAATATCCTTTCCAACCCTGATGATATTGGTACCGTTAATGATGTCCTGATTATCATTAAGGGCAGTCACTTTATTTTTGTTGAATGCAATATTGAAAGAAAGATCCCACCTGAAATCCTTACTCAGGATTGGAGTTGCATTTACTGTTAGTTCAACTCCTTTGTTCTCCATGGATCCGATATTGTTTGGATAACTCCCAAATCCTGATGTAAGTGAAAGTGGTACACTTTGTAAAAGCTGACTGGTCTTTCTTATATAATATTCAGCAATTACATTCACCCTGTTTTTCAAAACGCCTAATTCGACACCAACATTAAATGGTTTGTTTTGTTCCCATGTTAAATCCAGGTTTCCAACATTGCTGGGTGCGCCACCAGGCGTTTGGTTATAATCTGCGCCAAACCCATAAGTAGGTCTCCAACTATAATTACCAATTCCTGCATTACCATTAACTCCATAGGAAGCCCTCAGTTTTAAAGCAGAAATATATTTTGAATTAGCCAGGAAATTTTCCCTGTCTACATTCCATGCCGCCCCTACCGACCAAAATGTTCCGTACCGATTGTTACTACCAAATCTTGAAGAACCATCCCTTCTCAAACTACCCGTTAGCAAATATTTATTTTTATAATTGAGTTGCAGATTCGAGAGTGCAGATGCAAATGAATAATCCGATCCCGCAGCAGTGGCTGCTTTTGGTGAACTCGGAGGAGGTAAAGGCAGCGTTGTGAGTTGGGGTAATTCAGTTCCATATGCCGTAATCGCATATTCTTTCGATTTTTGAGCTTCGTATCCCAATTTTAAATCGGCAACAAAATTTCCTTCCTTGTCGAGTTCTCTATGGTAATCCAAGGTGTTTGTCCAAACCCAGTTGAATACCCGCGTATAATAATTATATAAAGCACCGCTGGTGGTTACAGCATCGCCGAAGAAAGGATTGTAATATGTTTTCTCTTCAATATTGAAATAATCAATTCCATACCTGGTCGTAAACTTGAGTCCATTTAGAATATTATATTCTCCCCAAATCGTTCCCAGCAATTTTGTGGTTGCCAGATTTTCCTTGTCGTAGTGAACAATTGCCAGAGGATTGTATATCTGTGGAAATTCCTGCGGACTATAATTATAGGATCCGTCAGCATTGTAGGGATGCTGGTATGGAGTGAGGAAATACGCAGCAAGTACCGGATTTCTAAAATTGCCAGATTGAGTGGGCGTATTTTGCTCTACCTGCGAGCCATTAAGACTGATACCGACGGCAATTTTATTAGAAATCTGATGCCTGATATTTGTGTTTAAACTATAGCGGGTGAAATCAGATCCGATGACTACAGATTGCTGACGAAAATATCCTCCCGACAAATAAAATGTAGTCTTTGCATCTCCACCAGAGGCGGAAATATTATATTGCTGCGAAACTCCCTGGCGGGTAACTTCATCAAACCAATTTGTATTGTGACCATTGTTTGCACCCAACACCTGATTTAAATACTGAGTTGCAGTAGCAGTATCAAGTCCTGCATTTACCAAACCTTCATGAGTTAGTTCGTAATATTTATTTGCATCCAATGGCTTTGCGAGGTCATTAATATATCCCACATTGCTATAACCTACTTCAGCATCAAATCCAATTTTTGTTTTTCCACTTCTACCATGCCTTGTTGTAATGAGAATGACACCATTGGCAGCTCTTGAACCATAAAGCGCAGCCGCAGATGCATCCTTCAATACCGAAATACTTTCGATATCGTTGGGGTTAAGACCTGCAAGCGCATTTGATGTAGTTGTATTGCGCGAAAAATCGCCGGAATTAACAGGCACACCATCTATTACATAAAGTGGTTCAGAAGATGCGTTGATCGAACCAATTCCTCTGATTCTGATTTCCTGCAATGCGCCTGGCTGACCTGAGCTAGATACAGCTTGCAAACCTGCAACTTTTCCCTGCAACATTTGATCAACAGATGGCAATGGAATATTTTCAAATTCTTTTCCATCTAATTTCGAAACCGATCCCGTTATTTTTCGTTTATCCTGTGATCCATATGCTACAACAACCACTTCCTGCAATTTTTTCTCTTCGGTAGAAAGAGCAACTGTAATGTCCTTCTTATTTCCAATATTCACCTCTTCCGTTCCAAATCCTACAAAGGAAAAAACCAGTATCCTGTCTTTCCCGGGAACTGAAATAGAAAAATTTCCAGTGGAATTTGTTTGCGTGGTTTCGCTACCGCCTTTTACCTGCACAGTAACTCCTGACAATGGAGACCCGTCTTTGCTGTCGGTAACTTTTCCAGTCACAATGTTTTGTCCAAATCCTGCCGATCGCATAATGATCATCAGCAAGACAAGGCTGATCAATCTTTTCATATACATTTTATTTTTTGAGCTTGATAAGTTTCAAGTTTATTTTCCGCTGAATTCTTATCCAGGTAATTCACTTGTAACAATTCATTTGTTAATGACATGATGATTTGGCTATTTGC
This sequence comes from Bacteroidota bacterium, assembly GCA_003175935.1. GTDB lineage: Bacteria > Bacteroidota > Bacteroidia > Chitinophagales > Chitinophagaceae > PSRI01. The sequence goes on from PSRI01000086.1 coordinate 51,179, forward strand.
TGTTCATTAACGGATCCTTTAATTCTGAAGCAGGAAATTTCATGAGTGAAGCCGAATTTATTTAACCTGCAGCCTACCAAAACATTTGCGGATTACTTACACATTGCCAGTATACCATAGTTGATCAAACAATGGGAAGGAGATTAATCTTCATAATTCAATACTATGAATGTGCTAATCATCGAAAATGAAAAACCTGGCGGGCAAATAGTTTCAGAAGCGCTGAGAAAAGTAGATGAACCCCTACAGGTATCGGCTTGCCACAGCCTTGACGAAAGTATGATGTGGCTTAAAGGAAAATCCAAACCTGACCTGGTATTCATGGATATTCCTTTCAGGGATCATTCTCCATTTAGTTTATTGCATTGGGCTTACATGAGCTGCCCCATTGTATTTATAGCAGCATACAATGAGTACCTGGTGCAGGCATTCAACAATGAGAAATTTGATTACCTGCTAAAGCCCATTGACCTTGTATCGCTCAAAAATATAATTGACAAATACAAGAATTACATTCAACCTCGCCGCATTGATGAAAGTGTTGAGCAAAAAGCGAAAATTATTTCCAGAATTGTTGCCCGTCACGGTCAGGAATTTCAGGTCCTCAAATTGCAGGATATAGCCTGCTTTTATTCAAAACACAAATTGATATTTCTCCTGGATAAAGACAATTCAAAATTTGTAGCAGAGAAAAATAATTTGAGGGAACTTGATGAGGAGCTTGATGAAAGTATTTTTTTCAGAGCCAATCGCCAATACATCATCAACATTAATTTCATCAGAAGTTTTCGAATTTCGAGCAAAAGCAAAATCATTGTGGAACTTTCATTACCTCATGCCGAAGAAATAATTGTGAGCCAGGAAAACGCATCTGCTTTCAAGAAGTGGATAAACGAACATTGATGGTTATTCCCGGCCACTCCGGTCTTCGTATGTCATTTCGA
>PSRI01000274.1 GCA_003175935.1 Bacteroidota bacterium
CGAAACCTCCACTCATGCGCAGGGATACCACCTGTTGCATCATAATTAAAATAGCTGGTTTCGAACGTGACCTTATTTCTATGTCCTGAAAAAAACCAGTTTAACGCAGCTGAAGTTTCTGTTTTCCTGGTTGAATCATTTGCATTATTAGGACGATAGGCGGAATTTCTCATCGCAAATTCCAGAGGCTTTGGCCACCATTTGAAAGCCTGATGAAAAAAATATCCTGCCTGAAAATAGTAGCCATATAAATCATCAGTTTCATCATTATTTATTTTGTCAATGATTTCTTTCCAGTGCAATTCACTCTGCCAACTAAAACCTTTGTACATAAAGGCCGTTTCAATATTTGCCTGATTCACACGGTACTGTCCGGGTAAACCATTTTCATATCCTTCGAGCGAGCCCCCGCCCGCTTGTGAAAATCTCGTATAGGGACTACGGTTAGTAACACCCGAAAAGGCAAGTACACCAGCTGGCTTTTGATGAATTTCAATATCACTTCCTTCAAAGTCAAGATATATTCCTGTAAAATTCCACTGCATTCTTCCGAAATACATCAGGTTATTATCATCGTTCCTGGTATTACCCCGACCCGTACCCGTAAACGCACCGACCCAATAATTAAAATCTGCAATTCCTTTCCCCTTAAGTCTTCCATAAATTTCTGCGCCTTGTTGCCTGTCAATTGTAAACGGACGATTAATCGCAGACCGGTCCATCATTTGTTGTTCACCACTACTGATTTCCCTTTCGCGAGTATATTCAACTTTGAATTGTCCAACTTTGAATTTCAACCAGTCCCATTTTTCGACGGCGACTGTATAGTTAAGAAGATTTGACTGACTCAATTCGTATTCGAGGTAATATTTAAGCCAGGGTTTGAAAGCGTGTCCGCCAATCTTCAATCGGGCACGATTTAATTTAAGTGTCGTCTTTTTTTCACCACTAAAATCATCGAATGTTACAGGATCTTCATCTTCAGGAGAAGCAAATCGAAATTGAAAGCGGGCGCGCAATTGAATTAAAAAGCGATTGTCGAGAGTTTTGATTTCAAATCCCTTTTCAGGATTGTATTGCACTTTCGCAGGGACAGTGGTGTCTTTCTTTTCGTCATTTTCCTGGCCTACCGCAATTTTGGCAAAGCCCATGATGAAAATTGCAACTAAAATCCATCTCATAAGCGAGGCCTTTAATTGATGTTTCACGCGGAGCTGCAAAGTAAGCAAAGTTCGCTAAGTTCTATTGAACAAACTTTGCGTCTTCACTGACCTTGGCGTCTTGGCGTGAGGCCTTCGCGTGAATCCCATTTAAGAATCGGGCCATGCGTTTTTCGCATCAGCAATTCTGTGAGGCCGGGTTGTAAAAAATCATGCAATTCCCCGATCAGTTTAAACCCAAATTCTTTGTATAATTTAAGAGCCCCAACATTAAATTCAGAAACGCAGATAAAAATATTCGGAGAAATTTGCAAAATTCTTTCTTCGCAAAATTGTAAAAGTTTATTGCCCAAACCATGGCCTCGTCTTTCTTCGCTGATACATAAGCTCTGGATATAACCTTTAAAAGTTCCAGTTACCTGGAGGATCGCAAAACCTGCAATGACCTCATCAATTTGCAAAATGTAAATTTCCCTGAATGCTCCTTCGAATGCTTTTAAGCATAGATCATAATCCATTCCATAACGAATCCACGGATCGGTACCTGCCATCATCCTGGCACAAATTTCTATATGCTTTCTTTCTTTTGTTTGCGATATGGAAATATTGAGATGATCGTTCATTGTTTTTTTCTTTTGATGAACAGTAAAAACAAAATGGTAAGCAATGCATTCACAAAAATATTCAGGAAACCCAAATCAAAATGAAATTGTCTTACCGACCATTCGTTTAATACATAAGTTAACATTGGTGCAGATATACACGCAATTGGCACCCATTTTTCTTTAATGGAAATAGGGGAAAATAATCCTGTCAGGTATAATCCCAGTATGGGTCCGTAAGTGTATCCAGCCATCTTGAAAATTGTATTAATAATTGCGCCTTTGCTATTCCAGAATACCATTACGATGGCAAACATTACCACATTAACTCCAAGGAGAACCCAATTCTTGATTTTCTTTTTGTCGGCATGCTCTCTTTTTTCGATGTCCATAAAATCATAACAAAATGCAGTGGTCAACGCTGTGATGCAGGCATCAATGCTGGCAAATGTAGAAGCCACCACACCTATCAAAAAAGCAATCGCTCCAATCTCACCAAAATAATGCAGCGTAAGCAAAGGATAGAGGTCGTCTGTATTTTGTATGACACCATTAGATTGTACTAATGGGATGCCATTATGTTCAATAAAAACATACATCAACACACCCAGGCCCAGGAACATGGTTTGTGCAATTGCTATAAAAAAACTGAAAGCCAGAACATTCTTTTTTGCGTTAGATGCATTATTAATTGTGAGTGTTTTTTGCATCATGCTCTGGTCCAATCCTACTAATGCCACAGTAATCAGTATTCCTGAGATAAACTGCTTGTAAAAATTTGAGCCGGATTGAATATTCCAGTCGAACAATTTCGAATAAGGATGCGAAGCAATGGCACTAATTAATTCGCGAAATGAATAATGAAGAGATTGCTTAATGGTAAGAATTGAAATCACGATTACGGAAATCAAAAAGAATGACTGGAGCGCATCGGTCCACACGATTGTCTTAACTCCCGACTTATTGGTATAAAGCCAAATCAATACCAACACCACAATAATTGTAATGAAATACGGAATATGAAGGGCATCAAAAAAAGCATATTGCAAAATTTTGATGGATAACAACAAACGCAATGCTGCACCAAATGATTGGGAGACGAGGAAAAATAAAGAGCCGGTTTTATAAGTTACTGTTCCAAACCGTATTTTCAGGTAAGTATAAATCGAAACCAGTTTCAGTTTGTAGTAAATAGGTGTGAGCACAAACGCGATGAAGAGATATCCGACAATAGTACCAAGGATAAATTGGAAATAATACAGGTGATTATTGCCTACATTTCCGGGAATGGAGACCAGGGAAACTGCAGAAATCCCCGAACCTATCATTCCAAAAGCTACCAGGAACCAGGGCGATTGCCTGTTGCCATCAAAATAAGTTGTATCTCCGGTTCTGCGCGAAGTAAGATTTGAAATGAGCATCAGCATCAAAAAATAGACGGCAATAACGAGAAAAAGGAGTAAGGGGTTCATTTTTGAATCAGCTGAATTAATTTTGGTTGTTCATATTCCCTGGAGCAGTATCGCGATTTTGTTAATGTGATAGTTCGATTGCTCGGTATATGCAGATCTTTTCGTAAATTATTCAAAATTAATCCGCCACAAATCATGTTTTTCGTAAGGCAGAAAAAATCAACATCTTACAAATTACAATTCATACTGGGAATAGTTGCTTTGCTCATTATCGAAAGTTCCCGGGCTCAGAATTATTCATACGGTTCGCCCTATCATCTCAATTCATTTCAAACTGTTTTACCCGACTATCAATCCATCCAGGAAAGCAGGTTGTCGAATCATCGTTGGTTTGTTAGTAGATATGCAGCCTTGTCTATGGGAAATACATTTTACCCCCACGCCAATGCTTTTTATTTTTCGGCACCCATGGGATTGCAACTGAATCGCTCCTTAAACAAAAATTGGTATGCTTTTGCAGGCGCATATGTGGCTCCCACATATACCAGCTTCAACCATTCTATGATGTATGCACCTTATAGCAAAGGTTTCACAGGAAGCGCCTATCCGCCCAATTATTTTACAGTTAATCCTGGCGTTCAGGCGGGTCTTATGTATATAAGTAACGACGGCTCATTTTCCGTCTCTGGAAGTATCAGGGCCGAATACCATTCGTACCCGGTTTACCGGCCTGCTCCAACCAGGAAGCCTATGAGATAGAGTACTTAGTACCTGGTACTTAGACTGGATATTGCTTCACAATTTTTAGCTGAAAATATCTATATGAAGTCAAAGCTTTCCCTTTCATTTCTTCTAGCACTCTTTATATTTTCCCATGTAAGTTTTGGTCAATCGAAAATACCGGCAAACGAGGTCCAACTTATCTCCGAAATTGATAGCATCATCCAAAGCCAGGTGGATGCCGACAAAATTCCTGGTGCCGTAATTCAGATTAAAAAAGCAGGACAAATTATTTATACTAACGCCTACGGATATGCGCAAAAATATGATTATAATCACCAGTTATTGAACCCACCCGAGAAGATGACGGTTAATCATATGTTTGATATCGCTTCGCTCACCAAAGTAGTTGGAACTACTACATCTATCATGCTGCTGGTCGACAGGGGCCTTCTAAAAGTTGATGATCCCGTTTCAAAATATATTCCAGACTTCAATGTGACGCATAAAGATTCCATCACGATCAGACATCTTCTCACGCATACGTCCGGAATCATCGAGTGGTATCCCATGTATTACAGAAGCAAAAACAAAACTGAAGTTTTTAAACTGATTGCCAGTCTGCCACTAAAATATCCTGTTGGCGCGGGGCGACATTACAGCGACTTAGGATTTACAATCCTTGGTGAGATCATAGAAAAAGTATCTGGCATGCCGATGCAGGATTTCATGCAACAGAACATTTTTATTCCATTGCAAATGCTGCATACCACTTACAATCCCCTGCAATCGAAAAATTTTAATTTGATCGCAGCTACTTCTCACGGTAATCCTTATGAGCACAGAATGGTTTATGATTCCACACTTGGATTCCAGCCTAAGGACATCGATCCAAAGCAGTGGGATGGTTGGAGAACTTATACCTTGAGAGGAGAAGTAAATGATGGGAATGCATGGTATGCAAATGGCGGCATTTCCGGCGCGGCCGGACTATTCTCCACAGTTGGCGATCTGCAAAAACTTACTGATATGTTGATGAATAAAGGTCGCGTTGGTTCGAAGCAATTCATTTCAGAAAAGACGGTTCATTTATTTCTCACCAAAGACAAATTCAACAACGGGCTTGGATGGATGATGGATAGCAGTAGTTCCTTCATGAAGCATGTACCAGAAGGTAGTTTCGGTCATACCGGATTTACAGGCACCAGCATTGTCGCCATTCCGCAATCAGGAATATCAATCATCTTGCTGATCAATCGGCAAAATACTGGCTTACAAAAAAACGGAACTTATTATGATGTAACGCCCATCCGTCAGGCCGTCTGCGCAGCCGTATTAAATAATTAAAAAAATCTTTGCGCCTTTGCGTCTTTGCGAGAAACTATATTTCTTCGCGCCTTTGCGAATCTTTGCGTTTTGGCGTGAGGCCTTCAGTCTAATGCTATTGGGGACACTTTATTGATCCAGTCAAGTGTATTCTTCATGAATTTCGGTGCGCGCAATCGATATCCGAAATAGATTTGGAAATAAGAATATTGTTTGATCAACCTCGATACATCTTCAATTCTATGTCCATAGCTACGCGATCTTGTTTCAATTCCCGCAAACCATCTCCGACTATTAAATGTAAATGCAAATTGCGCTATATAGCCCGATGTAAATTTGGTTCCTTTTGTTATAACGAGTTTGCTTGAGTCATCTAAACCAACTGACTTAAAAAAATCCACGCCAACACTCGGACCTATTCCTAATGTCGCCTGGAATTTCGGTGAGATGACCCATGTGCCTGTGAGCGGAATTAATAAATTAAGATCGGTGCTATAGGTACTTTCATTTTGCACGGATGCAGTTTTGGAATCATTAGAGAATTTGAAAGTCGCAAATTGGAAAGATGGAAGTAATGTAATCGCTGACTTTCGTTGCACCTGGCTTCCGCCAGACAATGCCGCGGTGCTAAATTTTCGATTGACATTATATCTCAGTAGCATACTAAAATATCCGATTTGCAGATCCGGAAAAACAAGATAGGGAGTATCGGGTAGGGGAGCCGCTCCGGTGCGCGCGAAATCTTTTGTATTCTTCAAATAGAAGCCGGTCACATTATTCAAATCAAAGGCCAGGTTAAATCTCTGAAAACT
>PSRI01000185.1 GCA_003175935.1 Bacteroidota bacterium
GGCCTTGCTTCGCTAACCGCGTGCGCTAAAGCTATAGCGGTGGCGCAAGCTTCGCGAAGGCGCAGCGGGCACAAGCCACAAACCATAAACCATAAGCCACAAACCATAAACCATAAACCATAAACCATAAACCACAAACCATAAACTATCTCATATCCTAAATCCCATTTCCCATACCTTGAACTTTAAACATTAAACCTTTAACTCTGAACTCTAAACCTTCAACGTTCAACAAACATTCAACCTCCCTGCCTGCCGGCCTTGCTTCGCTCAAGCTTCGCGAAGGCGAGCAGGCAGACAACTTTCAACCTTCAATCGTAAGCCCGTATTTTTGACCTAATTATAAAACAGGCTCTTATATGAAAAAATCTGCTGCTTTCATTTTATTGATTTTATTGGTTGCCTCAATTTCTTTCACTTCCTGCGTTAGAAAAACCAGGGTCGACCTGATTTTATATAACGGTAAGGTGTACACGGTAGACAGCAGCTTTTCCGTTCAGCAGGCATTTGCAATTAAGGATGGAAAATTGCTGGAAGTTGGTGATTCAAAATCAATACTTGGTAAGTATGAAGCTGCTGATACGATTGACGCAAAAGGAAATGCTGTTTATCCGGGATTAATGGATGCTCACGCCCATTTTTATGCATATGCCATGGGACTTACCGAAGTGGATCTTGTGGGTGCCAACAGTTGGCAGGAATGTGTAGACAGAATTAAGAGTTATGCTTCTGCACATAAATTATCACCCGGTCAATGGATTGTTGGTAGAGGATGGGATCAGAATGACTGGGAGAAGAAGGAATTTCCCGACAGGGAATTGCTGGACAAAGATTTTCCTAATAATCCAATTTACCTCAGCAGGGTTGATGGACATGCTGCACTTGTAAACCAGAAAGCGCTGGAGTTAGCTTCTATAAAACCGGGGCAAACTCTGACAGGAGGCGTTGTCGAAATGAAAAATAACAGGCTCACCGGGATCCTCGTTGATAATGCAACGGGAATTGTAGAACAGATTCTGCCGAGTTCCAATGATTCTGCATTTCTAAGCAGGGCTTTTCAGGAAGCACAACAAAATTGCTTCGCGCAGGGGCTCACCACAATTGAAGATTGTGGTTTAATGAAACAGCAGGTTGACCAACTCGATAGTTTGCAAAAAGCAGGATTGCTGAAAATGAAACTGGTGGTTTTATTAAGTGATGCGAAATCTAATTATGAGTATTATTTGAAAGCAGGTACATACAAAACTCCGCGACTCAATGTAAATGGCTTTAAGCTGTATGCTGATGGCGCCCTGGGTTCAAGAGGCGCATGTTTATTGCAGCCATATAGCGACAAACCCGGGTGGTACGGATTTCTCCTCAGCAACCTAACTCATTACGATAGCGTATTGTCTTTAATTGTAAACAGTCCCTTTCAGGCATGCACACACGCAATTGGCGATTCGGGCAACAGGATGATCCTGCAAGCTTACGCCCGCCAACTTAAAGGACCCAATGACCGCCGCTGGAGAATTGAACATGCACAGGTAATTAATGAATCGGATTTTGAATGGTTCGGAAAATATAATATTGTTCCGTCAGTACAGCCCACACATGCAACTTCCGATATGTATTGGGCAGGAGACCGACTTGGAAAGGAAAGATTGAAAGGAGCTTATGCCTTTAAAAAGCTGTTGGACGAAAACGGCTGGATTGCGCTGGGTACAGATTTCCCCGTAGAAGATATCAGCCCCTTTAAAACTTTCTTCGCAGCAGTAATTAGAAAGGATGCGAAAAATTTTCCTGAAGGCGGTTTTCAAATGGAGAATGCCCTGACCCGAATGCAGGCCCTTCGTGGAATGACCATTTGGGCAGCAAAAGGAGCATTTGAAGAAAAGGAAAAGGGCAGCATTGAAAAAGGAAAAGACGCAGATTTCATCATAACGGATAAGAATATCATGGAATGTGATCCCCAGCAAATCCTTCAAACCAAAGTAAAAGCCACATATATTAATGGGGAAAAGGTATTTGAAGCAAAGTAATTTTCCCGATATAAATTGACATTAATTAAGTTGACTTTAATGCTACAGTTATCGCTATTTTGAAATGAATATTTTAATTTTGTCTCTTCTACAAACAGCCACTCAATATGACCAATTCCGCGCCTAAGCGACCCAATATTAATACTACACCAATCGACATTCAGGATTATTTCAAGGTCGCGATTTCTGTGGACTGCGTAATTTTTGGATTTGATGATAATGCACTCAAGGTTTTGCTCATTAAGTGTAACCTTAAGGAATATGAAGGAAGCTGGTCTTTATTGGGTGATTTGGTTCGACCCGATGAAGATCTTGAGACTGCATCCTATCGTGTTTTGAAAGAAAGAACCGGGCTTGATGACCTCTACCTGGAACAGGTTCAAACTTTTGGTGGATTAAACCGGCACCCTGCTGGTCGCGTTGTAACTATTGCCTATTATTCACTGGTGAATATCAAACACCATCAACTTAAATTATCAGATAACGAAGTGCATTGGCACCCTTTGAATGATATCACAAGGCTTGCCTTCGATCATAAAAAAATACTGGACCTCTGTTATCTGCAGCTGCAAAAAAATATTCAGGAGAAACCCTTAGTCTTTAATCTTCTCGGAAATAAATTTTCCCTTCGCGAACTTCAACATCTGTATGAAGCAATCCTGGGAACAAAACTTGACAGAAGAAATTTCAGAAAGAAAATTTCCACTACCGGACTACTAATTGATACCAATGAAATTGAATCAGACGTTCCCCATCGTCCCGGGAAATTGTACAAATTCAATTACCAGAAATACCAGAAACAACTTCAAAGGGCTAACGGCTCGAAGCCCCAAGGTTGAAAGTTGAAGGTTGAAGGTTGAACGTTAGTTGGATGTGGAACGTTAAATGTTGTTCAGAGTTAAATGTTCAGGGTTTAGCGTTTTTTCTTCCGTCTGGGTACTTGGTACTCTCCCTTGCGTCTTTCCAAACTTTGCGCCCTTGCGTGAAATTTTCCCACATTATGCAATAAAATCGCATGCAGTAAATTGCGAAAAAAGACGAACCTTTGCTACTATTTTAAGTTTGTTTACGTTCAATAAGCTACCAACTGACCCTAAAAGCTGAAAAGCATGCAAGTGTTGAAAATTTTCCTTGTCCTATTGTTTTTTTTCTGTGTCACTCTCCTGGGCTTTTATCTCATCCCCGTAAATAGAACTTTTCAGGCAAGTATTGGTTTAGATATGTCTGATGTAACCGTTTTTAGAAGTCTAACGGATACTACAGAATGGAAATCCTGGTATGGTGATCCATCTCCATTAAGAATTGACACCGCGTCTCCGTATAAACTGGTTAGGTACGTGACGGGACCCGAAGATCTCACTTCAAAAGAAGGTGAGGTAAAAATCAAGCAGGTTTATGTAGGAGAATCAGTAGTGCAATGGAAGGAAAAAGTCGTGATCAGGAAAGACATCATGGAAAAACTTCGATTATTGTTTGCACCCTCCGGCTATTCGAATAAATTTTTGGGAAGAGTTTCTAAATTTAAAGGGAAGCTGGATCATCCAACAGATAAAATCTCCGGACTTCGTTTGGAAATTTCAGAAATACCTTCTTACGACATAGCCGTGAGAACAGATACGATGAAGATTGCTGAAGTCGGCGGAAATATTGAGACCCTCTATCGCTCCCTAATATCCAATTTTAAAGACGCGCAATTGAAATATCCAGGTCTTATTCAAACCCGGATGGAAATGATTAATGATTCCATGGTGCGGCTCCGGGTTGGTGCAGTATTGAAAGACTCCCTTCTAAAAGTAAAATCTCCTATCTTAAAAATTGAAGCTCCTTCATATAAAGCCCTGGTGGCGCATGTTAATGGAAATCTCGACCAGGTAAATGACGACGTTAAAATTATGAACGACTGGTTAAGAAAACATGCCGGAAGATTTGCAGCAGATTTTTGGCTTGAACACCAATATTCCTATGATGAAAATAACCAGTTGACAAATTCTTTCAATATCGTTCAACCCATCTACTTTCTGAAGTAATACTCTTCTATAAAGCATTTTACCGCTCATTTCAGTTCTCTCCTTTATATTTAGTCCCTGATTTCAATTGGGAAAATGAAGAATATATTCACGATACTTGTTTTGGGTCTTGTTTTAATATTCGTTGTGTCGTGTCGCAACCCGACAGGTTTCAAACAAATTTCGTCTTCTCATAGCAATATCCATTTTGTAAATGAACTTCACGACAGTGATTCGTTAAGTATTCTCGATTATCTCTACTTCTACAATGGAGGAGGTGTTGCAATTGGTGATATTAATAATGATGGACTGCAGGATATTTTCTTTACATCAAACAGGAAAGGCGGAAATAAACTTTATCTAAATAAAGGAAATTTTCAATTTGAGGATATCACTGCGAAAGCCGGAGTGAAGGGAGAAGCCGATTGGAGTACCGGTGTATCTATGGCAGATGTAAATGGAGACGGATTGCTTGATATTTATGTTTGCACAGTTTCGGGAAAATTAAATCTCAAGGGACACAACGAACTCTACATCAATAATGGCAATTTGAGTTTTACAGAGAAATCTGCTGAGTACGGATTAGATTTTTCCGACTATTCAACCCAGGCAGTTTTTTTTGATTATGATAAGGATGGCGATTTGGATTGTTACCTTCTCAATCAGTCTGATCATACAGTTGATGTAATTCCTGACACTTCGTTAAGAAGAATTGTAAATGAAAAAGCGGGTGATAAGTTACTCAGAAATGATAATGGAAAATTTGTAAATGTTTCGGCGCAGGCTGGAATATATAGCAGCGGACTTGGATATGGATTAGGTATAGCAGTTGCGGATTTAAACAATGACGGATGGGATGATATTTATGTGGGAAATGATTTTCATGAAAATGATTATTACTATGTAAACAATCACGACGGAACTTTTTCTGAAAAAAGCCAGGCTGCATTTGGGCATTTCAGCAGGTTCAGTATGGGAAATGATGTTGCAGATTACAACAATGATGGATTGCCTGATATTGTAACCGCTGATATGCTTCCTCCCGACGAATCCATTCTCAAGACTTATATGGGTGATGATGCCCTTGATATTTACCAGCTTCGCTTAATTAAAAAAGGATTTCAGTTTCAATATTCGCGCAATGCGCTGCAAAGGAATAATGACGGAGAACATTTTAGTGAGATTGGATTGTATTCAGGAATTTCAGCCACCGATTGGAGCTGGGCACCGCTTCTTGCAGATTTTGATAATGATGGAATCAAAGATCTTTTCGTTTCTAATGGAATCATGCGAAGACCCACTGATCTTGATTTTCTAAAATTTATTTACAATGAAAATGTGCAGACGCAATTGCAGCAATCAAGAAAAATGGACGCACAGGTTTTGAAATTGATTCCTGAAGGCAAATCGCACAACTATTTATTTAAGGGTGGTGCCGATGAAAAATTTGTGGATCAATCCAAATCCTGGGGATTTGATCAGCTTTCAATATCTAACGGTGCCGCCTATGCAGATTTGGACAACGATGGAAGGCTTGATTTAGTTGTGAACAAAATGAATGAAGAAGCCGGCATTTATCAAAATCAATCTCCGCCAAAAAACTATCTCGAAATTTCTCTGAAGGGATCCGGTAAAAACAGTTTTGGAATCGGTGCAAAGATTTATGTTTTTAGCAATGGGAAAATGCAAATGCAGGAACAAATGCTCACCCGGGGATTTCAATCATCTGTATCTCCCGTATTGCATTTTGGATTGGATAGTGTAAGCATAGCCGACAGTTTAATCGTTGTTTGGCCGGACCTTAAATTTCAAAAACTTAACCGAATTAAATCAAATCAAATTCTCAAACTCAACCAGGAAAATGCATCGGGTTTTTTTTCGGAGGAAATTTTATTCCCGGTTAAAACACCATTCCTGAAAAACATTTCCTCAGAGTTGGGAATAAACTGGAAGCACCACGAAAATGAATTTTACGATTTCAACAACCAGTATTTAATTCCTCATGAAGAATCAACACTGGGCCCTAAAATGGCAGTGGGTGATATTAATGGAGATGGCCTGGATGATTTTTTTGTATGTGGAGCAAGAGGTAGTGCTGGTGCTATGTTTGTTCAAACTAAGGAGGGGAAGTTTATCCAGACTAACCAGGCAATTTTTCAAAATGATTCTGCATTTGAAGATGTGGATGCATTGCTGTTTGATGCTGACGGTGATAGAGACCTTGATCTGTATGTTGTGAGCGGGGGTAATGAATTTTCTGGAAATTCTCCATTGCTTAACGACAGGTTATATATTAATGATGGCAAGGGAAATTTTAGTAAGTCAAATTCACTCCCTCCATTATTTGAAAATAAAGCCTGCGTTGCTGCTGCAGATATTGATGGTGATGGCGATTTGGACCTGTTTGTTGGTGGGAGAGCGAATGCTGAATCTTACGGAGCGACTCCCAAATCATTTTTGTTGATCAATGACGGAAAGGGAAATTTCAGTATTGCTTCTGAAAATTATGCGGCGGGCTTGTCGAATGTTGGTATGGTTTCCGCGGCTCAGTTTGTCGACATCAATAAAGATGGCAAACCTGATTTGGTTATTGTGGGTGAATGGATGCCTTTGACCATTTTTGTAAATACAGGCAAAGGAATGCAGAAAAGCAAACCCAACTGCAAATCAAGTATGGGTAATTGCGAATTAAGTTCTGGTTTGTGGGAATCATTATTGATTACGGATATAAACGGTGATGGCTATCCTGATATAGTAGCAGGTAATTACGGTCTCAATTCAAAACTAACTGCGAGTGATTCATTTCCGTTGAAACTTTATTTATGTGATTATGATGAAAATGGTAAGACGGACCAGATTCTTGCATATGCAAAGGATGGAAAATATTATTCTTTCCTGGGAAAAGATGAACTGGAAAAGCAATTGCCTGTTTTGAAAAAGCAATTTCTTCAATACAAAGGTTTTGCGGGCAAGACTGTTCAGGAAGTATTCGGAAAGAAATTGGATAGTGCGCGTGTTCTAAATGCTTATACTTTAGGCAGCGCTTATTTTATAAATGATGGGAAAGGCAATTTTTCAAGAAAAGAGCTACCATTCCAATCGCAATTTTCACCGGTTTTTGCCATACGTGATCTGGAAACTGCTAAAGATCATAGAAAGTCACTTTTACTGGGTGGCAATTTCTATGGAGTTCTTCCATTTGAGGGTAGGTATGATGCTTCCTTTGGCAATATGTTGATACCACAAGGCGCTGATAGTTTTTCAAATTATCCATTGCATTTCTCTGGTTTCGTTGTGAAAGGGGAAGTTCGTGATATCAGGGTCATTAAATCTCAGTCCGATAAACCATATATTATTGTTGCCAGGAACAACGATTCCCTGGCTGTTTTCAGATAAAACCCCCTGCTAATAGGTTTTTCCCTTTCAAAATTCGGTGTATATTCGCCTCCTCTAAAATTTCAGGTAAAAATTTTTACTGTTAATCAATTAGTTACAAAGGTGTCTGTAAAAAAAGATTCCGAAAATTTTGGAAGTAGACTTTATATATAGCTACCTTTGCGCTCCTATTTTTAACTCGACCTACCGGGATGGCGGTGGGCAAATAAAAGAAAAGCAATGAGCAAACTACATTTTACAACTAAACACGCGAACGAGGCTACCGTACAGCGTAACTGGTACGTTGTGGACGGCACCAATCAAACCGTTGGTCGTGTGTGCGCAAAGATTGCAGCTGTGCTGCGCGGGAAAAATAAGGCTTACTATACTCCTCACGTTGATTGCGGAGATTTTATAGTGGTTATTAATGCAGAAAAGGTAAAGTTTACCGGTAACAAACTGGAAGACAAAGTTTACCTGAACTTCTCTGGATATCCAGGCGGACAAAAAGAAGAAACTGCCAAGAATCTTCAGGCACGTAGACCCGAAGTGATTGTAGAGAGAGCCGTGAAGGGAATGTTGCCAAAGAATCGTTTGGGCCGCAAGATGTTCAAAAAATTATTTGTGTATGCAGGCGCTGAACATCCGCATGCTGCGCAACAACCAAAGGAATTGAAATTCTAATTTTTTCCTCCGCATTGCGGAGAGCAAATCGCAAATAATATATGGAAAAGCAAAAAAATGGAGTAGGTCGTCGTAAAGAAGCTGTGACTCGCGTGTTCCTTTCAAAAGGAGATGGAAAAATCACGGTAAACGATAAAGACTACAAACAATATTTTCCTCTGGTGTACCTGCAGAACCAGCTTGAACTTCCAATGAAGACAATCGGATCTCAGGAAAAATTTGATGTTAAGATCCTTGCTGATGGTGGTGGATTGAAAGGCCAGGCTGAAGCAGCAAAACTGGGTATTGCCCGTGCATTGCTTGAGGTTAATCCTGAGTTTCGTCCCGCACTTAAGGCTGCCGGTCTTTTGATGCGTGATCCCCGTTCTGTTGAGCGTAAGAAATTTGGTAAGAAGAAAGCCAGAAGAAGCTTCCAGTTCTCGAAACGTTAACAGTTTCGGTTATTTTTTGCCGATAGTTTGGCATCAATTACTAACAAATCAATTTAAAATACGCAGAAGGTTAATCACCTGATGCTAAAAGCAGAAATACAAATGGAAAATAACACTTCATTGCAACAGCAGCTACTGGAAGCCGGTGTTCACTTTGGCCACCTCCGTAAGAAGTGGAATCCAAAGATGTTGCCTTACATCTTTGCTGAGAAAAAAGGCATTCACATTATTGATCTCAATAAAACTGTTGAGAACCTGCAGGAAACTGCAGCAGCACTGAAAAACATTGCTCGCAGTGGAAAGAAGATCATGTTTGTGGGAACTAAAAAACAAGCTAAAGAAATCGTTACCGAGTGTGCAAAGCGCGTAAACATGCCTTTTGTTACAGAACGTTGGCTGGGTGGAATGCTCACTAACTTCAATACAGTAAGAAAGAGCGTTAAGAAAATGCAGAGCATTGAGAAAATGTTGAACGATGGCACTTTCGATAGCATCACTAAAAAAGAGCGACTCACTTTGAGCCGTGACAAAGAAAAAATGGAAAAAGTGCTTGGTGGTATTGCCCAACTGGGAAGAGTACCTGCTGCACTCTTTATCATCGATATTGGCCACGAGCATATCGCTCTGGCAGAAGCAAAGCGCCTCGGAATTTCAACTTTCGGTATGGTAGATACAAACTGCGATCCTAATAAAGTGGATTTCGCAATTCCAGCTAACGATGATGCTACCAAATCAATCGCTATCATCACAAACTATATCACTGCCGCAATCGCCGAAGGTCTGGCTGAACGTCAGGCTGAAAAAGCTGAAGAAGGAGAAGAGACTGAAGAAGTATCTGAAAGAGGTCCGAAATTCGATATTGACGAAGAAACTGGTGGCGGACGTGAGAAAGGTGGAAGAGGTGGTAATGCAGGTGGTGGACCTGGTGGTCGTGGAAGAGGTGGTAACCAACCTAAGCGCCGTGTTCCTTCAAGCAACAAGAGAACGAGCGCCAGATAATTCTGATGCCGGATTTGCAGGGAAATTTTGAATTGTCAAACAATTAAATTGAGACCGCCACAGTGCGGAGTAGAAATATGAGTACAATTACAATTACAGCCGCAGATATAAACAAACT
>PSRI01000019.1 GCA_003175935.1 Bacteroidota bacterium
AAAATTGAAGAAAGTATTGGTAAAAAAGAAACGCAGGAACTTGCTGTTATGGTCGATACATTCAGACCGCTATATGTCGTGAAAAAGGCTCATGAACTAGAAGATACAGAATATATGAGCAGCTGGTTACCGAAAAGCTAGAGTAATAGATACCTTAAACTAGATCAGTAAGACAAAAATTCGGGAGGAATTTAAAAATGAGTTTAAAATTGCAAATGGAAGCAACAACAAATATACTATCAACGGGTTCATTCGACATGTTTACAAAAATTCAAGGCCATGAACAAGTATTGTTCTGTAATGATCCTGCTACGGGATTGAAAGCCATCATTGCGATTCATGATACTACCCTTGGCCCGGCATTAGGCGGTACGAGAATGAAACCTTATGACACATTTGAGGAAGCCTTGGAAGATGCTTTGCGGTTATCAAAAGGGATGACATACAAAAATGCTGCAGCTGACAATGACTTTGGTGGCGGTAAAGGTGTAATTATTGGAGATCCAACTAAGGATAAAACTCCAGAATTATTCCGAGCTTATGGACAATTTATTGATTCTTTAAATGGTCGATTCTATACAGGAACAGACATGGGAACGGTCCTAGACGATTTCGTTCATGCATTTAAGGAAACAAACTGTATCGCTGGTTTACCAGAAGAGTACGGAGGGGGTGGGGAAACATCAATTCCTACTGCTCTTGGAGTCTTATACAGTATTCAGGCAGTCGCCAGTACATTATGGGGACGAGAAAATTTGACTGGTAAAAGATTTGCTGTTCAAGGATTAGGTAAAGTAGGTTTTAAAGTAGCAGAACATTTGCTGGAACATGGAGCTGATTTATATGTTACAGATGTTTCTGACGAAGCAATACATTTATTGGTAGAAAAAGCAAAGAAAATGGGTGGAAAAGCAATCGCTGTCAAGGGTCCTGATATATATGGAGCAGATGTGGACATGTTTGTTCCTTGTGCAATTGGAGGCATAATAAATGATCAAACCATTGGTCAACTAAAAGCAAAAGCAATCGTGGGTGCTGCAAATAACCAACTTCTTCATGAAAATCATGCTAAGGCATTAAAAGAAAGAGGAATCCTCTACGCGCCTGATTATATTGTAAATAGTGGTGGCGTTATCCAGGTAGCAGATGAATTATATGGACCTAATAAAAGCCGAGTATTGAGTAAAACGAAGGCTATCTATACTTCCATACTTGAGGTTTTAAAACAATCGGAAGAAGAAAATATTACAACTTTAGAAGCCGCAAACTTAATGTGTGAAAAAAGACTGAAAGTAAGAATGAAAAGAGATAGCTTTTTTACTCCAAATAAACGTCAGAAGTGGCAGATCCGTCATTAATCAAAACGAAGACACGAACCCAAAATCAAATTTTTGTTATTTGTTCGTTTGTACCTCGTCTGTTTGACTATCATTCTGAAGCTATCCCTGCTCAGTATGTGCGCAGTAACGTGGACAGCGATGAAGCACTTTATTATGTGGATGGGAGACTTTATGAGCCGCCGCGGTATTGAACAAGGATCGATTACACTCCATCAGCGGTCTGCCTTATGGATCCCATCCAGGCAAAATTGAAGCAAGTATAGGCAAGAAAGAAACGCAGAAGCTTACTGTTATGTCGATACATTCAGACCACTATATGTCCTGAAAAAGGCACATGAACTTAAAGATACAGAAAAAATGAGCAGCTGGTTACCAAAATAGTTTCAAAAGTTATTCATTTATTTTCATCTATTTATATTAGGTAGATTCCTTAGGCTGTGTCAGTCTGTATATCAAAGAAACATAGATGAATCGATTTCAAACTAGAAGAGCGAGGCAAAATCCAATGAAAAATTCTAAACTGATGAATTCATTTAAGGAAGCTATTTCAGATATCAATGATGGAGCTACTTTAATTGTTGGCGGCTTTGGTTTATGCGGCATACCAGAAAAGACTATTCAAGCATTAAAGGAAAAAGGAACAAAGAATTTGACCGTTGTGAGTAACAACTGTGGTGTGGATGACTGGGGATTAGGTCTCCTGCTTGCAAATAAGCAAATCAAAAAAATGATTTCATCTTATGTAGGAGAAAATAAAATCTTTGAACAACAATTTCTTAGTGGCGAACTAGAAGTAGAATTGACTCCGCAAGGCACCCTTGCTGAGCGAATCCGAGCAGGCGGTGCAGGTATACCGGGTTTTTATACAGCAACTGGTGTCGGAACGCCGATAGCTGAAGGAAAAGAAGTGAAAGAGTTTGATGGAAAAACGTATTTGCTAGAACGTGGGATTGTTGGGGACTTTGCTCTAGTAAAAGCGTGGAAGGCAGATACTCTTGGCAACCTTGTTTACCATAAAACAGCACGTAATTTTAATCCTCTTGCTGCGATGGCAGGTAGAATAACAATTGCTGAAGTAGAGGAAATTGTTGAAGCAGGGGAACTTCAACCAGATGAAATCCATACACCGGGTATTTATGTACAACGAATTCTTTTAGGCACAGACTATCAAAAACGAATTGAAAAACGTACAGTTGTCCATGCTTAATTTACCTAAAGGAGCGGTCAATATGAAAGATACACGATTAACCATTGTAAAAAGGGCAGCACAAGAAATTAAAGACGGAATGTATGTGAACCTTGGAATCGGAATGCCGACATTGGTTGCCAATGAAATTCCTGCGGATATTAACGTGTTATTGCAGTCAGAAAATGGGCTGCTGGGAATTGGACCTTACCCAATAGCTGGTCAGGAAGATCCAGATTTAATAAATGCGGGCAAAGAAACAATCACAACTGTACCTGGAGCTTCATTTTTTGATAGTGCAGAATCATTTGCAATGATTCGTGGCGGTCATATTGACATCTCTATCCTCGGGGGCATGGAAGTTTCCGAAAACGGCGATCTTGCTAATTGGATGATTCCCGGAAAGATGGTAAAAGGTATGGGTGGAGCGATGGATCTGGTCCATGGATCCAAACGGGTCATTGTCATTATGGAACATGTAAATAAACAGGGGAAATCCAAGGTGAAAAAGGTGTGTTCACTTCCATTAACCGGTCAGCGTGTTGTCGATCGATTAATTACAGATTTGGCGGTCTTTGATTTCACACCTGAAGGAATGATCTTGATTGAAACCCAAGAAGGGGTATCGTTAGAAGAAGTAAAAGCAAAAACAGATGCATCATTTATGATAAGCCCAAGCCTTATACTGGTGGAGCAGGTTAAGTAAAAGGCTCAATCATAAGCGTACAAGAATGAGAAGGAAAATTTATCGCCTTGCAAGTTGTTAAGTCGGAGAAAGTTCAAGAGATAGACATGTATTCACTAGAATACAGGAAACCATTCGTGTATCGATTGGAACAGAGGAAGAAAATCAGGCTTTTATCTCTGCACTGAAAACGGTAATATAATCCAAAAAAGAAAGAGCATATAATATCCAATTTGGGGGAAAATAATGAACTTATTTCGTAAAAAATCTGTTTCAGATATGATTGGCCATTCTCAGAAAAAAGATGGGTCGCTAGACAAAGTGATAGGTGCCATGGATTTAACTATGTTGGGCATCGGGTGTATTATTGGTACGGGAATTTTCGTAATGACAGGGGTTGCTGCTGCCGAACATGCAGGCCCCGCACTGATTTTATCCTTTATTCTTTCTGGGCTAGCATGCGTATTTGCCGCTCTTTGCTATGCAGAGTTCGCCTCTACAGTCCCCCTTTCTGGCAGCGCTTACACTTATAGCTATGTTACTTTTGGTGAAATTATTGCTTGGATTTTAGGCTGGGCACTCGTTTTAGAGTATGGATTAGCTGCTTCAGCAGTAGCAAGCGGTTGGTCGGGATATTTTCAAGGTTTGCTAAGCGGGTTTGGCATTCATTTGCCAACAGCTATTACCAGTGCTTACAATCCGGAAAAAGGTACATATATTGACATTCCGGCAATTGCCATTGTAATGTTGCTTTCATTTTTGCTTTCTCGCGGTATACGTGAATCGTTAAGAATCAATAGGATCATGGTAATTATAAAGCTTGCAGTTGTTGTCCTATTTATCGCTGTTGGTGTTTGGTACGTTAAACCGAGCAACTGGACACCATTCATGCCCTTTGGTTTTTCAGGTGTTGCGTCTGGAGCGGCTACAGTATTTTTCGCTTATCTCGGTTTTGATTCAGTAGCAACTGCAGCGGAAGAAGTGAAGAATCCGCAGCGTACCATGCCAATCGGTATCATTGCTTCGCTTGTCGTTTGCACAGTACTTTACATTGTGGTGTCCTTGATTTTAACAGGGATCGTCCCATATACACAACTGGATGTGAAAAACCCTGTCGCATTCGCCTTAAACTTTATTCACCAAGATTGGGCAGCAGGATTTATTTCAATTGGAGCCATTACAGGGATCACAACTGTGCTATTAGTCTTGCTATATTCTCAAACACGTCTATTCTTTGCCATGAGCCGAGACGGATTACTTCCTAAAAAAATGTCTAAAGTAAATCCTATAAGTAAAACCCCGGTGATTAACACTTGGGTAACTGGATTGTTAGTTTCTCTGTTTGGAGGATTGATTCCTCTGAATAAGTTAGCGGAAATGGTTAATATTGGGACACTTTTTGCGTATATTGTCGTATCAATAGGGGTTATTGTTCTTCGGAAAACTCATTCAAATTTACCGCGTGGATTTAAAACACCATTTGTACCTGTGGTTCCCATTCTATCTATACTGTTATGCGGTTACCTTATGTCTAATTTATCGATAACATCTTGGATTGGATTTGGTGCATGGTTAATTATCGGTTTGATATTTTATTTCTTGTTCGGCTATAAAAATAGTAAACTTTCTTATAAAAAGATAGAAAACAAAGACGGGATCAATGAAGTGGTATAATCGACTCGAAAGTTAGAAAAAACGGGATACCTTTTAGAGGAAGCCCGTTTTTCCTATTTAGGATAATTATTGATTTAGTTGGTAAAAGCATAAAAGCGTTTGAGAGTGGTTGATTCAACCACTTTTTGTTAATGGTGGGTTAGTTTGTGAAGAATTGCTCTTAAAGTAACAGTGGCTTTTCTTGAATAAGATTTAAGCAATGATCTTCAGCAATCGCGCGCGTTTCTATGTCTTATAGGGAGATGTGATTGCATCTTTAGTACGATGGAAAAAAAATCAATTTATTATTAATATTTACTTTGGAAACTTTACTCTTAGAGGGTTTTCAGTATTTTAATGAAAAAATTGATTAGGAGAAATAAATGGAGTACCTAAGTGATGAACAACTGATTCGGTTTTATCTCAAAACGCTACAACTAGATAAAGAGGATAA
>PSRI01000146.1 GCA_003175935.1 Bacteroidota bacterium
GGTTCGCGCAGGATCCATGTCGCAAGAAGAATTAACAGTTGCCGAAGCATGTATGTGCAGAAGTCGCGGGCATTGTGCCGTAATGGGAACAGCTTCCACAATGGCCTGTATGGTTGAATCGCTTGGATTGTCGCTTCCTGGTAATGCTGCGATCCCCGCAGCGGATTCGAGGAGAAAAGTGCTTGCGCAAATATCCGGGCAGCGTATTGTAGAAATGGTGAAAGAAAACCTCCGCCTTTCGGATATACTCACCCGTGAAGCCTTTGAAAATTCAATTATGGTAAATGCTGCGATTGGTGGTTCTACCAATTTCGTATTGCATTTACTCGCGATCGCAGGAAGAATAGGTGTGCCATTGACTATCGAAGATTTCGATAAATATTCAAATCATATCCCTCTCATCGCAAACCTTCAGCCTTCCGGAGAATTTTTTATGGAGGATTTATACTACGCAGGTGGGTTGCCGGCTGTTATGAAGGAGCTTGATTCTGTTCTTCACAAAAATTGCAAAACCGTAAATGGAAGAAGCATCAGCCAAAATTATGAAGATGCAGAATGTTTTAACAAAAATGTAATTGCAACAATGAAGGATTCTTTCAACCCAACTTCAGGAATAGTTGTGCTTAAAGGAAATCTTTGTGAAGAAGGCGCAGTTATTAAGCCTTCGGCAGCGAGCAAAAAATTGATGCAGCACACAGGGAAAGCTGTAGTTTTTGAAAGCATTGAAGATTATAATGCCCGTGTGGATGATCCTAACCTCGACATTGATGAAAACAGTGTTATGGTATTAAAAAATGTTGGTCCGATTGGTTATCCCGGAATGCCCGAAGTGGGGAATATGGCGCTTCCTAAAAAAATTGTTGAAAAAGGAATTCATGATATGGTAAGAATTTCCGATGGAAGAATGAGCGGAACTGGTTTCGGTACTGTTGTACTTCATGTTTCTCCTGAGGCGGCAGCTGGTAAAAACTTTTCGCTTATTGAAAACGGTGATATGATTACCCTTGATGTTGCCGGACGAAAGTTAAATGTGAATCTGTCTGATGAAGAACTGGAAAAAAGGAAAGCGAAACACAAACCAGCACATGTGGTAGCAGGACGAGGATATGTTGGTCTTTATCAGAGACATGTTGAACAGGCTCATTTAGGGGCTGACCTGAATTTTCTTAAAGGGGGTTCAGGTAGCGAAGTGTCGCGTGATTCCCATTAGCTCAAAATTTCCCGAATAAGAATTATGTCAGAAAAAATATTATCTGGATTGACGGCCATTGTAACTGGCGCTGGTGTAGGAATTGGATTTGAAATCTGTAAGCAACTTTCAAAACAGGGTGCTTCAGTATTACTCAATGATATCGATGAAAACCTGACGCTTAATGCTGAGAAAGAAATTCAATCCCAACATGGAAATTGTTTGGGACTTGCCGGCGATGCGGCTGACAAAAAATTCATCCATAAAATGGTTGATAGTGCAGTGGACAAATTCGGCTCAGTAGATTTAGTTGTTGCGAATGCGGGCATTACTTTGTTTGGAGATTTTTTGGATTACCCCGAAGAATCATTTTATAATGTTATGCGACTTAATTTAGGCGGCAGTTTTTTCCTCGCGCAGGTCGCAGCTAATCAAATGATCAAACAAAAATCTGGCGGAAGTATTTTATTCATGTCTTCGGTAACAGGACATCAGGCCCACAAAAACCTTGCGGCTTATGGAATGACTAAAGCTGCACTTGAAATGCTTGCTAAAAACCTGGTGGTGGAACTATCTCCTTACAAAATCAATGTAAATGCCATTGCTCCGGGCGCCACCTCAACCGAACGCACAACCGATGATCCGGATTACAACGAAACCTGGAGCAGAATTACTCCAATGGGCAGGCCGGCAACGGTTGGAGATATTGCAAATGCAGCTGTTTTTCTTCTATCTCCTCAATCGAGACATATAACCGGACAAAGTCTTGTTGTTGATGGTGGGTGGACCTCATTAAGTCCGTCTCCTTATTAGAGTATTTGTCATTTAGATGCCCGACGAGCTAAGCGAGTCAGGTACGAGAAATCTGCAACGCAATAAAAATTAGATGGACAATCGAAATCAACCAATAAAAAATTTCGAAATGACTGAGCCTTGTTGTAATTATTATTCGATGGGTTTACAAAAATGTAACAGCATTTGCAGACGATTGTAATACCAGAAATGGTAGGATGATTGCAATCATCCTGGCTCTATGTCGATGCAGGTTTTTCGTCCCGATAGTAATCGGGAAGGTATGCCGGGTTCAAATGACAAAAGAAAATTGAGATTTGATTGCTTTATATTTAAAATAAGTATGATTCAAATTTCCTTACGCAGTGACCACTTTAGGAATATCTACATTTTTATTTCGCAGATCATATCCGGTTTCCAAAACAGATTTTAAGTTGGTTAAATAAAATGTCCATCCTTTCTGGCACTCAATAAAGAAAAATTGTTTGTCTTTTTCATCAGGTGGAGTCATGTCCTGAACGAGTTCGCAAATATTTTCACCCTGCTCGCTCTTAACATTTACAGTAACAATACATCCTCCCGAAAATTCGAACTGAAAAAAATCTTCCTCATTACATGCGATAATTTTGCCTTTTTCTGCAAAAGTATCATCGTAACCATGCCATAACCATACATATTTATCACCGGGTTGAACCGGTTCTAATTCACTCCGAACTCTATTTGCCGGTGAAGTGTAAACAGCTTTTCTTAAAAACCAGGATTCAATTCCTTCCGTTGTTGTCCATGCATCATAAATACTTTTTGTATTTGCGTTCACCGGCACCCTTAATACGAACTGATTCCAATTGTAAGGTTGCATAAGAATAGGTTTAGTTGAAAAATTTTGAGCCTAAAAAGTTAATGCTTTTTTCTGCTGGCTGCAATGGGTAAATCATTTTCCCTCCATTAACGCAAAAAAAGAGGCTGCAAAATTTGCAGCCTCAAAGCACTTTTTGAATTTAGATCGCTATATCAGATCTTCTTCACATTTACTGCGTTTGGTCCTTTTTTCCCATTCTGAACATCGAACTCCACTTTGTCGTTTTGCTTTACCTTATCTATAAGTCCGCTAACGTGTACAAAAGTTTCCTTGTTGGAATCGTCGTGCTTGATAAAACCGAATCCTTTTTCTTCATTGAAAAACTTTACGGTTCCCTGGATTTTGTTGTCCATTGTTAAATGTATTGGTATTAAAATTTTGACAAATATATGACTTTTTTTCTTCTGTTAAACTGAATCCTGAATTGAGTTTGAAGAGGCTTGCTGGCTTATCTTCGTGGTTGTAAAAAATTTCAACTCTATTAATACCTGAGATTCAAAAAATTCGTTAGTACCATTATGAAAAATCTTTTCCTGGTTCTTCCATTATTTTCGATTGTTGCTTACGGTTGCCTTCCCAGTCCGGGCAAAATCTCTCCTCCACCTCAGTCAGACAGCACAAATAAAACTGCAAAATCCGAGATACACAAGAAAATTCCTGTTGCCAGTGCAGCAACTATTCTTTCCCGTAAGGAAGTTCCTATTTTATGTTATCATCAGATTCGTGATTGGAAATCTACTGATTCAAAGCGTGCTAAAGATTATATCGTTCCGGTTTCAAATTTTAAGGAACAAATGAAATGGCTCGCTGATAGCGGGTATCATACTATTTCACCTGATCAATTATATGAGTACCTCAATACAGGAAAAGAACTTCCGGCCAAACCAGTAATGCTCACATTCGATGACACCGATGAGGATCAATACACCATTGCTCTGCCCGAATTAAATAAATATGGATTTAAAGGTGTATTTTTTATTATGACTGTTTCCTTAGGAAGGCCAAGGTATATGGACAGGGAACAGGTAAAACAACTATCTGACCAGGGCCACACGATTGGGTCTCATACCTGGGATCATCATGATGTTAATCACTACACTGACAATGATTGGATCAGGCAAATTGAAAAGCCAACAAAAGACCTAGAACAAATAACAGGCAAAAAAATTGAATACTTCGCTTACCCTTTTGGTCTATGGAACCCACAGGCAATTCCTCAATTGAAGGATCGTGGATTTATCGCAGCTTTTCAACTTTCGGCCAAAAGAGATCAGCAGGATCCACTATACACTATTCGTAGAATTATTGTCCCCGGGTCCTGGAGTACTTCCACCATGTTCAGAGCAATGCATAATAGTTTTCATTAGCAAAATTTTATCCGTCCAGGCCAATTGACTGAATAAAATTATTTGTGAAAACTTTTTTTGAATCTGCGTCGAGTAATTTATTTCTGCAGGCAATCCATTTGTCAACTGCAACATCGCCATACATTTGCCGAACTCTTCCGGGGTTTAAGTTGAAATTGAATTTGCCCCAGTGCAACGTATATGGTATGGCTAATTCTTCCAGCCTTTCCCAAATTTTTGAGAAAAATCTTCTTGACACATCGGAGTCAACTCCATCGAGTTCCATAATGCATGAAAGTTCAAAATGAGTAAAACCTAAAATAGCAGAAGTCCCTTTTACATACCTCATTGCTAATCCACCGGGAAATGGTGTTTCATGGTTGATGGCGATAATTTCTTCAAGGACATGACTGGCGTTAGAACTATCTACAGCAATTGCAGCACTGGCTGCTTTTCCTCTGAACTTGGGATTATTAAAGGTTTCCCCTACGGTTCCAAAAGCATCCCCGGATGCTTTAAATGCAAGTGGAAATAATTTATTGACCAGTGGTGGAACCAGGATGTCTGAGATACCTGTACCCAATGTATCCAAAATTGTTTCAATAACTCCCAATGTATTTTCTCCATAAGTAAATCCCTGATCATCCCTGACTCTTTTCGGGTAGTCTGACCTGTAAGGAATCTTATACATAGTTTTCAGATAAACACCTTTGTCTGGATTTCCCGGTTCAAATTGATGAGGATTTACCAAAACTTCAAAATGATATAATTCTTTGTCAGGTCCCTCCGGAGGGAATGGTAATTTGATACCGAATTCAGAAAAGTCAAGATTATTGATTGCTTTGATTAGTGAGTCATCATATAGTACTGACGCTGCCCTTTGTTCTTCAAGCAAAAAAATGGGTTCAGTTTCAATTAATATTCCGTGGATAAATCCAAAACTTCCGAAACTTACAACAGCAGCATTGAATATATCATCATCCCTTATCAATTCAGCACCAAGCCAGTTCATGAAAGCGTCAGAAACTATTGGGTTTGATTTTTTTTCAATCCATACGTGTCGGTGAGGTCCAACTACAATATGTAAACCGCGAATCGTGTCGTGAACTGCACCTACTTTAAAAGCTGATCCGTGAGTTCCCGTTGATGTTGCTCCGGCAATAGATTGTCCATTACTTGCCCCTGATGCTTTTAATGATCGCTTGGGGTTTGCATCATTTTCGAGTTTTTCATTCAGCATTAAAATACTCATGCCGCACTGGGTAAGAAATAAATCCCCGGATTCATGTCCAGTATCCAAATAATCCTGTGAAACAAAAGAATCTGAAAGCTTGAAGGAAAGCCTTAATGATTTGGTATCGACTAAACCTCCCTCACATACTCCTACCTGGGAAAATGACCAGCCATTACCCAATGCACGTAATTGAATATTATTGTCAATTGCATATTGAATAAGCCATTGAAAATTTGCGGTTGTTGCTAAATATTTTGCGGCACTATCGGGAGGAGAATCCGGAATTGTAAGTTTAAATGAGCAATCCGGTTTGAAATTATGCGTAAAATTTTGATGGCCATTTTGCCAGGCAGTTATGGGAAGTTTTGAGATTCCTTCCGGCAGATTTATAGGCATAAAAATAATTTTGTCGTCGAGATATTAGTGTCCCAGTGTTTCTGTTGGAGGATTCGGAGGAGCGCAGCACCATTCAACCCGCTGCGGAATAACGAGGCCGAGTGACAATGCTGAAATCAAAATGAAGCCAAAGTTGGTCTTCACAGTTACAGCATTCATATGATTAAAACTTGCTTCGCAATGTGGGTTGATGTCCTTTGGTTGAACAAGACCCCAAACGAAAGTCCAGGTAGTTTTTTTGTTAACAGGGTTGTTTGCGAAAGTGTTGCAGTCATATTTAGTTACAATCTTAGTTGTGCTGCAACTACTGCAATTAATGAGGAGGATGATGGTTATTAAATAAATCCATGAATTTCCTGCGCGGAGACTATTCCGAGGTGTTAGGAATGGGGCCATAAGAAAGGTTTTAAGAATGAAACAATGGTCGTTCTTATGGCAGGAAAGGTGACAATCAATTCAAGTGGAATAAATATACTTCGTCGACACTAAACATGCAACCGTAGTTTTGCTTGAATTTTTCAGCAGAAATGCCATGCAGGAAATTTGCAAACAGTGCCACTAACGAACGGCAAAATATATCGCCAGGCAAATTGTGAGAGTGAGAATTATGACCAGGAAAGGGTAGGCCCTTTCCCAGGAATTCCTGTACTTTCTCGCTTTTGAATATTCAAGGATCTTTTCTTTTTGCGAAATGTCTTCTCCTGCCAGATCCATCAGCTTCCCAATGATAGGATCAATAAACCGGTATTTCAGCGGTCTGCTTATGAATATGATCTCATCCACAAAATGATGATTCAGGGAATCGAGTCCTGCTTCCTGCATCAGACTAATATTTTCATCACTCAGGATACGCATCAACTTTGCCGCAAGACGCTCCTGGTTCATCCTGAATGTATCGCTAATGACTACCTGCTTGGTTAAATTAGAAGCGAGAGCAAAAATTTCCTGTGGACTTGAAGGTTTTTTGTAAGTATCCCCGGAATAATTTGATCCTGAATAAGAATAGTTATATATCTGTCTTTTCTCGGGATCTGAGAGAATTTCATAAGCCTCCTGGATTTCGTGAAATTCGAGTGTTGCACTTTCATTGCCTTCATTCTTGTCGGGATGAAACTGCAAAGCCAGCTTTCGGTAATTTTTCTTGATTTCCCTTAATGTGGAATCGGGATTCACACCCAGAATTTCATAATAATCTTTTCCTTCCATGAATATTGCTCCAGAAGCGAAATTAGTTTCTTACGAGTAATAAAATGTTTTTAAGGAATAATCGCCAGCCAAAGTTAATTTTAGCGTATGAATGACGCTTTTAGCCGAACCGAAGGTGACATTAATAAGTCTGAGTCAAGAGAAAACTGGTATTCGATCATCAAAGATGACAGTACGTACAAATATCTTGAGGAAGATGCCAAATACTTCCTGCATCAGTCAATGTCAACTCCCTGCCTTGATGTACTTGAGGCTTCGGATGGTATTTATCTCACTGATTTGAAGGGCAGGCGCTTTATGGATTTTCACGGTAATAATGTCCATCAGGTTGGGTACCGTCATCCGTATATTGTTGAGCGCGTGAAAGCGCAGATGGATATTTTGCCTTTTAGTCCGCGCAGATATACAAATATTCCCGCAATTGAACTGGCTGAGAAATTGGGATCACTAATGCCAGGAAATTTGAAGCGGGTATTATTCGCTCCAGGAGGAACCTCTGCAATTGGCATTGCCCTCAAACTGGCCCGAATTGTAACGGGGAAGCATAAAGTTGTTTCTTTATGGGATTCATTTCATGGTGCTTCCATGGATGCCATATCTGCAGGAGGTGAAAGAGTTTTTAGAAAAGGAATCGGGCCGCTTCTGCCGGGAGTAGAAAGAATTCCACCGCCGACGAGTTATAGAGGACTGTTTAATGGTGATGCTCATCTTGATTATGCCAATTACCTGGAATATGTGATAGAAAAAGAAGGGGAAGTTGGGGCATTTATAGCAGAAACAATTCGCAACACAGATGTTCAAATTCCATCGAAATCTTATTGGAAACGTGTAAGGGAAATTTGCAACAAACACAATGTTCTGTTGATACTTGACGAAATCCCTATCGCATTTGGCAGAACAGGCAAAATGTTTGCATTTGAACATTTTGGAATAGAACCTGATATTGTTTGCCTGGGTAAAGGACTCGGAGCTGCGATCATGCCACTAGCGGCTATAGTTGCCCGTGAGGATTATAATATTGCTTCTGATGTATCTCTTGGTCATTACACTCATGAAAAAAGTCCTCTTGCAAGCGTTGCAGCACTGGCCATGCTCGAAGTTTTAGAAAATGAAAAAATTATTGAAAAAGTGTTAGATGATGAGAAATTTATGTTTGCAGAACTCCATAAACTCAAAGAGAAGCACCAACTCATAGGAGATATTCGGGGATTGGGGTTATTATGGGGCATTGAGCTTGTAACAGACCGAAAGACCAAAGAACCGGCAATCTGCCAGGCCGAAAAGATTATGTACGATTGTCTTGAAAATGGTTTGAGCTTTAAAGTTTCCCAGGGAAATGTGCTTCAACTCTCTCCTCCACTAATCATAAGCAGAAGTGAACTAAAGAAAGCCCTGGAAATCGTAGATTCAGCAATTCAAAAAAATTCGTAGACCAACAAATATTCTTCCATGAAAAAAAGAAATCATTTCATTATCCCTGCATTTTTAATTGCATATTTATTTGCAAGCATTACTATATATGCTTTTCCAAAAACGCCTTCCGAATATTATGAGATCAGGGTATATCATTATGCAAATGCAGACCAGGAGTCGGGCATCAGTAATTATCTGCAGAATGCGTTGGTGCCGGCGCTCCACAGGCAGGGCATCTTAAAAATCGGGGTGTTTAAGTCACTGGCTAATGATACGCTTGCAGACAAAACAATCTATGTACTGATACCGTTGCGTTCGGCTGATCAGAAGCTAAGCATCAATTCAAAACTTGATGAAGATGCAGCTTACAGGAATGCAGGGAAGGATTATCTCGATGCCGTATTTGATCATCCGCCTTATACAAGAATTGAATCAATCATGCTGCTTGCATTTCCATTGGCTCCGCAAATGAATGTTCCGCAATTGAAGGGTGCGAGAAGTGAGAGGGTTTATGAATTGCGCAGTTATGAAAGTGCCACAGAAAAATTGCACAGAAATAAAGTTCAGATGTTCAATGAAGGGGGCGAGATAACGCTCTTCAAAAGACTCAATTTTAATGCGGTGTTTTACGCCTCAGTAATTTACGGATCAAAAACTCCGAATTTAATGTATATGACGACCTTCGAAAACAAGGAAGATCGCGAAGCACACTGGAAATCTTTTAGTGATTCTCCCGAATGGAAAAAGCTTTCAGCTGAGCCGGGATACCAACATAATGTTTCTAAAGTTGATATCACATTTCTGAGACCAACAGACTATTCTGATTATTGATTTTGATTTTAAGAAATTGTTTCTGTAAATAGTTTAATGGTTCTTGCCCATGCAAGCTTTGCCGCTGCTTCATTATATCTTGTTGGAGCAGTGTCATTGTGAAAAGCATGCTGCGCACCTTCATACATATAGAGTTCGTATTTGGTGCCCGCTTTCCTGAGTGCATCTTCGTAAGCCGGAATGCCTGCATCGATGCGTTCATCCAGACTGCCATAATGTAATTGAAGTCTCGCTTTTATTTTCGGAACATCTTCTGCTTTGGGTTGACGTCCATAAAATGCAACTGCTGCTTTTAATTCCGCAGAATTTACTGCCAGATCATTGGCCATTCCTCCGCCCCAGCAAAATCCCACGCTCCCAATTTTTCCATTACATTCTTTTCTCGTCCTTAAATAATCGATAGCCATCAAAAAATTGTTTAGATTTTTTTGAGTGTCGAGCTGACTGAAGAGGTTTCTTGCATCATCTTCATTTGCAGGGGTTCCACCAAATGGAGAAAGAGCGTCCGGCGCAAGCCCTATAAAGCCAGCTTTAGCAACTCTTCTGGTTACATCCTGAATATGTGGATTCAATCCGCGGTTTTCATGAATTACAATCACTCCACCATATTTGCCATCTTTTTTAGGTCTGGCAATATATCCTTTTACAATAATTCCATCTCCGGGATACGTAATGTCCTCAGTAATGATGTCTTCGTCATTTTCTTTGACCGTAATGGCCTTTGTATAATTTACTTCCAGCATGGGAAGAACAGCCAGTGCTGCACTCGTGCTTCCTGTGAGTCTGGCAAGGCGGCCAAGGAATTCCTGACGACTCAACGGTTTGTGGGTGTACTCATCAAAGAGATTAATGATCCGCTGGTCCATAAACAATGATTTAAAGTGCTTGAAAAAACAAAAAGCAGGTTCTTCTGTGGAGGACTTTTGGAAATCCCGATCTTGGATTGTTGATATGACGACTTCCTTTAATAATTCTTTCAAAATACCGCTCGAAAAGCGAATAAAAACCATCAAATAAATGGAATTGGATAACGTTTCTAAATTCCATAATTTAATAAGTTTGTAAAACACCTCTACCCATGCGACGACTTACGACCCTATTAGTTTTTCTGCTTACAACATCAGTTGCTACTTATGCTCAGTATCAAAATCCGGACCCGGATGGTGAGGCACAGGCTAATTTTCTTAAAAAGATGGAAAAAAAAGCCAGGTATGGTGCCTATCTCATCGAAAAGGAAATCAGTTTTGGTACTGGAAAAGGGCTTAATAATCAGCCAACGGTTACAGTGAGTGAAGTGGGAAATATTGAAATGGTTTCTTTGGAGAACAAAGTGAATGTAGGCTATCTCCTTCCATATAATCAGTTCGTCAGGCTTAACGATTATGATTTTGAAATTTTCTACAGGAACAATTTTAAGAGTCAGAAATACCCACCTGTAAAAGTATCACTTACTGATGACGCAATTTTCTTCGACGATAATTATGGGCAGTACTACGGATTTCAGGCAATGCAATCCGGGCAGCGATGCAGATTTCGTTACAACTATGTTTATAGCGATGGAAAATATTTAACGAGGTTATTTTTTCATGAGGGAATTCCTATTCGGGATGAGATCATAACATTCAGAGTTCCCGACTGGCTTGAACTGGATATTACCGAAAAGAATTTTGAAGGATACAAAATCAGTAAGACGGTAAAAAAGGATAAGGACGTTAATGTAATCACTTACAAAATCAATAATCTGCCCAGTTTGCATGAAGAGTCTGCGTCGCTGGCAAGACCTTATTATCTTCCACACCTCATTATTACATTGAGAAGTTTTACCCTGGGGCAAAAAAAATATAATGTGCTTAAGAACCTTGATGATATGTACGCCTGGTATGATTTGCTTTACAAAAAGGCCGACAACAATACTGATGTGTTGAAGAACCAGGTTCAACAATTAATTCAGGGAAAAACAACAGACGAGGACAAGATTAAAGCAATTTATTATTGGGTTCAGGATAATATCAGGTATATCGCTTACGAAGAAGGATATGCGGGTTATGTTCCGACAACTGTTCAGGAAGTTTTCAAAGACAAATATGGAGATTGTAAAGGAATGGCAAATCTCCTGACTGAGATGCTCAAACTTGCAGGATTCGATGCG
This sequence comes from Bacteroidota bacterium, assembly GCA_003175935.1. Classification (GTDB taxonomy): domain Bacteria; phylum Bacteroidota; class Bacteroidia; order Chitinophagales; family Chitinophagaceae; genus PSRI01. Next base: position 11,416 of record PSRI01000146.1, read on the forward strand.
CATTTTGCCTGGATTGGAACCAGGGAAATTCCGTACGACAGAAAAGAGATTCAGGCTCTATGTGTGGACAATCACGCAATTTCAGTTCTGTATCTAAAGGGCAAGACTTATTTCCTTGATGGAACTGAAAAATACGCTTCATTTGGAAGAAATGCCTACAGGATACAGGGAAAGAGTGCACTGGTTGAACATGGTGACAAGTACAGCGTTGAGGTGGTTCCTCCCGCAACAGTTGACGAAAACGTAATCAATACTAAAGCAACCCTGGCTTTAAATAATGACAAACTTATGGGGCACGTTACAATGACTTTTGATGGAGAAACGAAGAATTTTTTTCACAACGTTTACAATGCTATTCCTGCAAATAAAAGAAAGCAATTCATCAACGCACTGCTGGAGCTAAATAATAATAATACAGAGGCAACCAATGTAAAGACTTCGGATTTTAATGACAGGGATATACCCATCAAACTTGACGGAGATATTGAAATAAGCAACCAGGTAACTAAAGCGGATAATTTATGCTATACCGGTATCGACTTTTTCCCTGCAACGATTACGAGTTTTATTCCAGATGAAGAAAGGAAAAATCCGATAGATATTGATAATATTTTTCTTTCAACAGACGAAGTTACACTGGAGTTACCCAAAGGAGCAAAGGCAAAAGCACTCCCGGCGAATTTCCAGTCTTCTTTTTTAAAAAATAATATGAGCGCATCATACACTGCAATTAACAACACCATTGTGCTCAAAAAGAAATTTGAACTTAATTCTCCGGTTATCCGTAACAGTGAGTTTTCTGACTGGAAAGCTTTTGTAAACAGGATTAAAGAGTTCAACCGGAACAATATAACCGTTCAATTGCCCTGATGATATTAACCCAAACCCATTAAAAGGCTGCCCGTAAAACACCGATTCAAATTATGAAAAGAATATTTTTTTCAATTCTCATTACATTTTTTCTTGGGCATCTAGCGTTTGCCCAGCAACATATCAGCAGTAAGGTTTTGGAAATCGCAAATCAAAATCCAAATTCTTTGCCGATACTGGATAATAATGATGCAGATTTTAATTACAAACTCACCAATGATCCCTGGCCCAATGAAAGTGCAATCATTTTATGTCAGAAAACCACTTTCGGGTTTGATAAAATAGGTATAAGTGTGGGAAGAAGAATTGGGCGAAATATACTTGGATTGCTTTTCGCAATTCCGACGCTTGGTATGTCAATCTATGCAGCAAATGCCAGCAATGACACAAAGATCCTTGTAGAAGAAAAACAGCGAAAGAAAATTTTGCTTCGTGATAAATATGCAATTGAACAATACTCGGTTCTATATTTCAGGGTCTCTACCGAATCGGACGCTTTCTCTGCGCAGGTGATCAAAAAGGACGGAACTGTAAACAAGGTGGACCTTGCTGATGCAGTGAGTGTGGATGATTATAAAACTGTTCCTTCATCATTTCGGGGAATCACGGAAGAAGAAATATCTTCAATTTATCGTCCCACCTACTATAAAATTGCGATTCCCGACCTGGAGGAAGGTGATATTATCGAATATGGTTCCCGGGTAATTAATTCACAGCACTATTTCAATAATCCGAGCTATAAAGAATTTGATCCGGTGTATTATCTGTGCAACCGTGAGTTGCCCGTTGCCAAACAAATTATTGAAGTAGAAATGGAAGATGATAAGTATTATATCGGGTACAAAAGCCAAAAAACAGCCGCCGATTTTGAATTAAGAACTGAGAAAGGCAAGAGAATTTATAGGTGGTCGGATAATAACCGGGATAAAATTACAGATACAAGATTTGTCAATGAATATGTGGAACTTCCTGCCATTAAGTTCCAGGTGATTTACGCAAGAAATAACAGCAGGGAATTTGTATGGTTTAAAGACGAAGCCGAGATGAAACGTGACATTGATGTAAAAGAGCTGGGAGAAAAAGCAAAGGAATTCTGGTATCATCCCGGTAAGCTTCAAGGCACAGGTGACTATAATGCCGGACTGAGAACCTCCATCGACAATACAATTGGAACCGTATATAAAATGCTCAGGAAAAGGGGAATAACGGATGCGACAGACGATGATTTTGTTAAAAAAACTTATTATACGATTCGTAGCATGACTATGTATGCAAATTGGAGTGATTTTGCATATGCAAAAGTTTTTTCCGGGTTGTTAGACGAGAAAAAAATTCCGCATGAAATCGTTATTACCACTTCTAATCTGCGGACTACGCTTCCAAAAACTGCATTTACACAGGAACTCAACTGGGTAATAAAATATAAGAACAAATATTATTGCAATCCCGATGAGCATTTAAACCCGGAGGAGATTCCTCTTGATTTGATAGGAAATGAAGCAATAAGAATCAGCAGTGACGATGAAAAAATGCCTATGCAAACAGAGTTTATTCCCGGTTCCGATACCCTGGAAAATACTTTGGTGAGCACAGTGAAAGCATCACTTGATTCTTCAAAACAAATCATGAGTGTGGAAAGGACGGTAGAAGCAAAAGGACTTTTAAAATCTGCTATGATTGATGATGTACTTTCTCTCACACCTTATATGGAGGCTGATTATAAGAATTATGATGGTGCGGGAATGTGGGACGGATTGAGTTCAAAGCAGGAGGAGAAAGCCATTGAGGATTTTGCACAACAAAAGAAGGAATGGAAAGATGAAAAGACAAAATACATGAAAGCGCTTGCTGAAAATGAATACGGGGCTCACCTGACTAAGTTTGACAATTTTAGATTGATACAGGATGGCCGTGCTTACAAAAAGAAAAACCTCATTTTCAGTGAAGCATTTGCCATTGATGAACTAACGGCAAAGGCCGGAGACGATATTGTAGTAGAATTGCCGTCCCTTGTTACGCAGCAAACGCAGGTTAAAAAAGAAGAAAGAAACCGCACCCTGCCAATTGATGTGTTGTATCCGAGAACTTTGTATTGGACAATTTCGATGCCTGTGCCGATTGGTTACGAAGCAAAGGGCCTTACATCATTAAACAAAACCGTAAGTAATGAATGCGGCAGTTTTATCAGTACAGCCACGGTAGAAAATAATGTAATCGTGCTAAAGGTTAAAAAGCAGTATGCAAAGAAACAGTTCGACAAAGATCAATGGCCTAAACTAACGGAGATTTTAGACGAAGCCTATAACTTTTCCCAATCAAAAATCATTCTTAAAAAGTTATAGAAAATTTCTGCAAGCTCTTATGATCAACTAATGAAATCCGTTAACACAATATATCCCTATCTTTGACCGCCATTCGGCAAATCAATTTAAACTATTCAATATTATGAGAAGGTCAATTCTTATTCCTGCGCTTTCACTCGTGGGGTTATTTGCATGTAACAGTTCCGGCTCTGGCGACAAAACTGCAAGCACCGATACCGCAACTGCAAAACCTGCTGCACCGGCGGCAGACACAATGCATCATCACATGGATTCTACAGGTGCTGTTGCCCCGGTTCCGGATATTCCTGCCGGAGCAAAAGTCTTCTTCAAAAATCTTAAAGATGGAGCTACAGTTAAGTCTCCACTGAAAATTGAAATGGGAGCAAGTGGAATAAAAGTAGATTCAGCAGGTATGCTGCGTCCAGGATCAGGACATCACCATATTCTCATTGATGCAGGTGATTCTCTTACTGCCGGAACTGTAGTTCCTAAAGACTCAACGCATCTTCATTTTGGAAATGCGCAAACTTCTACTGAAATCAAATTGACTCCGGGCAAGCACCGTCTCACCCTGCAATTCGCCGATGGAATTCACCGTTCATATGGCGGCAAACTTTCCAGTAGCATTACAGTTAATGTGAAGCAATAGTCGAGACACTTCTTTTCCAAATAAATTCAGCCATGATCCTGATCCGGTCATGGCTTTTCTTTTGTCCGGAGATTTTCGGATTCATTTGTTCTGATTTCAAATTCTTAATTTGCTATAATAAAATTCTGCAATATGGCGCTTTTCAAAGACATCAATCCCAAATTGAAAGTTAATAATGACACTGGTTTCGGAATTAACGCTAGTGATTATGGTGGAAGGTTCATTAATAAGGACGGAACTTTTAACACCAGGAAAGAAGGGATAAGCTTCCTCGAAAAATTCAGCATTTATTATTTCATGATGAATTTGCCCAGGTGGAAATTCATTGGAATAATTGTCGTGTCTTTCTTAGTTGTGAATATTATTTATGCGGCGATTTACATGTTTATAGGAGCTTCAGAACTCACGGGAATGATTGCTCAAACTCCCTGGGATAAATTCAAAGAAGCTTTTTTCTTTAGTACAGAAACTTTTACCACTGTTGGATATGGCAGAGTTAATCCCATTGGAGACGGGGCCAACCTGGTTGCCTCATTCGAAGCCATGCACGGCTTTCTTTCTTTCGCTATTGCAACCGGTCTCATCTTTGGACGATTTTCAAAACCTGGCGCCTTCCTCAAATTCAGCGATTATGCCCTGATTAGTCCTTACAGAGGGAAGACAGGATTAATGTTCAGATTCGCTTCCTATAAAGAAAAACATACACTCACTTCCGTAGAGATCAGGGTGAATGTGGGTTTGCAGGTTCTGGAAAACGATAATGTCATCTATAAATATTATGATCTCGATTTGGAGAGAAGTAAAGTTGAAAGCCTGCCAATGAATTGGACCGTAGTACATCCCATTGACGATAAGAGCCCATTCTACGGATTCACACACGAGGACATGAAATCTGCTGATGTAGAAATTTATGTATTGATCAGGGGATTCGACGATGTTTATTCCGCCAATGTGCAGCAAAGAACTTCTTACACTTTTAATGAAATTTTATTCGGACAAAAATTTGTTCCTATGTATCGCGAAAGCGACAATGGCAAAACAACTATTTTGGAGATGAACAAACTGAATACAGCTCTTCCCATTAGTTGAGTTCGAGTTCGAAAGACTTTGGATTTAAGATGTTGGATATGGGATAAGAAAAGATTGTGGTTTTTGTCTAGGTACTAGGTACTTGGTACTTTCGTACTTTGTGATCTCTGCGCCTCTGCGTGAGGCCTTGCATTTCTTCAAAAAAAAAATCTACTTTAGTTAAAGTGATATTGAATGCTTTTAGTTTGGCAATAAATTCCTGGACCTCGTTCAAATCCTTCCCGACATTCCGCATCCATTTTCGTTGAATAAAATTGCTTTACCGTGAATATGTGCACCAGAAAGCGCTTACTCCCAGGTGTTAGTTGAAGAGTAATTTTTGAAATTTATTTCACACCTAAATTTCATACATATGAGCACAGCCTTAAAATCAATCGCAGATTCTATTAAACACTGGTACATTCCCCTGATTATCGGAATTGTACTGATTTTTGTGGGAATCGATGTTTTTAGCACGCCAGTTGCATCTTATGTTGCCCTTTCAGTAATCTTTAGTGTTTCATTCCTTGTTTCAGGAATCCTTCAAATTATTTTTGCGGTGTCCAACAGAAAAGAATTACCAAGCTGGGGATGGCACCTTGCAGGAGGTATTTTGTATACCCTGGTTGGATTACAATTAGTATCCCGACCTGAAATTTCAATGGCTACGCTGCCATTCATCGTAGGATTTTATATTTTGTTTCAATCATCAAATGCACTTGGTTGGGCATTTGAATTGAGGAATATGGGTGTATCAAGTTGGGGAACCATCGCATTAATAAGCGTTCTCGGAATTTTATTTTCTTTTATTCTTATTTGGAATCCTGCATTTGCCGGGATGACTTTGGTAACATGGACCGGACTTGCATTTATTTTAGTTGGAATCTCAGGAATTATGCTGGGTTTGGGATTGCGAAGGATCAAGAATCTTCCTGCAAAGATTTCCGATGAAATTAAAACGAGAGTAGAAGCTGCAAAACTTTAAGAAAGTTGAACTTTTAACATTCAAGGTAGGAGGATATAGGATTTAAGATCTGGAATAGGGGATTTTAGATTTTGGTTTTATCATGGGGACATCCACCACTCGACGGATAGACTTCGCGCACTGAGTTACACATAGAAATTAGTCTAGGTACTAGGTACTAAGTACTAAGTACTAAGTACCTGGTACTTTTAGTATCCAGAATATAACTGCATGAAGAAATTCTTTATTTATTTTATTGTCAATTTGGATTTTTCTCTCACTGCATTTTCACAAAATGATGCCAAACCTCAACCCGAGAAGGATTGGCATTATTCCGCTTCTGCCTATTATTATTTTGTTCCCGGGGACAAAAATTCCGTTTCAATTACGAGCTATGCAGATTATAAAAAATTGCATTTAGAGGGCCGCTATAATTATGAAGATCGCAATACAGGTTCAGTATTTGTGGGTTGGACCTTCGAGAAAAATGGGAATGTTTATTTTGCTGCCACACCAATGATTGGCGGAGTATTCGGTAATACTAACGGAGTAGCGCCAGGCCTGGAACTGGAACTTTCTTACAAAAAATTTGAATACAGTTCCGAAACAGAATATGTCATTGACTTTTCAGGATCGGAGAATAATTTTTTCTATGCATGGGGAGAATTTGGATTTAATGCGACAAATAATTTACAACTGGGTTTATCGTACCAAAAAACAAAATTATACCAGGCAGAATTTAATATACAACGTGGGCCATTTGTAAAATATTCATTCTGGAAATTGACTGCGGGAGTATACTACTTTAATCCATTTGCGAGTGATGGGCTGGCAATTGGAATGGTCACCATTGATTTTTAGAGAGATTCCGAAATACCTCGCGCAAAGACGCAAAGTTTCGCAAAGGCGCTTTGAAAATCTCTGTGTAACTCAGTAACTCGGCGTCTCCGTGGTAAAAAAATCGCTTACATTTTTGTTAATCGGATAAATTTTACGCAAAGACGCAACGTTTAGCAAAGCCGCTTAAACCACAAACCCCGCCCGAACGCCCGCCTGAACGAGCCATTCGAGCAGGTGCCGTTCGGTACGGGCCTTGCTTCGCCATAGCTTCGCGAAGGCGCAGCAGGCAAAGACGCAAAGTTTCGCAAAGGAGCTTTGAAAATCTTTGTGTAACTCAGTAACTCGGCGTCTCAGTGGAAAAAAATCCGCTTTTCGGATGCTCAATTGTTCCTCGCAAACTGTTAGCTTTCGATTTCAAATTGAAATGGAGGAGTTGAAACACTGAGACACAGAAGCACAGAGATTCACAGAGAATCTCCGTGCAACTCAGTACCTCAGTGGCTCCGTGGTAAAAAAATCGCATACATTTTTGACAATAAGAAAAATTTCACTCTAAGGTGCAAAGTTTAGCAAAGCCGCTTAAACCACAAACCACAAACTA